>JBFGDZ010000072.1:0-16932 GCA_041580375.1 Candidatus Polarisedimenticolia bacterium
GATGAGGAGCGCGACCTGCTCGCGGGCCTTCTCCACGACTCTGCGCGCGCGCCGCCCTTCGGCGTGGACGCTGCCGGGATTGGCCGGTGGATCCTCGATCAGGCGGACGATCGCCTCGCGCGCCTCGGGGCGCAGCGGGCTGGAGGCGTTGTGATCGAGATACACGCGTGACACTGGCGGAAATTAGCACAGAGCCGCCGTCCTTGACAATATTCGGAGCCGCCTGTTAGATTCCGGGCTCACCGAAACGGCCGGAGTCCGGCCTGAAACGGCGTTCTTCAAGGGATCCTACGGCCCATGCGGCCGCTCGACGTCAAGTCGACAATCAATCTGCCGAAGACCCAGTTCCCGATGAAGGCGAATCTCCCCCGCCGGGAGCCGCTCCTCATCGAGGCATGGGATCGATCGGACGTCTATTCCGCGATCCGGAAGGCCCGCCGCGGACGGCCCCTCTTCGTCCTCCACGACGGACCCCCGTACGCCAACGGGCACATTCATCTGGGACAGGCTCTCAACAAGATTCTCAAGGACATCGTCGTCAAGTCCCGCACCATGCTCGGCTTCGACGCCCCCTATCTCCCCGGGTGGGATTGCCACGGCCTGCCGATCGAGCATCAGGTCGACAAGGACCTGGGCGCGCGGAAGGCGCGGATGAGCCCGCTCGAGATCCGGGCGGCGTGCCGTGCCTACGCGGAGAAGTTCATCGACGTGCAGCGCGAGGAATTCAGGCGCCTCGGCGTCTTCGGGGAGTGGGGCGCCCCCTACCGGACGCTCGACTCGAGCTACGAGGCGACGATCGTCGAGCAGATCGGACGGTTTGCGGAGAACGGCAACATCTACCGCGACAAGCGCTCCGTGCACTGGTGTCCGCGATGCGCCACGGCGCTGGCCGAGGCCGAGGTCGAATACGATGAGCACGTGTCCCCCTCGATCTATGTCCGCTTCCCATGGGAGGGCGCCGCGCTCGAAGAGCGCGTGCCGGGCATCCGGGGGCGCCGCGTCTCGATCCTCATCTGGACGACCACTCCCTGGACCCTGCCCGCCAACCTGGCGATCGCCTTCCACCCCGATTTCGAGTACAGGCTGCTCGAGGCCGGCGACGAGGTGCTGCTGGTGGTCGCGGAGCGGGCGAACGACGTTCTCGGCCTCGGCGGCCTGAAGCCCGGCCGCGTCCTGGCGACCTTCCGGGGGCGCGAGCTCGAAGGACTGGGCGAGGCGCGCTCTCCCTATCCCTTCGCCGCGGACGGCCGATCCCGGCTCGTCCTGGGGGATTACGTCACGCGGGAGACCGGCACGGGCGCGGTCCATACCGCTCCGGGCCACGGAATGGACGACTATCTCACCGGCCGCCGCGAGGGGCTTCCGATCTTCTCGCCCGTGGACGAGCGCGGACGTTTCATCGACGCGATCGGGCCGTTTGCCCGGCGGCCGGTCCTCGAGGCGAATGAAACGATCGTCGAGGATCTGCGCGAGCGTGGCCTGCTCTATCACGCCGAGACGATCACTCACAGCTACCCGCACTGCTGGCGCTGCAAGAAGCCGATTCTCTTCCGGGCGACCGAGCAGTGGTTCATCGCCCTCGATCACAATGATCTCCGGCGCCGGAGTCTCGAGGCCATCGGCCGCGTGCGCTGGATCCCGGCGGGCGGCTCCGCGCGCATCGGCGGCATGCTGGAGACGCGCCCCGACTGGTGCGTCTCCCGGCAGCGCGTGTGGGGCGTGCCCCTCCCCTTTCCGTTCTGCCGGACGTGCGAGACCGCCGTCGTCGACGTGCCCTTCATCCGCCGGGTGTCGAGGTTGTTCCGCGAGCGCGGCAGCGATGCCTGGTTCGACGAGGCGGCCTTCCGCGGCCTGGCGGACGGCCTCCGTTGTCCGGGGTGCGCGGGCAACGATCTCGTCCGACGCGACGAGATCGTCGACGTCTGGTTCGAGTCGGGCGTCTCGTACCTGGCCGTGATGGCCGCGAACGAGAACTGTCCCTGGCCGAGCGATCTCTATCTGGAAGGGAGCGATCAGCATCGCGGCTGGTTTCATTCCTCGCTGCTGGTCGCCGTGAACGATCGGGGAGGCGCCCCCTACCGGAGCGTCCTCACCCACGGCTTCACCCTCGACGGCGCAGGGCGCAAGATGTCCAAGTCGCAGGGGAACGTCATCGCGCCGCAGGAGGTGATCCGCCAGCACGGGGCCGACGTGCTCCGCCTGTGGGTCGCCACGGTCGATTTCCTGGAGGACATGCGGCTCAGCCAGGAGATCCTGTCGCGCAACGCCGATGCCTACAGAAAGATCCGCAATACGGTCCGCTTCCTGCTCGGCAACCTGAGCGATTTCGATCCCGGACGGCACGCGATCCCGCTGCGCGACCTGCAGGAGATCGATCGCTGGGCGCTGCACCGGCTGAACGATCTGATCGAGCGCGTGCGGACCTCGTACGAGGCCTATGAATTTCACCTCGTCACGCAGGCGATCCACCGCTTCTGCACCGTGACCCTCAGCTCGCTCTACCTGGACGTCCTCAAGGATCGGCTGTACACGAGCCCGACGGACGCTCCCGAACGCCGCTCCGCCCAGACCGCCATGCACCGGATCGCCGACTCGATCACACGGCTCATGGCTCCGATCCTGTGCTTCACGGCCGAGGAGATCTGGAGCGCCCTGCACGGCCGGGGCGACGGGGATCCGATCCAGGACTCGGTGCACACGGCCGAGTTTCCGGGCCTCCTCGATCTTCCCGACGACGGGCCGCTGCTCGATCGCTGGAGGGTGCTCCTCGACGTGCGGGAGGAGGTTCTCAAGGCTCTCGAGACGGTGCGCGCCCGGGGAGACATCGGGAACTCTCTCGAGGCTCACGTCACCCTGCAGGCGCCCGCCGGGATCGCGGACGTGCTTTCGGCCTACTCGGACTCTCTGCAGTTTCTCTTCATCGTGTCGCGAGCCACGCTCGGCGCGGTCACCGGGCCCATACTCGAGAGCGACCGGCTGCCCGGCCTCAGGATCGCGGTGGAGAAGGCGGAAGGCGGAAAGTGCGAGCGATGCTGGAACGTGACGACCGACATCGGATCCGAGGCCGCGCATCCGACCGTGTGCGGACGCTGCGCCCGCTCGATCCGGACGATCCTCGAGGCCCGCGGGGCCGGACCTTGAGCCGCGGAGGCCCCATTCGGGCCCTGTACGTCGGTCTCGCCCTGGCGGTGTTCGGGCTGGACCAGGCGACGAAGGCCTGGATCAGCGCGACGATGACGCTTCATTCCACGCGGGAGATCGTGCCCGGCCTGTTTCAGCTGACCCTGGTCTGGAACCGCGGCGGCCTGTTCGGCCTCTGCCGGGAGCTCGGGGACCCCTTCCGCGGCATCCTCTTCACCGTCGTGCCGGCTGCGGCGATCGGGCTCATTCTGATGTTCCAGTTCCGGACCTCCCTCGCCGACCGGGTGGCCCAGACGGGCCTGGCGCTCATTCTCGGGGGAGCGGTCGGGAATCTGGCCGATCGGATCCGGCTCGGCCACGTGATCGACTTTCTCGATGTCTACCTGGGCGAGCACCACTGGCCGGCCTTCAACGTCGCCGACTCCGCGATCTGCGTGGGTGTCTCACTGCTGCTGTTCGACCTGCTGCGCAGAGGTCGTGGACGATCGGACGGGCCGCTGGAGGAGCGCTGATGTATCCCGTCCTGTTCGATCTCGACCTCGGCCGCCTGGGCCAGTTCACCATCGGCACCTACGGCCTGTTCTACGCTCTCGGCTTCCTGCTCGCCCTGCGCGTGGGGGTTCACTACGCCAGGCGAGAGGGCCTGCCGACGTCGCGCATCATCGATCTGGGCATCCTCACCCTGATCGCGGGGTTCGTCGGCGCGAAGGTCCTTCTCTATCTCCTGCACTTCGGCTACTACATGGAGAATCCGCAGGAGATCCTGCGCAGCCTTCGCTCGGCCGGCGTGTTCTACGGAGGTTTCGCGCTCGCGCTGCTGACGGCGTTCGTCTACCTGCGCCGGCACGCCCTCCCCTTCGGTCGCGTCGCCGACATCGCCGCCCCCTCGCTCGCCGCGGGGCAGGCGGTCGGGCGCCTGGGTTGTTTCTTCGCGGGATGCTGCTTCGGTCAGGTGTGCGATCTGCCGTGGGCCGTGACGTTCACGAACGCGCGCGCCAGCGAGCTGACCGACGTCCCGCTCTTCGTCCGGCTGCATCCCACGCAGCTCTATCACGCGCTGGCCGATATCGCCCTGCTCGGCATCACCGCCTACGCCATGCGGCGCCGGCGCTTCGACGGGCAGGTGTTCTGGATCTACGTGCTCGTCTACGCGATTCTCCGTTTCGTCGTCGAGTTTTTCAGGGGTGATGCGGCCCGGGGCCTCTATTTCGGCGACACCCTTTCGACATCGCAGGTGATCGCGATCCCGGCGGCGCTCGTGGCGGTCGCGATGCTCGTCACGCTCGCCCGTCGATCCCGCACCCCGAGAACGGCATGATGACCTCGGCCGCCTCGACAGGACCCCCGCGCCGCCTCGAGCTCGTCGTTCCGGAGGGGCAGAGGGGCCGCCGGCTGGACCGGGCGCTGGCCGACCTGATCCCGGACCACAGCCGCGCCGCCTGGCAGAGACTCATCTCGGAAGGCCGCGTGAGCGTCGCCGACCGGCCCGTCCGCCCCTCGTACCGGGTGCGAGGCAAAGAGCTGGTCCGGGTCGATTTTCCGGAACCGCTGCCGTCGGGCCTGGTCGCCGAGGACCGGGCGCTCGACATCCTGCACGAGGACGAGGATCTCATCGTCATCAACAAGCCCCCGGGACTCGTCGTCCATCCCGGGGCGGGCGTGCGCGGCGGGACCCTCGCCAACGCGCTCCTGCATCATTGCGGTGGGCTGACGACCATCGGAGGCGTCGAGCGGCCCGGGATCGTGCACCGGCTCGACCGCGAGACGTCCGGCGTGATGGTCGTGGCCAAGAACGACGCGGCCCATCGCGATCTGTCGGCCCAGTTCAAGGCCCGGAAAACGAAGAAGATCTACGAGGCCCTCGTCTGGGGCCGGCCGCGGCGACCGGATGGATCGATCGTCGCCGCCATCGGCCGCCATCCCACGGTGCGCGTCCGGATGGCGGTCCGGCCCGGGGGGAGGGCCTCCCGGACGCTCTACCGGATCGTGGCGCCGCTCGGAGCCGTCTCGCTTCTGGAGGTTCGACCGGAGACCGGGCGGACTCACCAAATCCGGGTCCACCTCAGCCATCTGGGGCACCCCGTCGTGGGGGATCGCCTGTACGGCGGGCATAGGCCCGCCGGGGGCCGCACGCCGGCGGAGCGGGAGGCGCTCGCCGGTTACCGCGGGATCGCGCTCCACGCCCGTCTGCTCGGCCTGATCCATCCCCGGACCGCCGCGAGTCTCGAATTCGAGGCGCCCAGGCCGGAGCCCCTGGAGCATCTCATCCGCGCCCTCCGGACCATCCGGCAAGCATCGACCGGCACGAAGGGAGGATCGGCATGAACGGCACCAGTTTCGCCATTCTGGGCGCCGGCCGCATGGGTCGCGCCCTCGGCCGGCTGCTGGTGCAGCAGGGCCTGAGGCCCTCCGGGGTGACCGCCCGGACGCTGCGCTCGGCCCGCCAGGCCGCGGCGTTCGTCGGGGGCGGAGAGCCGACCCGCTCCAACGAGGACGCTGTCGCAGGCGCGTCACTCGTCTTCATCACCACGCCGGATCGGGTGATCCCGCTGCTCGCCCAGGAGCTCGCGGAGACCGATCTCAGATGGGGGAGACGGGTCGTGGCCCACACGAGCGGGGCGCTCTCCTCCAGCGTTCTCGAGCCCCTGCGCCGGCGCGGGGCGCAGGTCGCCTCGATCCATCCCCTCGCCAGCATCGCCGACCCCCGGGTCGGGCTTCGGGATCCGGCCGGCATCCCCTTCGCCATCGAAGGGGAGCCGAGGGCGGTCCGGCGCCTGCGCAGACTGGTCGTCGCTTTCGGCGGGATGCCGGTGACGATTCCCATGGAGGCGAAGTCGCTCTACCATCTGATCGCGGTGCTCCTGTCGAACGATCTGGTGGCGCTGATCGCGGTCGGCCTCGAGACGGCACGCGCGCTCGGGCTGAGCGAGCGCCAGGCCCTGCGTCTCTACATGCCGCTGGTCCGGGGCACCCTGGACAACGTCGAGCGGCTGGGCCCCGTGAAGGCTCTGACGGGTCCCGTCTCGCGCGGGGACGCCAGCACCCTGCGCCTTCACGCCGAGGTCCTGCGGGCCCTGCCCGCCGATTTCCGCAAACTCCACCGTCTGCTGGGGGTCCGGTCGACCGATCTGGCCCTCCGCGCCCGCACCATCACGCCCGAGGTCGCCACGCGGCTCGTCCGGCTCCTCGGGTCGCTTCCTTGATCTGACCCGGAAAGGACCTTAGATTGCGATATTGGAATCGTCGGGGAAGGTGTGTGCCGTCCTGGCCGAGATCGGCCCGAACCGCCATGGGGGGAAGAGGTGAGTCGGCTGGATTCCGGAGACCTAGCCTCCGCAGGCGCCCGACAGCCCGGGCAGACCGCTGCAAATGCTGCTTGTCGCGAACTGAATGAGGCAGCAGAGGCAATCGTCGCCCTCGCAGATGAACTCCGTCTGCTGCGTCGTCACCGGCAGCGGCACGGGCCACGTGGTGATGTTCCCCGCCCGATCGACGGCGTCCACCCGGAAATCGAAGGTCGATCCGCTCTTCACGTCGATGACGACCTGTCCCTTATCCAGCGCCAGGCAGTCCTGCACGAGCTGCGTGGTCTCGCTGATCTCCAGCTGGAGATCGAAGGCCCCGAGCCGCCGTTCGAACGTTCCGTCGAAGGCGACCTGGTCGTTGGACGTGAGGATGAACCCGCTGAGCGGTTTGCACGAAACCGGGGGCCCGGACGTGCAGTCGACGTTGAAGCTGCCGATCTGCGTGAACGAGAACTTGTTCGCCCCTCCGTCGTCGAACAGGACCAGGCTCTGCTCGTCCTGGACCACGTCGCCCGGCTGGCCGGGCGGGACGAACGTCGCGGTCACCGCGAGAATGTCGTCCTGTCCGTTCGCCGGATCGGGGTCGGAGTCCGGATCGGAGACCGGCACGACGAACTCCAGTTCCGAGTATTTCATGCCGACGATCAGAGTTCCGTCAGGAGGAGCGCCCAGATTGATGAAGACGTTGGTGAAGTCGCACCGGACCTCGCTCGGGTTCGCGCGCACGATCGGTGTCGCCGTGATGATGGGAGGCGAGCCGAAGATCCGGCGCTGGTCCGGCTGATCGTCGGTCTTGCTGCAGGCCATCAGGGGAAGCAGGGCCACGGCCGCCGCCGGGAGGAGAAGCCGCCTGTTGAGGATCACTCTATGACCTCCTGCACGCCGGCGGTCCCCCGCCTTCCGCACGCCGCCGGGTGCCCGTTCCCGCCTGGAATTCCGGCAGGAGCCGCGCGGAACGTTCCGGCCGTCCGTCGGTCGCGGTGTGTGGAAGGGTCCGCCACCCAAGTCCTTGATATAGAAGCACTCGCGGGCATCCCGACCGGCGAGTGCGCGCTAAGTGTACGGGGAGCCCGGGGGGCTGTCAAGGCCGATTCCTGCGGCATCGCGGGCCGGATACAGCACCGTGATCGACCCCTCATCGACGCGCGGCCGATCCATCCCGCGGCCGCGCGCCCGGGAGGCCTCTGATGTCGGGCAAGGCGATTCTCAGCGGCGATCTGGGCGCCTTCAATCTGTCCGACATCTTCACGCTGGTGTCGATGTCGAAGAAGTCGGGCATGCTGCGACTCACCAGGGGGGCCGAGAGCAGGACACTGCACTGGGAGGATGGCGAGATCGTCTTCGCGCGATCGAACTCGGTCCGGGACAGCCTCGGCAACTTCCTCGTGCGCAAGGGCATCATCACGCCGGAACAGAACGCGGCCTCGTCCGCCAAGATCGATCCGGGCACGCGCCACGGGAAGGTCCTGGTGCGCATGGGATACATCACCGCGGATCAGCTCCTGTGGGCCGTCAAGCAGCAGGTTCTGGAGATCGTCTACAGTCTGTTCCACTGGCGCGGAGGATTCTTCGAGTTCGCGGAGGGAGCGATCGACAGCAAGGAGAAGATCACCCTCTCCATGTCCACCACGAAGATCGTCATGGAGGGGATTCACCGGCTGGACGAATGGACCAAGATCCGGGCCGCCTTTCCGGACGACGATCTCGTTCTCATCCAGACGCTGCCGGCCGACGAGGTCTCCGGCCGGCCCGATCTGACCTCCGACGAGAAGCGCGTCTTCCCCCTGGTGGACGGGACCCGGACGCTCGGGGAGATCGTCGCGCTCGCGCGACTGGGCGAGTACGAGTGTTACGTCGCCCTGTTCGCCCTGCAGGCCGCCGGCGCCATCGCGATTCAGGGCGCCGCCGGCGCGCGCCGCGCCGCGCGCTAGGCGTCTCCCCCCGCGCGCTCGAGGCGGGCGACGCACTCGACGTGATGCGTCTGCGGGAACAGATCGAGAGGAACGACCCGCAGGAGGCGATAGCCTCCCCGCTCGACCAGCTGCCGCAGATCGCGCGCCATCGTCGCCGGATCGCACGAGACGTAGACCAGGCGCCGGCAGGGCGCGCCGCACAGCGCCGCCAGAGTCGCCGGGCCGAGCCCCGTGCGCGGCGGGTCGGCCAGGATCCCGTGCCACTCTCTTTCTGCGAGCAGCGCGGGGAGCGCGCTCGCCACGTCGCCCTGGACGACCCGGGTCTCCCGCCCTCCGGCGCGCGCCAGATTCTCGCGCGCGGCGGCGGCCGCCTCCCGCGATCCCTCGATCGCCACGAGCGTCCCGGCCCGGCGCGCGATCGCCACGCTGAACAGTCCCACGCCCGCGAACAGCTCCAGGATCGATTCGTCCGGACGGGGGCCGAGCGCATCGATCGCCTCGCGGCGCAGGATCTCGGCGCCGCTCGCGTTCGGCTGGAAAAAGGCGGCCGCGGGGACCCGCAATCGGTCTCCTCCGACCTCCTCGAACAGATGATCCCGGCCGGCGAGGATCGACTCGTCGAGCGTCCGGCCGTCAGGGCCGATCGTTCGGCGGACGAAACCGACGACCCGCGGATGACGGCCCATCGTCGATCGCGCGAGATCGCCGAGCGTCGGCGGATCGCCCCGTCCGGTCTCGAGTCCGATCAGGATCTCGCGCGTCGCCCGCGCCTCCTGCAGCGAGAGCCGGCGCAGGAGCCCCCGCCCCGTTTTCCGATCGAGGGCCCGCAACCGCAGCCGGGAGGCCCTCGCGGCGATCCAGAGGACGAGCCGCACCGCCTCCCCGGTCATCAGATGGCAGACGGACAGATCGAACGTCTGGCCGGGGCGGTCGCGGCGGTGCAGGCCGAGGCCCGGCCGCCCGTCCTTCCGGCGCTCCCAGTCGAGGTCCATCCGGAAGCGGTAGCCCCAGGGTTCCCCGCAGGCGAGGGCCGGGGCCACCTGGGGATCGTCGACGCGCCCGATGCGTCTCAGGATCTCGCGCACCTGCCGTCCTTTGGCGCTCGTCTGCGCCGCGGCGTCGAGGTGCTGGAGATCGCAGCCGCCGCACGTGCCGTAATGCTCGCACCGGGGCTGCACGCGATCCGGGGAGACGTCGAGCACCGCCTCGACGTCCGCCTCGGCGAATCCCGGCCTGCGGCGCCGCACCAGCGCCCGGACCCTCTCCCCCGGCAACGCCCCCCGGACGAACACGACGAAGCCCCCGACCCGTCCCACGCCCCGGCCCCCGAAGGCGAGATCGTCGATGTCGACCTCGAGGCGATCCCCTCGCGCGGGAGGGTTATTCCCCCCCGCGACCGGGGGGGCTTCGCTCATGGCGATTCTCCCGCGCGCGGCCCCGCCGCGATCGAGCGCGCAAACCTCTGCAGGCACGAGGGTTGCCGCTTGATCGCGCGGGCCCTATATTGGGCGGGCCGCCCTCTCCGGGCCATCGAGGTCAGCATGAGCCGCTCCCGAACGACCGCAGCATCACGCATCATCCCCGCCGGGCCGGGCTCGGGCGGCCGCCCGAAGCGGCGTTCGATGAAGGACATCATCCCCAAGGATACCTGGACGGTCTTCAAGATCATGGGGGAATTCGTCGAAGGCTTCGAGACACTGCGGCGGGTCGAGCCCGCCGTGTCGATCTTCGGCGGCTCACGCGTGAGACGTGGATCACGCTACTTCCGCAAGGCGGTGGTCGTCTCCCAGGCCCTGGCGCGGGAAGGCTTCTCGATCATCACGGGCGGCGGGCCCGGGATCATGGAGGCGGCCAATCTGGGCGCCCGGCGCGGCGGAAGCGCATCGATCGGACTGAACATCCGGCTGCCCTTCGAGCAGGAGCCGAACCGGCACATCGACACCCTGATCCACTTCAACTACTTCTTCGCGCGCAAGGTCATGTTCATGAAGTACGCATGCGCGTACGTCGTTTTCCCGGGCGGATACGGAACCCTCGACGAGGCGTTCGAGGCGCTCACCCTGGTCCAGACGAACAAGATCGACAATTTCCCGATCATTCTGGTGGGTCGCGCCTACTGGCGAGGCCTTCTTCGGTGGATTGATCGGGAGATGCTCGGCCAGAAGATGATCAGCGAGGGGGACGTCGCCCTCTTCACGGTCACCGACGATCCCCGCGAGATCTGCCGGCTGGTGCGCGAGAGCTACCGCAAGCGTGTGCACGCGAACGGTCATCCCCGGAGGGACTGAGCGAAGCGACGCCGCCCTCAGTGGATGCGGGCGTCGTCCGGGGAGGGATCGAGAAGCGGCCGGCGCCCCGCGAAGCCGTCCGGGATGCGGTGCCAGTGCTCGACCCGCGGCTCGCCGGCATTCCAGCACAGAAAGACGATCTCGTTGCCGTACAGCGCGGGAAAATCGACCAGGCCGGCCTCCGGACCGTTGACCAGACACCCGTTCGAGTGGATGGTTTCGATCAGTCCCCGGACCCGCTCCATCAGGCGCGGCGCGACCCCTCTCTCCTGCAGGTGCTTCGGCAGATCGGGACTGCCGATCGGAAGTCCCGAGCCCTCCGCGCTGGCTTCGATCTCGGCCCGGATCTCTCCGAAGACGCGGATCATCTCATCGACCGTGGGTCGAAGCCGCGGCAGGAGCGCGTTGGCCTCCTCGACCGTGAACAGTCTGGCGAAGCCTCCCGGCCCGCCCTGATTCTTGACGCCGCCCATGATTTTCGCCTCGCCACGATTCTAGCGGCGCGCCGCCTCCGCTGACAAGCCCGGCCCGATCCCTCTCAAGCCACGAAGAACATGTCCACGCGGCGTCGCCGCGGACCGTCCATCTCGATCAGAAACAGGCTCTGCCAGGTCCCGAGCGCCAGATCGCCGTCGTTGACGGGCACCGTCACGGAGTGGCCCAGGAGCACGGCCGTCAGGTGGGCCCGCGCGTTGTCGTCGATGCGATCGTGCAGGAACGGCGATTCGCGCTCCAGAGGCTCGAGCAGGCGCGAGGCCACGCGCACCAGGTCCTGCTTGAGCCCCTCCTCGTCCTCGTTCACGCACAGGCCGCAGGTCGTGTGCGGCACGCTCACGAACGCCAGGCCTTCCCGGAGACCGGCGGCCGTGAGGGCATCGCGCACCGGCCCGGTGATGTTGACGATCGCCACCTTGCCGGGAGTGCGGACTTCGGTCGATCGTCTCGAGATCGGCACGATCGACCTACTGGGCCCCGCCGAACAGGAAGGTCATTCCCACCGCCATGTCGAAGGAGAACACCCCCTGCCGGGGAACGATCGTCCCGTCCCCCCTCCATCGATACACCCTGGCGTCCAGGCGGAATCCGACGTGATCCGTGAACCAGTACCGGACCCCTCCCCCGAGTCGGTACAGGGTCGATGTGCTGGTTTCGGTGCCGTCGTCCAGATCGACGACCCCCACGCTGAACGTGGTGAACGGGATGGCTTTTTCGTGGCCCTTGATGAAGTGGTTGTGCAGGTAGCCGATGGAGTACTTGAGCACGTCGACATCGACGCTGGTGAAGGTGTTCTCGCCCTGGACGGAATCGATCTCGATTTCCAGGGCGTGTTTCGCCTGGAAATGATACGCGCCGCGAACCCCGCCTCCGAATCCGTCCTCGATCGTCGAGTCGTTGTCGAACGAGCTGTTCAGAACGTAGGCCCCGACCTCCCACGATCCGTCCTCGTTGCGGGCCAGGGCGGTGCTGCCCGGCCAGACCGCTCCAAGCGCCAGCAGGAACAGCACGGCCGCGGGACGGTGAAGCGCTCGATGCATGATCCAGTCCCTCCCTGTCCCGGCCGGTCCAGCGGGCGGGCCGGGACGATGACCGGCCGGACCGTCCTTCGCACCGGCCGTGAGCGCTGGAGTATGTCCCCAGGGGCGCGGCGGGATCAACAGGAAAATGCCGGAGCCCGATATTGACACCCACCCGCCCGGCGGATTAGACAGGCGCCCTGATGGTTCCCGCAACGAGATTCCGTCGCGGCGCCGCCCGCGCGATCGCGCTCCTCCCGTGGATCCTGTCAGGTTCCGCGGTCTGCGCGCCGGCCGATTCCGTCGAGTCGATCGGCGCGATCCGCATCATCCTCCCGCCGCAGCCTTCATCTCACGAACCCGTCTTCACCGAGGCCGATCTGCGCGAGGACCTGCGCCGTTACGTCGGGTCGCCCTGCGATGGTCCGACGATCGAGGAGGCGATCGGCCGGCGTTATCGCTTCCTGGGCTACGTGCCGACCGTCCGCGCGGAATGCGACCGAGGAACACTCGATCTCACCGTGCGCGAGAGCAGCCACCGGATCGCCCTGATCACGTTCGACCCTGAGGAGCTCGGGCGGATCGGCGTGAGCGCCGACCCGGACGTCCGCGACCCCAGGCCGCTCTTCCCCGTGCCTCCCGGCGCCCCGCGGGCGCTCCTGCGGGGCCTCCTGAGCACCGTCGAGGGGGACCTCTACAATGCCGAGCGTTACCGCAGCGACAGCGAGTCGGCCGGGCTGCTCGGCTTCGCCGTCGCCTTCATCCCCGGCCCGGAGACGGGGCCCGACGCCTACCCCGCCGGCGCCTATCTCGTGCAAAGCCTGGTGGCCCGCACGGGCGGGCGCGGGGCGCGCGGAGGCCGGACGAACTACGTGGGCGGAACCGCCTCCTACGCGCCCCGCGAGAAGGGCCGGGTCGGAGTCGTCTATCGCAAGCGCGCGCTGTTCGGTCAGTTCGATCGCTTCTCCTTCTCTCCGACCTACGGCGTCGCGCTGGGCGGGGCGCTCAACTACGCCGCCCCCATCCTCTCCGATCGCGAGGATCCGAAGCGGCTCTACGATCTCGAGTTCACGACTTTCTCCTCGTTCCGGAACGACCGCCTGCTCGCCGGGGTGGAGACGGACGAACGGCGCACCGGGGCGGCGCTCGCACTCGGGCTGCGACCGCTCGGCATCCGGGCGCCGCACGACCTGCGGTTTCGATGGGCCGTCGAGCACACCCGGATTGATCTGGAGGAGGAGGTCCCCGGCCTCGACGAGGTCGATCTGACCCTCCTGCGGATGAGCGCGGCCTACGAGTGGCGCCGCACGCACCGCTCTCCCAGCCTCTCGGCGCGGATGGTCCCCGCCGTCGAGGTGGCGTTCGACGACGTCGGCGGCGCCCGCAGCTTCGTCCGGAGCAGCCTGGACGCCGCGCTGCACGGTCGCTCGCCCACCGGTCTCGAGTTCGACCTGCACCTCGCCGCCGGCACGATCGATCACGCGGTCCCGGAGTTCGAGCTGTGGGACCTCGGCGGGGCCACGACCGTGCGCGGCTTCAGGGACGACTCGTTTCTGGGCCGCCATCGCGTCGCCCTGCAGTCGGAGATCTGGATCCCGTTCGCCCGCCCCCTGCCCTACCGCGCGCTCGATCCAGGCGAGCCGATCGCGCGGCCCGGGGACATTCCGATCGAGAGGCGATCGGCTCGCATGCTGAAGGGCGCCCTGTTCTTGGATGGAGGCTATCTCTCGGGAACCGCGAGCGGGCGCAATGAGACGCTCGTCGGCGCCGGCGTGGGGCTGCGCTTCGTCGTCCCGCACCAGCCGCTCGTCATCCGCATCGACTACGGGTGGGGGCTCGGCGGTCGGGGCGGCGATGCGTTCCCCTACGTCTCGCTGGGCTACCGGTTTTGAGGGCGCGCGCTCATTTGTTAGAGTGTCGTGATGACTCACGGACACGGCGATGAACGCCGCGAGCATCTGCTGCGCCTGCTCTCCGAGCGCCGCCGCGACGCCGAGTCGCGCTACAGGCGGCTTCTCGATCAGCAGCAGTCGGGCGAGGCCGCCGGCGACAGCGAGGGCGTCCACGGCTGGAAGGCGAGCCGCGAGGGGGGGGTCGAGCTGGGACTGATTGAGACCCTGGATCGGACGCTGCGCCAGATCGACGACGCCGTCGCCAGGCTCCACGCGGGCCGCTACGGCGTCTGCTCCTCCTGCGGGGAGCCGATCCCGATCGGCCGGCTCGACGCTCTCCCCTTCGCGACCCGCTGCGTGCCCTGCCAGGAAACGATCGAAAAGACCCGATGAGAGCGCCGCACGCGACGATGGGGCGAATCGCCCTGTGCGCCCTGTGGATCGCCGCGTCAACCCTCCATTCCGCGGCGGCCGCCGAGCCGGACGGACCGGCGCCGGCGCTGATCCGGGTCGCCCGCGAGATCCAGAACGTCTGCTTTTCGGAGTACCCCGACTCCCTCGTGCGGGCGATGTCCGGCCACGAGGGTCCGATCCCCGAGGATGTTCGCGAGGATCCCGACCTCAGGCAGCGATTCTTGAGATCGGAGGAGATCGTGGCGAAGGGGCTTTTTTACCCCTCCCTGCTCGACGACCTGCTCCCCGCTCTCTCGGCGGCGATCCGCCCGGGCGACCGGTTTCTCGATCTCGGCAGCGGCGACGGGCGCGTCGTCTTCATCGCCGCCCACCTCGGCGCCCGCGCCACCGGCATCGAGTACGACCGGGCGCTGCAACAAATCGCCCGGCGCGCCCACCGCCGGCTCGCGCACCTCTTCGAGCCGGATCGCGCGATCCTGCGCCGCGGCGATTTCTTCCGGGAAGACCTGTCCCGCTACGACCGCATCTTCTATTTCGGCAGGGGTTCGTTCGGCGAGGATCGGCTCCTGGCCAAGATCCGCGCCGAGATGCGCGCGGATGCCCTCCTCCTGCTCTACCGTTACCCGGGGAATCCGCCCGGCCTCGACCTCGTGGCGGCTCACGGTCCGGTGCGGATCCTGCGCGTGGCATCGCGCCCCTGATCGGCGCCGCGCGCCTTGTCCGCCGGACCGCAACGGTGGTATTCTGCCGGTGTCCGCACCGCTTCAGACGGGAGGTCTGGCCATGAAGACCGGTGCGCGATACTCCATCCTGTCGTTCCTCTTTCTCATCACCGTGATCGGCTTCTCGATCCCGGCGATCCTGCATTCCGCCGGACAGGAGGAATCCGAGGCTCCCTCCGAGGACGCCTCCGCCCGCCGCGCGAAGCCGCTCCGCATTCCGGCATCGGCCCGCGACCGCAAGAACCCCGTGCCGGCCGTCGCGGACGCGATCGCGAGCGGCCGGAGCCTGTTCAAGAGCCAGTGCGCCATGTGCCACGGGTCGAACGGCGACGGCCGCGGCGACCTGGCGGTCCGGCTCAAAATGCGAGTGCCCGACCTGCGCGACCCAAAGCTGCAGGCTAAGCGCACCGACGGTGATCTCTTCTACATCCTCACCGAGGGTCACAGCGACATGCCGCCCGAGAAGCGCCTGCCGGATCAGAGCAAGTGGGAGATGATCCACTTCATGCGCACGCTCAGGTCGGGCGGCGCGACGGGCGGGTAGCGATCGTCAGAACACGAAGATCCGTCCGAACAGAAACTCGACCCCGTCGCCGTCGCTGACCTGGCTGATCCGGAATTCAGTGGTGCCGCGGAGGTCGTGGATCTTGATCGAGGGGCCGACCTTGGTGACCGAGGCGCTCCTTTCGGGCCGCCAGTAAGAGGCGCTCATCCCGAGCGCAACCCTTGGCGACACCAGGTACTCCACCTCGAGGGGATCGATCAGCCACTGCCGGCGGCCCCCGCCGCCGAGGGGCACGTAGTAGAGCGCGTAGAAGGAAGCCCGGATCCTGCCCTTTGAATCGAGGAGATAGAGCGCCGGCTGGAAGTAATCGCCGTCGCTCGTCGCGGCGAGATGCCCCAGCAGGTAGGCCTCCATCTGACCCGCTCCGCCCACGCGGATGCCGGGCCCGACCGAGATCTCCTCGTAGTCGTATCTCGGGAAACCGAGCGCCACCGCCTCGAAATAGTAGCGCCCCCGCGGCGAGATCCGCCCGTAGCTGAGCATCTGATAGGTGGCGTCGCCGCGCTCGTCGATCTCGATGCGCAGCTCGACCTCGTTCCCGCCCGCGTGCAGCGACGCCGCCAGCGAAGACAGGAGCACCGCCGCGGAGATCAGTCGTCGCACCATCCCGCTCCCGGCTCAGCCTAGCAGAACGATGCGCTTCCCCGGCGGCGCGATGCGATCCGTTTCGGTCGGTGGAAACGGGCGGGCATGGCGTCCCCGACGGATTTGGACCCGTGCCGCCGCCTGGAAGGCCGCGGGGCGCCTATCGCCTTCGCCTGCTCTGCACGGAACGAAATATTAAATTGCAGGCCGACCGGATTGGGCGTATAAGGCCCGACCGCGAGGTCGAGCCCTTTCGGCCTCTCGGATATCAAACCTCGAGGAAAGGAGGCGAGCGTGAACATGATTCCAGCCTGGGTTGTCGACCTGGTTCACCAGATCCTCACGGCGATCGGATTCCCGGGAAATCCGCCACCGCCCTTCCATCCCTGATCACCCGAAACCGGCGCACCTGTCGCCGGTCCGCGGTATCGAGAGTGGGGCGACCGTCGGACCCGGTGGTCGCCCCACTCTCAGCTCTGCAGGATCCCGCTGCCTTTTCGAAACGCCTTCGAGAGGACGGGTCGCATGGACCATTCTTGGTGATCTGCGGAGCGGGTCGATCATGACGACCACGGCGAGCGGCGGATCGCGCC
>JBFGDZ010000073.1:0-16734 GCA_041580375.1 Candidatus Polarisedimenticolia bacterium
GCTCATCCGTGCCGGAGTGGTGGAACTGGCAGACACACCATCTTGAGGGGGTGGCGCCCACAAGGCATGCGGGTTCAAATCCCGCCTCCGGCACCATCACCCCCCGCCTCCCGAAGAAATTCCCTCACCGCCCTGATGAAGTCGACCGGTTGCTCGGCGAAGGGGAACGCACCGCTCTCCGACAGCACGACGAGACGCGCGCCGCGCGCGGCGGCGGCCGCCGTCTCGGCCCCCTCGATCGGCGCGGTCGGATCGTGGCCGCCGTTGACGAGCAGCAGCGGTCTCTTCACCCGCGCGTAGAGCCGCGCCACGCGCCCGGCCCCGCCGGCCTGAAGCTCCGCGCGGATTGAGTCCCTCACGTCGGCGGACGGAGCGAAGCGGGCCGCGAACTCCCGGTGAAAGGCTTTGTCGGTCAGGCGGTGGAACAGGGACGGCGTGACGATGCGCAGGCCCTCCCGGAGCTTCCCGTCCTCCGACAGATAACGATCGCCGCGGGCGGCGTCGAGCCTCTCCCTCATCGCGGGTGTCAGCGCCCGCTGCAGGCCGGGATCGGCGAGCAGATCCGGGGGCTCGAGCGCGGCGCCCACGACGACGATGCGGCCGACGCGATCCGGACGGCTCACCGCGTAGACCAGCGCCACCGCCTGTCCGGCGCCGTGGCCGAGGAGGTCGATGCGCTCCGCGCCGAGCGCCCGTCGCACCGCCTCCAGGTCGTCGGCCTGGGCGTCGAGCGAGTAGGCCCCGTCCGCCGCCGGGCGGGAGCGCCCGCAGCCCCGCGGATCGAGGTAGACGACGGTCCGTTCGTCGGACAGGGACGACAGATACGGGTGGAAGTACGCGTGATCCAGGCCGGGACCGCCGGGCAGCAGGACGAGGGGCGGACCCTTTCCCTCGATCTCGGCGAACAGGGCCGCATCGCCGGTGTCGAGCGGCGCCCCGGGATGGTCGTCGTCGCGCGCGGCGACGGGGAGCGATACGGACAGGGCGAGGAGCAGGACGCTACTCCTCGTCGTCGTCCTCCAGAAGCGCTTCGATCTCCTCAGGGTCCAGACCCTCCAGCACCCGCCGGACGCGCACCAGATTCTCGGCGTCGCCGGAGAACCGTGCCTCCGATCGGGACTTGAGCGTCGCGATCGCGCGATCGATCGAGTCGAGCAGGTCCTCAAGGATGTTGCCCACGATCCCCCCACGGCTCCGGCGGGGCCTCAGTCCGCGCCGGACTCCAGAAAACGCTCGGCGTCGATGGCCGCCATGCAGCCGGATCCGGCGGCCGTCACCGCCTGGCGGTAGACGTGATCCTGGCAATCCCCCGCCGCGAACACGCCGGGAACGTTCGTCCTGCTCCCCTCCCGGGTGATGATGTAGCCGGCCTTGTCCATCTCGATCTGGCCCTTGAAGATGCCCGTGTTCGGGACGTGGCCGATCGCGATGAAGACGCCGTCCACCTTCTTCTCCCGGACGTCTTCGGTCTTCAGGTCGCGGATCCGGACCCCCTCGACGCGCTCCTTCCCCAGGATCTCCTCGATCGCGCCGTTCCAGACGAAATCGATCTTCTCGTTCTTCTTCGCACGGTCCTGCATGATCTTCGAGGCCCGCAGGGCGTCCCGGCGGTGAACGATGGTGACCCGCGTGGCGAACTTGGTGAGAAACAGCCCCTCCTCCATGGCCGAGTCCCCTCCCCCGACGACGATCAGCTCCTTGCCCTTGAAGAAGAATCCATCGCAGGTGGCGCAGGTGGAGACGCCGTGGCCGAGGAGCCGCTTCTCCGACTCGAGCCCCAGCATGCGGGCCGACGCGCCGGAGGCGATGATCAGGGTGCGGGCGAGGATCTCCTTCTCCCGGTCCACCGTGATGCGGAACGGCCGCCGGGAGAGGTCGGCGGCCGTGGCCGAGCCCGACATGTACTCGGTGCCGAACCGGGCGGCCTGCTTGCGCATGTTCTCGATCAGCTCGGGACCGAGCACGCCCTGGGGAAAGCCGGGATAGTTCTCGACGTCGGTCGTGAGGCTGAGCTGGCCGCCGCTCTCGTGACCATCGATCAGGAGCGGGGCGAGGTTGGCCCGGGCGGCGTAGACGGCCGCGGTCAGCCCGGCACATCCGGAACCGAGGATGACGACGTCGCGGGGTCGCCCCGCGCCGTTGGACCCCCTGTCCGCTCCTGCCGTCAAGACGCCTCAGCCTCCTCCGGCCCGCCCGCTGCGGGGAAGCCGGATCTCATCGACGATGTTCGCGTGGCGTCATGATAGCACAGCCCCGGCGGGACCGATTTTCTCCGTCAGGACCACTTTCCGAGGCGCAGCCCGGTCTTGATGCGATCGACGACCACGGCCACGATGCGCCGATCGAAGTCGAGATGGGGGGCGATGCGGATCTCGAGGCCGGCGTGGCGGGACCGTGCCTCGGCCATGTGCTCCGGGATGTCCCGGCCGACGTGGCCGCCGAGATAGAGAAAGTACGGCACGAGCAGGACGCGCTGCGCCCCCTGGGCCACGCAGCGATCGATCCCGGTCTGAACGTCCGGCTGCGAGATCTCCAGAAACGCCGGCTCCACGACGAAGCCCCGCATCGCACGCCGGAGCGATCCGGCGACCTGCGACAGCACGCGGCCCGCGCCGGGCACCCGGCTTCCGTGTCCCACCAGCAGCAGGCCGGTCTTCACCTTCTGCGGCTTCGAGCTCTTCTTCGGCCTGACCTTCTTCTTTTTCTGCCTGGAGTGCTTCTTCGCGCCTTTCTTCATCGGGCCGGCCCCTCGATGGTCGCCCCCGCCCGCCCTTCCGGCGCCGCGACGACGAGTTCCATGCCACCCTCCGCATGCTCATCCTGAACGTAGCCCAGTGCGATGACCCGCCCCTCCCCCGGCACGACCACCGCGCTGGTCAGCGTGCCCGTGCGGCTTCCCGCGTACTCGAGAGGAGACCCGGTCGATGGAGCGCGCCCGCCCGCGATGTGCAGACGGACCAGCGTCTTCGAGACCTTCTTGTAGGTGTTCAACCGCGCGATGACCTCCTGGCCGACGTAGCAACCCTTGTCGAGCGCGATCGCGTCCGCCAGGCCGGCCTCCCAGGGATTGTAGTCCTCCGTCAGCTCGCGATCGGGGGCGGGCAGTCCCGCTTCGATGCGCAGCGCCTCCAGGCAGGACTCCCCGGCCGTCCGGAGTCCCGGTTCCGAGCCGGTCAGGCGGTCGCGGATCCCGGCGAGGCGGCCCGCCTCGACCGTGACGAAGAACCCGTCCCCGCCCAGAGGATAGGTCCGCGCCAGGACCCCCCCGGCGCCCTCCCGATCGAATCGCTCCGCATTGTGGACGGGCCAGCCGCCGGGATCCCCGCCGGACAGGACGGAGGCGACGCCGGCCGCCCGCGGACCGTAGATCCCGAGCGTGGCGTGCGAGGCCGTCCGATCCTCGATCCGGACGTCGTCGCGGAAGGTGTACCGATCGATCCAGGCCGCGACGGCCGGGCCCCGGCCCGCGCCCGTCGTGCAGAGCAGATGATCGTCCATGCGGTGAAGCAGGACGAGATCGATGATGCGCCCTTTCGGGGTGGTGAAGACCGCCGGCCTGCCCTCGCCCGGGTTCAGGTCGCGGATCGCGTTGGTCGTCAGCCGGTGCATCAGGTCGGCCGCGTCGGATCCGAACAGCGCCAGGCGGCCCCGCGCGGACAAGTCGGCGAGAACGGCCCGCGCGCGGGCTTCGCGGTATTCTTCCGCCGGGTCGCTCCCGGCGCCGGGGTCCGGTGCCGGGGAACGCATCATCCTGCGAACTCGACCGCGACGGCTCGCGGCAGCACGCCGGCTTCGTGTCCGCGCCGCAGGAAAATCTCGATCGCCCGACGCCCTTTCACGCCGTAGTCGAGCGTGTAGTCGTTGACGTACATGCCGACGAAGCGATCGGCGAGCGGCCGGGCCAGGCCGCGACCGTAGCGCATCGCGTAGGTGAGCGCCTCCTCCCGGTTGTTCAGACCGAACTCGATGCTGCGCCTCAGGAGGGACGCGACCTCCGCGATGACGTCCCGGCCGAGATCCCGGCGGATCGCGTTCCCCCCCAGAGGAAGGGGAAGGCCGCCGGTCTCGTCGCGCCACCACGTCCCCAGATCGAGCACCCGGTGGACGCCGGCATCCTCCCAGGTCAGCTGGCCCTCGTGGATCAGGAGGCCGGCCTCGTGCTCCCCCGCCCGCACGGCGTCGAGGATGCGGTCGAATCGCACGACGCTCGTTCGCACCGGGCCCAGCGCCAGGCGCAGGGCCAGCATCGCCGAGGTCAGCTCGCCCGGCACGGCGATCGTCATACCGCGCAGATCGGAGACGCTGGCCGGCCGGCGGGACACGACCAGGGGGCCGTAGCCGTCCCCCATGCTGGCGCCGCAGGGGAGCAGCAGGTAGCGGTCGGCCAGGTGGGCGAAGGCGTGGATCGACACGGCCGTCACCTCGATCTCGCCTTTCAGGGCCAGGCGGTTGAGGCTCTCGATGTCGTCGAGGACCTGGACGATCTCGTAGCCGGGCGAGGCGACCCGGCCCGAAGCCAGGCCGTAGAACATGAAGGCGTCGTCCGGATCGGGACTGTGGCCGATCCTCAAGATACGTGGCCTGATCAGGGTCCTCGTCATGGGGCTCCCCCGCGCCCCGGCCCGCGGGGCCGGTCGATTATAGCCCCCGCGATGCCGATTGCTCCCTCCGGGCGGCCGCGAAAACGAGAACGGCCCCGGATACGGCGATTCCGGAGGCCGCCACGAACAGTCCGGGCACGCCGATCCGGTCGTGGAAGGCCCCGCTCAGGAGCATCCCCAGCACGTTGCCGAGACCGAAGGTCGCGGATGAGTAGAGCGCCTGCCCGCTCGCCCGGCGGGCCTCCCCGAACAGGCGGTGCGCGTGGGTCACGGCGGCGACGTGGAAGGCGGCGAAGGTGGCGGCGTGGAGGGTCTGGGCCAGGACCAGAGGGACCCGCGTCGTGGCCACGGCCAGGATCAGCCAGCGGCCCGCGCCCAGCAGCAAGGCGATTGAGAGGGTCGCCAGCGTGCCGTGGCGCTTCAGCACCGCCGGCATCTTCAGCATGGCGACGATCTCGCAGGTCACCGCGAGCGCCCAGAGGAGCCCGATCTCAAGCGGGGGGTAGCCGAGCCGCTCGAGATGGATGCTGTAGAAGACGTAGTACGGCCCGTGGGAGGCCTGCGACAGGACGCAGGCGCCGAGGAAGAGCAGCACGCGTGGCTGGCGCAGGAAGGCGCGGATCCCCCCCGGCGCCCTCGCGGCCGCGGGGCGCGCCGGATCGTCCGGAAGCAGGAGCGCCGCGAGCGCGTTGAGGCCGAGGGCGACGACGGCGGCGATCAGGACCGCCTCGTCGCCCCACAGGCCGACGACGCGGCCGCAGCCGAGGGCGGCCAGGATGAAGGCGACCGAGCCCCAGGCGCGCATCCTTCCATAGTGCGGTCCCCCCCTCTCGGAGAGCTCCATCGCGGTCGTGTCCACGAGCGGCACCGCCGGGGCGCGCAGGACGGCGAACGCCGTCACGCCGAGCGCCACGCCCGCGAACGAGCGGGTGCCGAGCAGGATCAGGAAGGCCAGCAGGGCCGTCCAGGTCGACAGGATCACGAGGCCGCGGCGCCGCCCCAGACGATCCGCCAGGATGCCGCCCGCCGCCGGGACGACGACGCCGCACAGCGGCAGGAGTGCGCTCACGACGCCGATCTGGAGGCCGGAGAAACCCAGATCCTCCAGGTACAGATTGAAATACGGCAGGTAGACGCCGAGCACCGCGAACGACGTCAGATAGAACAGGCTGAGGGACAGGTGGGACGGAAGAGGCATGCGCGCGGAGCATAGAGACGCGCCGGGGGGATGTCAATCGCCCGTCCGGCCGATGGCGACGACATCATCACATGTTGACCATCTCCCGGAATCCCCCCCAGAACATCCGCCGGCTGTCGAACGGCATCACCTTCGGGATCGCCCTGGAATTCATCCGCGGGTCCTTCATCACCGCGGCGTTGACGCGATCGCGGTGCGCACGCGATCGGTAGACGATGTAGGCGAACACGACCGTCTCGCCTCTTTTGAGCTTGACGCTCCTCGGGAACGACGTCGACTTGCCGCGCTTGACGTCGTCCGCCACGCACTCGATGTACTCGAGCGCGCCGTGATCGCGCCACATCCGGCCGGCCAGCCGGGCCAGGCGCCGGTAGGCGGCCAGCTTCCTCCTGGGCACGGGCACAACGAATCCATCCACGTAGCGGGGCATGGTCACCTCCTCGTGTGCGGCGGCGCCGCGCTTTGGTTCGGCCCCCCGCCCGGAGCGCGCCGGTGTTGGGCATCGATCGGTCCGCCGAGGAGCGGTATTATAGGCGGCGAGGGGGACGATCCGATGCCCGATGAGAGGCCCTGGAGCCGCGCGTTCGCGGAGATCGTGGCGCTTCCGGACGAGGCGATCGACCTGGCCCAGGCGTCGCTGCTGATCGCCCGCGAGGAGTATCCCGATCTGCGCGTCGGCGATTATCTGGAGCGGATCGATCGGATGGCGGACGCCGTGCGGGCGAGGCTGCGCGGCGGCGAGGGGTTCACGAGCCTCGTCGCGCACGTGAACCGGTTGCTGTTCGACGATCTCGGGTTCCGCGGGAACCGGGAGGAGTACTACGACCCGCGCAACTCATTCCTCAACGACGTCCTCGATCGCCGGGTCGGGATCCCGATCTCCCTGTCCACCGTCTACATCGAGGTGGGGCGGCGCGTCGGGCTGAAGGTGGCGGGCGTCTCCTTTCCGGGGCATTTCCTCGTGCGCTACATGGGGCGCGAGGCCCGGTCCGAGGTGCTGATCGATCCGTTCAACCGCGGCATGCTGCTGACCGAGTCGGAGTGCCGTCGTCGGATCGACGACCTGTTCCAGGGGCGGGTGCCGTTTCGCAAGGAGTTCTTGAAGCGCGCCCGCAAGAGGGAGATCCTCGAGCGCATGCTTCTGAACCTGAAGCTCATCTATCAGCGCCGGCGCGATTACCATCGCGCCCTGAGGATCCAGCAGCTGCTCGTCGATGCCCGCCCCGACCGGCCCGCCGCGATCCGCGAGCGGGGACTGCTGTACGAGCGGCTCGCCTGCTTCGGCCAGGCGGCCGGCGATCTCCGGACCTACCTGCGCGCGGCTCCGGCCGCCCCCGACGCCGACGCCGTCCGCTCGCGGCTGCGCGCCATCTCCCGTCTCGTCCCCGTGATGAACTGAGAGCCCGACCCGTGCTGGAGATCGAAGCGTTCTTCGCCGCCGCGGGCCCGCTGGCGCGATCCGTCGCCGGTTACGAGGAGCGGCCCCAGCAGGCGCGCATGGCCCGCGAGGTGATGGAGTCGCTCCATGGGGGCCGGCACCTCCTCGTGGAGGCCGGCACGGGCGTCGGCAAGTCGCTCGCCTACCTCGCGCCCGCCGTCCTGTGGGCCGTCCGCCCGGGCGCCTCCTCCGATGAGGCGCGACGCGTCGTCGTGTCGACCCACACGCGAGCGCTCCAGGAGCAGCTGCTCCGCAAGGACGTCCCGATCCTCGAGCGCGCGCTCGGATCGGCCGGGATCTCCTTCCGTCACGCCATCCTCATGGGCTCCGAGAACTACCTGTGCGTGCAGCGCCTGCGCGAGGCCCGCGCCCTCATGGACGAGGATCCCCGGAAGGACCGGGCGCGGCCGTTCCTCGCCCTGGAGCGGTACGCCCGCACGGCGGCGTCGGGGCTGCGATCGGAGATCCCCTTCCCCGTCCCGGATCGGATCTGGAGCCAGGTCCGGCGCGATCGCGACGTCTGTCTCGGTCCGCGCGGCCCGTTCTGGGACGCGTGCGTCTACCGGCGCGACATCGCGCGCTCGCGCGAGGCGCACCTGCTGATCGTCAATCACGCTCTCTTTCTTCTCGACCTCGCGGCCGGCGGCCGGATCCTGCCGCCGCACGGCGCCGTCATCCTGGACGAGTCGCACCGTCTGGAGGAGGTCGCGATCTCCCAGTTCGGGATCTCGGTGTCGGATCTCGCCGTGGCCCGGCTGGCGCGGGACGCCGAGCCGTGGGGCGTCCCCCGGCTCCGCCCGGGCGATGCAGCGATCCCCCGGGGCGCGATCCGGGAGGCGAACGAGAGTCTTCGGGAGAACGCCGGCGTCTTCTTCAACGAGGTCCGCCGCGAGGCCGCGACGCTCGCTGGAGGGGCCGCGCGGGGACGAAACGCGGATCCGGACGGCGGCGGACCGCCGGTGCGCGTCCGGCGCCCCGGCCTGGTCGAGGATCGCCTCGCCGCGCCGCTGCGCCATCTCGAGGAGGCGCTCCAGTCGTTCGCCGAGCGCGCCTCGTCCCAGGAGGACGCGCAGGTCCTGTCGGGACTCGCCGCGCGGGCGCGCGATCTGCGCGATCGGGTGAGCCTCTTTCTCACGCAGCGGATCGCGGACGCCGTCTACTGGATCGAGGCGCCCCGGACGACGCGCGCGCCCGCGCTGCTGCGCGTCACTCCGATCGAGGTCGCCCCGATCCTGCGCCAGCGGCTGTTCGAGGGGAGCCGCACCGTCGTGCTGACCTCGGCCACGCTCTCCGCCGCCGGCTCCTGCGCGCACGTGAGACGGCGGCTCGGTCTGACGGCGGCGCGCGAGGTGATCCTCGGATCCCCCTTCGACTTCGCGAGGCAGGCGATCCTCTACCTGCCCGCCTCCATGCCGGACCCCGGCGAGGATCCCCAGGCCTGGGCCGGCGCGATCGCGGATGAATGCCGCCGGCTGATCCTCGCCTCGGACGGCGGCGCCTTCGTCCTGTTCACCTCCTACGCCCTCCTGAGCAGGACGCACGAGGCGCTGGCGGGCGATCCCGCGCTCCGGGACCTGCCGCTATTCCGGCACCGGCCGGGCGCAGCGACCGCGATCCTGGAGGAGTTCCGCATGACCCGCCGCGGGGTGCTCCTGGGGACGATGAGCTTCTGGCAGGGGGTCGACGTGCCGGGCGAGGCGCTGCGCTCGGTGATCATCACGCGCCTTCCCGTCGAGGTGCCCGATCACCCTCTGGCCCAGGCGCGCGCGGAGGTCCTGCGCGAGCGGGGCAGCGACCCGTTCACCGAGGACGCCCTGCCGGAGGCGATCCTGACGCTGCGGCAGGGGTTCGGGCGCCTCGTCCGCACGAGGGAGGATCGCGGCGTCGTGGCGGTGCTCGATCCGCGGGTGAAGACCCGGGCCTACGGCGCCGCCTTTCTCGAGTCGCTCCCGGAATGCACGCGCACCGACTCGGTCCATGATGTCGCGCGCTTCCTGGCGGCCCCCCCGGCGGACTGATCGCGTCCGGCCATCCCCTCAGTGGATGCGACGCTCCCGGCCGCGCCAGAACGGCTCGCGCAGCGCCTTCTTGTCGATCTTGCCGGATCCCGTGCGCGGCAGGGCCTCGACGAGATCGACGGCGCGCGGGCACTTGAACCGGGCGATCCGCTGGCGGCAGAAGGCGACGAGGTCGGCGATGGTGGCTGCGCCCGGTCGGCGCAGGACGATCGCCGCGCGCACCGACTCGCCCCAGGTCGCGTCCGGCACGCCGAACACCGCCGCCTCGAGGACCGCCGGATGCTCGTACAGGGCGTTCTCCACCTCCGTGCTGTAGACGTTCTCGCCACCCGTGATGATCACGTCCTTGGCCCGATCGACCAGGTTCAGGAAGCCGTGGCGGTCGAGGGTCCCGAGATCGCCGGTGTGAAACCACCCGCCGAGGAAGGCCCGGCGCGTCTCCTCCGGATCGCGCCAGTATCCGGGCGTCACGGTCGGACCGCGCACGATCACCTCCCCGACCGTCTCGTCGTCCGCGGGGACATCCTCGAACCGGGCCGCACCCGGCGGCCTCACGACGCGCAGGTCCACCCCGCGCGCGGGACGCCCGGTCCTGGCCCTGAGGCGATCCCGCTCCTCCCGCGGAAGCCGGAGCAGGCCTTCGTCCAGGAGCGAGAACGTGAGGAACGGCGAAGTCTCCGTCAGGCCGTAGGTCTGCGCGTAGTCGCAATCGAGCAGATGTTCGATGCGGGCCACCGTGCGCGGCGCGATCGGCGCTCCCCCGCTGAGGAGGAGGCGGAGCGAGGGGAGCCGCTCGCCCCGCCGCTCGGCCGTATCGAGCAATCCGAGCAGCATCGCCGGCACGAGGTTCGTGATGGTCACGCGGGCCGACGCGATCCGCTCGAGCGCCGCCTCCGGCTCGAAGCGGGGCAGCATGACGTGCGTCCCGGCCGCGGCGGTGATCGCCCAGACGGCCCAGGCGTCGGCCAGGTGGAACATGGGGGCGGCGTGCAGCCAGACGTCGGCTTCCCGCAGGCCCAGCTCCCGAACGGTCATCGTGGCGTGCGCCGCCAGGTTGCCGCGGGTGAGGACGACGCCCTTCGGTTTTCCCGTCGTGCCGCTCGTGTAGTAGATCTGCGCCGCATCGGGATCGGGAGCCTCGGGAGGTCGGGAACCGGGACGCCGGTCCTTGGGTCGCGGAACGCCGCCGTCCCCCGGGGGCTTCAGCCTGCCGAAAGCCCACTCCCCGTCCGCCTCCCCCACCCGTTCCCCCAGGATGCGAGCCAGGCCGCGGGGCTCGCCGATCAGGACTCTCGCGCCGCTGTGCTCGAGGATCGCGCGGATCTCCTCCGGGTGAAGCCGCGGGTTGATCGGCACGAGCACGAAGCGGCCGGCGAGCGCCCCGAAATAGGAGGCCATATAAAGATGACAGTTCGGGAGGAGCGCCGCCACGCGATCCCCCGGCTCGGCGCCGTGGCGGGCCAGCGCCTCCGCGCACCGCGCCGCGAGGGAGTCCAGGCCGGCGTAGGTCAGCCGAGCCGCCCCGCAGAGGACCGCCGTTCTCTCTCCCGCGCGGCGTCGGGCCGACTTCAGCAGCCCCGGAAGATCGACGGGTCCGTTTCCGGGCATGGGTCATTCACCTGATGGACTAGGGATATTCACCGATACCTCGGGCGCCCTCAGTATTGCATGATGTGCGATCCGGCGCATCCGCCGGCCGATTCCCGGCCCCGGACGGCGCCGACGAGGGAGGTCCCGAAGCGCTCATGTCCAGGATCAGCTACGTCACGCGCGACTCGCCCCGGTTGACGCTCCAGGGTGCTCGCCTGATCATGGCGGCCGCCACCAGGAAGGCGAAAAACATGCGCGCCCCGATGGACATCGCCATCGTCGACGACGGCGGACACCTTCTCGTTTTCAACCGCATGGACGGCGCCAAGCTCAGCAGCATCGACATCGCCATCTGCAAGGCGTGGACGGCCGCATGCAGCCGCCGGCCGACACACGAGTATGCCGAGATCGCCGGGCCGGGCCGCCCCGCGTACGGCATTCACATGAGCAACGAGGGCCGGTTCACCATCGTCGGGGGCGGATTGCCGATCCAGATCGACACGGAGACGCTGGGGGGCATCGGCTGCAGCGGCGGCACGGTGCATCAGGATCGCGAGGTCGCGCAGGCCGGCATCGCGGCATTGAGGTCGAAGGTCGCCCCGTCCCGCTCGCGCCGGAAGACCCGCAAGCGAGGCAAGCGCGGCGCCTGACGCCGGGCCCGGCGATGCCCGGGAGCCGGGCCGTCCCCGGGCGACGGCACACCGCGGTCACGCGGTCGGCGCCGCCGTTTCCCAGGCCTCCCAGAACCGCTCGATCGATCCCACGGCGTAGCCCGCGTAGTGATTGTTGAAGTAGCCGTACACGGTGCGCTCCCGCTCGAGCATCGAGCGGACGGCCGGCACCCACGCCGACATCTCGCGGGTTCGATCCTGGATGAGCCGATCCCAGCTCTTCGTCTTCTTTTCGATGGCGTGGCGATCGCCCAGCCAGCGGATGTAGGCGAAATCCGTCGTGAGCACCGACTCCCGCTTCATCAACGCGTCCACGCGGTGGAACCAGGGATGATCGATCAGCGCGAGCGCCACCCGGTGGCGGTGAAGCAGCTCGAGCAGACGGGGCGTGACGAAGTTCTTGTTCCGGACCTCGACGGCGAACCTCAGCGACTCGGGCAGGGCGGGAAGAAAGCGCTCCAGCTTCTCGATGAACGGCCCCGGGTCGGGGTACTCGGCCTTGCGGAAGTACCGGAACTGGAAGAGCAGCGGCCCCAGCCGGTCGCCGAGCCGCTCCATCACCCGCAGGAACGCTCCGAACTCCTCCCCGCACCCCTCCAGCATCTTCTCGTGGGTGATCACCTGCGGGATCTTGGCGGCGAACAGGAAGCCGGGCGGGGTCTTGTCCCGCCAGCCGTCCACCATCCGCTCCGTCGGGATGCGGTAGAAGGTCGCGTCGATCTCCACCGTGTCGAACCGGGTCGAGTAGTGTCGGATGTACTCGCCGGGCGCCATCCCCTGCGGATAGAAGACCCCCTCCCAGGACGGCGCGCTCCAGCTGGACGTTCCGATGCGGAGCCGCGATCGTTCCCCGTTCATCGTCATCCTCCCTCCGCCGGGCTCAGGAACCCGCCGCGAGGGGCTCGATGGCTCGCCCCTCGAACCGCCGGATCGCCCGTTTCACGTCGTCACCCAGCGGCCGGACCCGGCCGGACCCGTAGTCGAAGCCGACCTGGATCGTCACACCCGTCGCCACGGGGCGTTTCGATCGCTCGTCGCGGATCAGGTAATCGAAGCGGAACGAGGTCCGGCCGAAGCCGGATACGCGGATGTGGCACGCGAGTCGATCGTCCATCGTCGCCTGACTCTCGAAGTCGCACTCGGCGTGCGCCAGCACGTACGACACGTCGCCGCGGATCCGGCTCTTCCGGAGGGCGTTCCAGTACGCGATGCGCGCGTTCTCGAAGTAGGTGAAGTACACCGCGTTGTTCACGTGTCCCATGGAATCGATGTCCTTGAAGCGAACCTCGATCGGGACCGCGAGGGCGAAACCCGGCGCCTTCCTCGGGCGCGTCACCACATCGCGGCTCCTCCGTCGAGATTGATCGCCTGCCCCGTGAATCCCGCTCCGGCGTCCGAGGCGAGGAACAGGGCCAGGCGGGCGATCTCCGCCGGGGCCAGGAACCGGCCGAGGGGCACGCGGGACTCCGCCTCGCGGCGGAAGTCCTCCGCGGACTTTCCCTCCGCCCGCGCGCACTCCTCCACGCCCTGCCGGGCCATGTCGGTGTCGACCCAGCCCGGACAGAGCGCGTTCACGGTGATCCGTCTCGGCGCCAGCTCCAGCGCCAGCGCCCGGGTGAATCCGATGACGCCCGCCTTGCTGGCGCAGTAGGCGGCGTAACCGGGGACCCCGAATTTCCCCAACACCGAGGACATGTTCAGGATCCGGCCCCGACCTCCGTCCGGGATGTGGCGCAACGCCTCGCGCGAGCAGTGATACATCCCGGTCAGATTGGTCGCCAGGATGTCGTGCCAGCGTCGCTCCGCGCTCTGTTCCTCCTCCGGGCCGCCGCCCGGCTCGATCGGGGTCCGGCCGGAGATCCCGGCGTTGTTGACCAGGATGTCGACTCTCTCCCACACCTCCACGACGTTCCCGATCATCACCTCGACCTCGTCCTTCAGGGTCACGTCGCACCGGAACGGCACGATCCTGTGGTCGCCGTCGTTCATCTCCGCAGCGACCGTCTGGAGCGTCTTGGCGTCGCGCGACGCGATCGCCACGCGGGCCCCGGCCCCGTGGAAGGCGCGCGCGATGGCCAGGCCGATCCCGCGTCCGCCTCCCGTGATCACCGCCACCCGATCCCGCAGATCCATCAGCCCCTCCCCTTCTTTTCGAGATACTCGCGCAGCGCGTCCCTCGTGCTCGGAAACGCCAGGTCGTCCCAGGGGATCTCCGCGGGAGCGAACCATCGGACCTCGAGCGCCTCCTCACCGCACGAAGGAGCGGCGCCGCGGATGCTGGCCTCGTACACGATGACGATCACGGGACTGCCCGAATAAGCATAGACGTTCAGCAGCCTCTCGATCCGGATCTCCGCCCGGATCTCCTCGCGGGCCTCCCGCCGGGCGGCGATCTCGGGAGTCTCGCCCCGGTCGACGTAGCCTCCGGGAAAGACCCACTTCCCGGATGCGGGATCGATCGCCCGGCGCAGCAGGACGATGCCCTCCCGCCCGCGGCAGATCGCCCCGACGGCCACCTTGGGATCGACATAGAACACGAGTCCGCACGCGCCGCACACGAGCCGGTCGGGCTCGGAGGCCACCACGCGGCGGGGAGCGAGCGCGCCGCCGCACGCGGGACAGTGACGATACGGAACGGTGCCGTCGTCGCACCTGAGGGGCGCGCTCATCTAGGAGCCTGTCCGGGGCCGCAGGGCCCGGATCATCATGCTCCGCCTCCGGAACTTGAGCCGCCCGCCCTCGCGCCAGACCTCGTGGCCGATCCGGTCCTCGTCCAGGCAGGCCTCCAGCATCGCCCGGGCGCGCTCTTTGTCCTCCTCCGGCGGAAAGGCCCTCGCGGCCCACTCCTCGAAGTCGAGCACGTTGTCCACGGCGCGCTCCCGATCGATCACGAGCCCGGCCCCTCCGAGGATCGAGCACAGCTCCGTCCGGGTGAGGGTGCGGACGTGGGCCGGATCCCGGAGCCGCTCGACCGTCTCGTGGTACTCCCGCTTCGACGGATCGTCGGGCGCCCGCATGTCCTCCACCAGGACGGTCCGTCCGGGCCGGAGGACGCCCGCGATCTGCCGCGCCACCCCCGGCGCGTCGACGAAATGGTGGAACGAGTTCCGGCAGACGACGTGCTCGAATGAGCCGTCGAGGAAAGGCAGCATCGCGGCGTCGGCCACCAGATAGTGGCTGCCGGGATGGGCCTCGGACTCGCGCACCATCGCCTCGGTCAGATCGATCCCGACGGCGACGAACCCGCCGCGCGCGAGCGCCGCGGTCACGATGCCGGGGCCGCATGCGATGTCGAGGATGCGGGCCCCGGGACGCGCGTCGAGAAACTCCAGGAGCCCCCGCAGGCGCTCCGGATCGCGCTGGTGGGGGCTGCGGGCGAACGCGCGCGCCTGGCGCCCGAACCTGTCGCGGATGATCGATGGATCGCAGGCCAATGGGATCCCCTCGCCGGACGCGATGATTGTACCCTCAACGGCGGGCCCGCACGAAGCGCCGCGGCGCGGGGCGCCGCGTCCCCGCATGATATAATTCGTTCTTCATGAGACTCACTCCATTCCTGTTCGCGATCGCGCTCCTCGCGCTACCCGTCCCGGCCGCCGCGGAGGGTTCCGCGGAGCCCGGGGACACGGACGCCGGCGCGGATCGGATCGCGGCCGACGGGCGCGCCATCGAGATGCACGTCGGCCTCGCGGGCCGCGCCTACCTCGGCCAGCCGCTGGCGGATCTCCAGGAACGATTCCCGCAGGCCGAGATCGTTCCGTTCGCCCGCGACGAGAACATCCTCGTCGTGAAGATCGCCGACTCGGGGATCTCCTGTTTCGTCGTGGGCGAGGAGCGCGACGCGATGAACGTGGCGTCGGTTGGATTCAATTTCGAGGGACCGTACGAGGGGGTCGGCGAGAGCGGCTTGAAGACGGCCGAGGGGATCGGCAAGGGATCGACCGTCAACGAGCTGCTCGGCGTCTACGGCCGGGCCGAGATCGCGGACGACGGCCCGCGGAATCCCCTGCTCCGCCGGCGCGCGGAGCCGGAGGACCCGAACCGGCCGCAGAAGTACATCTTCACCAGCGACGACGGCCGGGTGAAGACCTATTTCCAGATCCGGGGGCCCCGCGTCCTGCGCATGGTGATCAACGACATCGAGTCGATCGACCGCTACATCATCAAACGCTCCTCCCGGTAGCAACTCATGCCGCGCACGACCGACGTCCTCGTGATCGGAGGCGGGATCGTGGGCCTCTGCATCGTCCGCGAGGCCGCCGTCGCGGGCCTTTCCGCGCGGCTGATCGAGCGTGGGGAGCCGGGGTGCGGCGCGAGCGACGCCGCGGCCGGCATGCTCATGCCGCACGTCGAGTGCGAGAACGCTTCCCCCCTGCTGTCGCTGGCGCTGGCCGGACACCGCATCTACCCGGAGTTCGTCGAGCGCGTGTCCGGGGAGAGCGGCATCGATCCTCATCTTCTGGGCGACGGCGGGCTGCTCCTGGCGCGCGACCGCGACGAGACGGCCGCTCTCGAGCGCCGGGCCTCGTTCTACAGGGACGCCGGCCTGAGGGTGGAGATCCTGACGCACGGGGATCTCCGCCGCCACGAGCCCGGACTGTCGGGCGATATCGAGGGCGGGCTGCTCCTGCCGGACGATGCGAGCGTCGACAACGTTCTGCTCGTCCGCGGGCTGCACCGCGCGGCGCTGCGCGCCGGCGCCCGGGTGGAGACGGGTGTCGTGGTCACGCGCCTCTCGCTCGAGGGAGGCCGGGTGAACGGGGTCATGACCGGCGCCGGCCGGCGCGACGCCGGCGTCGTGGTGGTGGCGGCCGGGGCGTGGTCCGGCGGGATCGGGGCGGAGACGCTGCCCTCGCCGCCGACGCACCCCGTGCGCGGCCAGATGGTCAGCCTGCGTCCCTCCGGGACTCCGTTCCGCCGCATCCTCGCCGCGGGATCGCTCTATCTCGTCCGCCGACACGACGGGCGGATCCTGATCGGCAGCACGATGGAGCGGGCGGGATTCGACGCTCGCACGACGGCGTCGGCCGTGGACTCGCTGATCGCGCGCGCGGTGGCGCTCGTCCCTGCGCTCGGTGAGGCATCGTTCGAGGGCGCCTGGGCAGGGCTGCGGCCGGCGACGGAGGACGGGCTGCCCGCGATCGGCCCGGGCGCGGCTCCCGGGCTGCTGTACGCCACCGGGCACCTGCGCCACGGCATCCTGCTCGCACCGATCACC
>JBFGDZ010000074.1:0-16486 GCA_041580375.1 Candidatus Polarisedimenticolia bacterium
ATGCCCATCGGGTGCGCGTCGTAGCGGAATCCCTCCATGAACTTCTTGATATTCTCGTGCAGGATGGTGTGGTGCGTGATCTCATGGGCCCATTCCTCGTACTGCTGCCGGTTGGGAAGATCGCCGTGCAGGATCAGGTAGGCCGTCTCGAGATAGCTGCTGTGATCTGCGAGCTGCTCGATGGGATAGCCCCGGTAGTTGAGCACGCCGTGCTCGCCGTCGACCATCGTGATGCGACTGCGGCACGCCGCCGTGTTGTTGAACGCGGGGTCGTAGCTCATCAGGCCGAAGTCCTCGGCTCCCGCGCGGATCTGCCTCAGGTCGAGGGCGTTGATGGCGCCATCACGGACGGGCAGCTCGTAGCTCTTTCCGGTCCGGTTGTCGATGATGGTGAGGGAATCCTTCCTGGTTGTGCTGCGCGACTCTGGACTCATCGGCACCTCGGCAAAATGCGGCCCACAGGATACTGCAAAACGCCTCCCGCGAACCCCCGGGGTCACGCCCGCCGCCCGCCTGCGCCGGTGCGGATTCAGGGCGCGCGCCGGCCCGCCCGGAGGGTCCGGAGGAGGCGCCTCATGTCCCGTGGCAGGGGACTGGAGAACGACACGCGCGCCCGGGTCGCCGGATGCAGGAAGCTGAGACGCCGGGCGTGGAGCGCGGTCCTGCCGATGTGCGGTGAGCGCTCCCCATAGCGGCGGTCCCCGATCAGTGGGTGCCCCGCCTCGGAGAAATGAACGCGGATCTGGTTCTTCCTGCCGGTCAGCAGGCGGACCGCCACCACGGCCCAGCCGCCGAGCCGGTCGATGACCTCGTACTCGGTGATCGCCGCCTTCCCCTCCCTCCGCCGTTTGACGGAGCGCATCTTCAGGCTTCGGGGATCTTCCGCCAGCCGGCTCTCGAAGCGCCCGCGCGGCCCCGCCGGCTCCCCTTTCACGACGCACACGTACTCGCGTTCGATCGTCCGCTCCAGGAACTGCTCGTGCAGCGCCTCGTACGCGGGCCGGGTGCGCGCGAAGAGCAGCAGGCCCGAGGTGTCCCGGTCGAGCCGGTGCAGCGCGAACAGGGAGGGTCGCCGCACCCCCCGCTCCCGCTCCGCCAGGAGCAGGCGCTCGACGAGGCTCTCCTCGTCCCGGAGCGCGGTCGGCACCGTCAGGAGATCCGGCCGTTTGTCCACGACGAGCAGATGGCGGTCCTGGTGCACGATCTCGTAGCCCCGTCCGGGCCGGGGCCGCGACTTCTCCCGGTAGCGGCGTCCCGGTTCGTGGAGCACCGTGTACCGCTCACCCGCCAGGACGCGCCGGGCGTAGTCGCCCGGGCGCACGGCCGGCCTGCCGCGCACCGCGCCGGCGTCGATGAGACCGCGCGCCCGGCCATGGCTGCAGGCCAGTCGCTCCCGGAGGACGGACTGAAGGGTCCGGCCCGCCTCGTCCGGATCGACCCGGATGGTCGTTCGGACCTCCCGCCCTCCGCCATCGTCCGCGCTCACCGTACGCGCCTCGTCCATCCGCTCCTCCCCCGCCGATCGTATCGCGGGACCGGCCCGGCCGGATCGCGCGCGGACCCGCCCGCCCCGGAGACCTGGGATATGCTGTCCGCACGCAACGAGCCGGAGCCCCCGGACGGGCTCCGAGGAGGTCCGCTCATGCCCGGGGCATGCCGCCGCCGTCGCGCTTCTGCATGGAGGATCGTCCCGATCCTTCTGCTCGCCGCGGGCAGCTGCGCCGAGAACCCGGGCAGCGGAGATCTCGTGGCGCCGCCCCCCGCGGATCCCGCCACCTTCTCCGGCCATCCTCTCTGGGACGACGGCAGGGCCGAGATCAGCGCCTACGAAGCGGTCATGCCGCGCTACGGCTTCCCGCGCCCGTTCACCGCCTACCACATCGTCGTGAAGGAGGATTTCTCCCGCGCGCAGCTCGTCAAGGCGGATCCCGGCCACGACCCCGGGGATCTGGTCCCCGTCATCAAGATGAATCAGGTGTACGAGTACCGGACCGGGATCTACGCCTACCGGCAGATGCTCTCGACCTTCCATGCCCGCGCGGGCATGACCCTGCTCAAGCTGACCCTGACGTCGTTCGAGTGGTGCGGCAACACGTTCAAGGAGTACACGCTGCGGGACGGGAGAGGGCGCCTGCACGTGCATACGTACTGGGACGGCATGGCCGAGGCGGACTACGACATCCCGGCGGGACCCGACCTCGTCTTCCATGACGAGCTGCCGCTGCGAGTCCGGTCCCTTCCCCAGACGGCGGGCACCGAGCGCTCGCTGCGCGTCGTGGAGGGGCAGGTCGGCTCGCGGGGGCCGAAGCCGGCGATCCGCACGGCCCGGCTCCTCGCCGCGGAGACGGAGACGCTCTCCGTCCCGGCCGGGCGCTTCGAGGCGCTCCGGTGGGAGCTGGAGTTTCCGGAGGGTGGGAGAGACCGCTTCTGGACCGCCGTCGAGTTCCCCCACCTTCTCCTGGCCTGGGAGCGGGCGGACGGCGCCTCGTTCCATCTGACGTGGACGGATCGGCTCGCCTACTGGGAACTGAACCGCCCGGGGGACGAGAAGCACCTCGAGCGAGCGGGACGCGATATCATCGGTTCCCCATGACATCCGAGTCGAAGCCCTCCGGCCGGGCCGGTTCCGGCGCCGCCGCGCAACAGTCCATTCTGAGAATGTCGGCGCCGCTGGTCGTCTCGTTCTGGATGCGCTCGCTGTTCACGTTCGTGGACACCGCCTACGCCGCGTACCTGGGCGACGCCGCGGTCGCGGCGATCGGCTATTCGATCCCTCTCGAGTTTCTGCTCATCGCCTGCTGGGTGGGCGTGTCGACCGGGTTGACGTCCTGCCTATCGCGCGCCATGGGGGCGCGGGAGGGTGCGCGCATCGAGCAGCTCCTGGGGGCGGCCCGGCGCATCATGTGGTCCCTCATGCCGCTCTTCGCGGCGCTCGCCGTCGCACTCTACTTCGGGGCAAACCGGCTCGGGCTCGAACCCGAGACGACCCGCCTGTTCGCCATCTACGCGGGGGTCCTCGTCGGCGGCTCGGCGTTCACCGCCTTCTGGTCGATCATCCCCGACTCGATCGTGAAGGCCCACCACGACACCCGCTCCACCATGTGGGCGGGCATCTGGTCGAACGTCATCAACATCGTGCTCAACACGCTGTTCACCTTCGTCTTCGGCTGGGGCGTCTTCGGGATCGCGCTGTCCACGGTCCTCGGCCGGCTCGGCGGCCTGATCTACGCCCTGCGCAAGGCGGCTTCGCACGAGTCGGAGCGCAAGGCGAGCGGACTCGACATCTCGCCGACCCTGGATCCGAGTCCGCTCCGCTCCATCATGGTCCTCGCCGTGCCGGCGGCGCTCACCTACGGCCTGATGGCGCTGGAGACCTCGCTGGTCAACTGGCTGCTGACGGACCAGCCGCACGCGACCTCCTCGATCGCGGCGTACGGGATCTATTACCGGGTGATGCTGTTCGCGATGATGCCGATCATCGCCGCGTCCGTGGCGGTCCTGCCTTTCGTGGCCCGCCGCTACGGAGAGGGCGACCTGGCGGCCGTGCGGCAGGGTCTGCGCCAGGTCGTGGGAGTCAGTGCCGCCTACTGCATCGTCATCGTCGCGCCCGCCCTGGCCGCGACCTCAGGCACCGTGGCCGGCCTGCTCGCCGAATCACAGACCACCGCCGATCTCACGCGCGTCGCCCTGTGGCTCTGCCCGGTCGCCTGCCTCGCGCTGATCCCCTTCCAGCTGATCCGGCCCGCCTTCGAAGGCCTGCAACGCGGCGGGCCCGGACTGGTGCTGGCGGTCCTGCGCTACGTCATCCTGGCTCTGCCGGCCGCGTTCGCGGGGCGGGAGCTGGCGATCGAGATCGGGGCTCCCGCGATCCACGGCATCATCGTGGGGCTGATCGTGGCGAGCGCCCTCTCGTCGGTGATCTTTCTGGCCTGGATGCAGAGGGTGCTGGAGCGCCTGGAGCGGCGGTTCGCCGACCGGGACGGGGATCCGATCGCGGAGAGGGTGCGATCGTCCGGCGCGCCCGGACCGGCTCCGGCCCCCTGAAGCGGACGCGGCGGGACGCGTGCGTCGCGGGAAGGGCTACTGCTTCACGACGAAGATCACCCTCTGGCCCCGCAGCGCCTCCTCGTCGAGGACCGTCACCTCAACCGTGCCGTCGTCGCCGAATTTGAGGTCGATCTCGCGTCCCTCCCGGAGGAACTTCGGGACGACGCGCACGTCGGAGATGTAATCGATGCCGAACTGGTTCGGCTTGAGGGTGAAGGACTTCTGCTGGCTCAGATCGAGGTGCGAATTGAAGCGCGCTTCGCCGATGTCCTCGATCTTGTTGCGGATTCTGAGGACGCCCCGGGCCTTGAGGCGCTCCTCGAGGTCGGCCTCGTAGTACATCGAGTTTTTCGCGACCTTCAGCTCGGCCGTCCTGTCCTGGAGCTGGTCGAGCGCCTGCGCCTTGTCCAGCTCGAGCTGCGCGACGCTGGATTCCAGCCGCGCCTTGCGGATCTCGAGCTGGTCGATCTCCACCCGCAGGCCGGCGAGGACCTCCTCGAGCTCGGCCTTCTTCTGCTCCAGATCGTCCCCGCGCGCGATCGCCGCGTCGCGCTCGCGGATCAGGTTCAGCCGCCTCGCGCGGACCACCGCGAGCGGCGTCGTGTCGGCCTGGCCCTGGGCGACCCACGTGCCGAAGAAATCCTTCGCGGGATCGTAGTAGAAGTGCACCCGGAACCCCGGGCGCAGACCCTCGTCCATGATGTTCAGCCGCTCCGCCAGCTCCTTGGCCCGCAACTCGGGAAGACCGTGCTTCTCGACGAGCCACTGCCGGGCCAGCCTGAGGTGGTTGTCCCCCCGCTTGACCTCGATCCCCTCGTCGGGCAGCTTCGCCTCGAGCTCGGCGACCTGCGACTGCAGATCCCGGATGGTCTTCATGTCCTCGACGACCTTGCGGAGCACGCCCCGGTACGAGGGATCGCGCTCCTCGCGCACCAGCTTGTCGAGGGCCGCCTCCTCCTCGGCACTCAGCCCCTGCAGGAAGACCTGCGAGAACGAGACCGGCTTGATGCCCCGCGCGGAGGCCATTCTGTTGAACTGCTCGATGCGCGCGTAAATGTCGCGCGTGCGGCTGTCGATGTTGTCCCGGGCCTCCTGCAGCTCGGTCATCAGCCGGGCCTGGTTCGGCGGGATCGGCCGCTCGGTGAGCTTGCGCGGCCAGAGAAAGTGATACCCGGCGAAGCCGCCGCCGCCGAGCACGAGGACGCCGGCGACGATCAGGACGACCATGAGGATCTTCTTCTTGTCCCGGGGCGGTTTGTCCGCCGGGATTTCGACATCCTCGATATCATCGAACAGACTGCGCATGATTGAGTCCTCTCCCCTTGTCCATGAGCCTGGAAAGTTTCCTAATTTTAGCCCGATCGACCCCCCCGCGCAACCGGGAATCCATCATTCGGTGCGGTGAATATGCCGAATGGACACTGAGTGGCACCGCTTCCGGTTTCTGCTAGACTGCCGGGCGGTCCGCCCCCGTGCCCGTCCACGCGAGCCGTCCGGCGTCGGACCGCGCATGGGTGGTGATGCGGCGCGACACCGGTTCCGCCTTGACCCGGCTTCCCCTCGCCGGGACGCTTGCGTATCTCTGCCTGGGTTCTCTCGTTGCGGCCGAACCGACCGGATCCGCACCCCCGGGCGAGCCCGTCTATCTGGTCGATCCGGACGGCGTCGTGCTTCGCTGGAGCCCCGACGACGTCAGTCTCCTGCCGGCGTTCGATCTCCCACAGGCTGTCAACGATTTGGCGCAGATCCCGCAGGCCGGGCAACTTCTCGTCCTGCCGGCCGACGAGCGGGAGGAGGCCGGGAAGCGGCGGCGCAGGAAGAAGGAGGGCCGGGTTCTCGTACTCGACACGGGAGGCCGGACGATCTCCGAGATCCCGATCGACGGGCAGGGGGTCCGCGTGTCGTGGAGCCCCGCATCCTCCACGGCCTACGTGCTGGCGCTCCGCCCCGGGCGCGAATCCTCCGGCGGGGTCGGCATGTGGATGCACGCGATCGATATCCAGGCCGCCCGCATGATTGATTCGATCGTCCTGGCCGCTCCGCCCCACGCGATCGCCCTGGAACCGGACGGGCGGAGGATCTACCTGGCGCGCCCCGATCGCATCGAGAGCCTGACGACCGCCCCGCTCGTCACGTCGTGGCACTATCGCTCGCCTGGCGAGAACCGGGGTCTGTGGGTCGCTCCCGGCGACGGCGTGCTCTGCGTGGCGCGCGGCCGCGAGATCGCCCTGTTCGACCCGCGTCTGATCGCGGAGCGCTCCGCGGAGATCCGCCGGCGGCTCCGGGACGACGCCACCCTCGTCATCCCCCTCTCCGTCGAGGCGACGGATACGATCCTGTCCGACGACGGTCGGCTCGGGGCCGCCCTCGGACGATCGGGAGAGATCGCGTTCTTCGATCCCGCGGCGGGGATCGAGATCGAGCACCACGCCCTGATCGGCGGCGCCGATCCGATCGGGTCGCTGCGTCCCCTGCGGTTCCCGGGCGCCGGATCGCTCGTCGCCGCCGCCTTTCCGGGTCCGAGCGTCATCCGCGTTCCGATCCCGGCTCCGGCGCCACCCGCGGAGGAGTTCGCGGCCGCAGCGCCGCCGGCCGCGGCCGACGACGTGGCGGGGTCACGGCCGGAGGAGATCACGCCCGGGCCTCCTCCGGTCGAACCGGCCGGGGAGTTCCCCGTCGCGCCTCCACCGGTCGCGCGCGCCGAAGAGGCTTCCGTGGAGCCTCCCATCCAAAGCGCCGGGGAGGATGTCGAAGAGCCTCCCCCCGCGGGGACCGCGGAGGAGGAGGCCCCGCCCTCCCCTCCCGCGGGCGTTCCCGAGGTCGCGCCTCCCGCCATGGCGCCGGCCGCGCCCCTGACTCTCGCCGGCAGGCTGACCGGCGCCGTCGAGCGCGCCCTCGCGATCGTCGTCTACGGACCCGGGAGCATCGTGCGGGAGGAGATCCGCTCCGCGCCGCAAGAGGACGGCCGGTGGCGGGCGACCGTCTCGGCCCCCGGGCGCTATCGGATCCTCCCGATCGCCCCGCCGGGCGCGTCGATCCGCAGCCGGCCGCATTTCCGGACGGTGGTCGTGAAGGAGGGGGCGGGGTTCGGGAATCTGGATTTCGAGATTCTGACGTCGCCCTGAGGACGCGCGGGCGGCGCCCGATCAGACGGGGCTGACCCGAGGGGTGCGGACGACCAGGTAGATCAACAGGCCGAGGAGCACGAGGGGCAGGAGCGGAAGCAGCCCGAAGACGAGAAAGAGGAGCGCCGCGCCCACGAGGAAGAGCCCCTTGATGAACAGGCCGGCCGCCGCCAGCCCGATGCCGATTCCCCAGCCCAGCAGGCGGAACGGCAGGAGAACGACGAACAGCGCGACCTTGATCACCACGGCGAGGATCCCGATCGCCAGAAGAAGCGGCAGCGCGATCACGAGGAGCAGGATCGCCAGCGCTCCCAGTGTGACGAGCAGCTCGACCAGTCCGGTCATCGGCGGGATCTCCTTCCCCGACGCGCGGATCCGTCCGCGGATTCCATGGGCATTATACGCCTTTCGGGGCCCCGGGGTTCCCGGAAGTCCCCGTTCGGCTTCCCGGCGAACCGGGAGATCGACCGTGCGCCCGGGCCGGGCCCGGCGCCGGGGCCGGATGGACCGCTAGTCGAAATCGGCGACGAAGGGTATCTCCAGAACGCCGCGCGGGCGCTGGACGACTCCCTCGGTCAGAAGCCGCGAGAGCGCGCTCCGCACGGAGGCGACGTGGGCGCGGGCGTCGCTCGCGCTCTCCAGGACCTCGCGCAGCCAGCCCCGCCGCGGCGGCAGGACGACCAGGCGGGCGGTCTCCCCCTCCTCCGCGCCCGTGAGCTCGACCGCGCGGCGGACGGCGAGGGACAGCCCGCCCAGCTCGTCCACCAGCCCCAGCTCGAGGGCGTCCTCACCCGTCCAGACGCGCCCCTGAGCGATCTCGTGGATCCGCTCGTAGGTCGTGCCCCGCGATTCGGCGACCTTGCCGACGAAATCGGTGTAGATCCGATCGAGCCATGTCCTGAAGATGGCGCGCTCCTCGGGCGAGTAGGGACGCTTGGCGGAGTAGAACGTCGCGTGACGCCCCCGCACCACCTCGTCCGACGTGATGCCGACCTTCTCCCAGAATCCGTCGGTGATGAACTTGCCCGCGACCACGCCGATCGACGCGGTCAGCGTCCCGGGCTCGGCGATGATCCGGTTCGCTCCCATCGAGACGAAGTACCCCCCGGACGCCGCGACGTTCCCCATCGACACGACGACCGGCTTCACCTCCCGAGCCCGCCTGACCTCCCGCAGGATGATGTCCGAGGAGATGTACGATCCACCCGGGCTGTCCACGCGCATCACGATCGCCTTGATCGAATCGTCCTCGCGGGCCTGGCGGATCGCCCCCGCGACCGTGTCGGATCCCATCGTGCTGGTGCCGTAGACCGGATCGTGCCCGCTCCGGCCGCGCGTCACCGCGCCCACACCGTAGATGAGCGCGATCTTGACGCGGCCCCTGAAATAGCGCCCGCCCTCCAGGTAGCGGCCCACGTCCAGGAGCGGGAGTTCGCCGCCGTTTCTTTCCTTGAGCGCCTCCTCCATTTGATCCCGGTAGCCGAGCTCATCCACCAGCGACCGCTCGAGGGCCTGCGGTCCCGTGAAGGGTCCCTGATCGATCAGGGAGGCGGCCGCCTCGTCGGTCATGCCCCGCCCCTCCGCGATGCCCGTCCTCAACTGGCGGTAGAACGACTCGGCGATCGCCTCCATCGACTCCCGGTGCGGATCGTTCATCGAGCGGTCGGTGTAGAAGTTTTTGGCGTTCTTGTATTTTCCGATGTGGTCGAAGTCGGGGACGACGCCCAGCTTGTCGAGCGTGCCGCGGATGAACGGGACCTTGAACCGGATCCCGGTCAGATTGATGTCGCCCGGCGGGGCCAGCCAGATCGAGTCGCAGGCCGTCGCGATATAGTAGGCCTTGTTCCCCGATGAGAACTCGCCCGCCGTCTCCAGATAGGCGACGGCCCACTTGCCCGACTCGCGGAACTCGATGATGGCGTCCCGGATCTCCTGCGCGGTCGCGAATCCGAGCGTCGAATAATCGACCGTCACGAGCAGCCCGTTCACCCCGGCGTCGTCCCGCGCCCGGAGGATCGCCTCGACGAGATCCCTCACGTTCCTCGCTTTCAGTCCGATCAGCCGCTCGATCGACCCCTCGGGCGCCTGCTCGACGATCTCCCCGCGGATCGCCACCTCCAGAACGCTCCCCTCGGGCGGCCGGTGCGCCAGCCGGACCATGATGGCGAGCGCGACGACCGAGAAGACGACGAGAGCGAAGGTGATCAGCAACCACTTCAACGTTCGATTCATCGCGATGCTCCCTTCAACGGGCGCGGCGGTCACGCGCCCGGATTCTTCCGGCAGATCGTGCAGCGGCACAGCTCCCGCAGGTGCCGGAAGGTGTAGATCCCGGTGCCATGGCCGTCACTCCAGACGAACTGCAGCCCGTACCGTCCCACCGGCCTGGTCTCCAGGATGCGGATGTCGGCGGGAACTTCCCCTGCCGTCAGGCGCCTGCGGCCCGTCCACTCGTCCTCGCAGTGCGCGCACCGGCAGGCGAGGCGCAGATCGCCGGGCGGATATTCCGAACGGTGTCCGTCGTCCCACATGACGACGAGGCCGCCGTCCGGAGCGCGATCGATCGAGCGTGGCTGGTTCATCGGCCCGCCTCCGTCCGCGGCGCCGGGGACGACTCCGGGCGTCCCGCCGGACGACCCGCAGGGGCTTCTAGCCGCCCCCCGCGGCTGCGGCTTCCGGGACAGGCAGCTTCAAGCGGGTCAGCTCGGCGTTGATGATCTCGGCGAACTCGCTGAACGGCTTCGCCCCCGACAGATACCGCCCGTTGATGAAGAAGGCCGGCGTCCCGGTCGCGCCGAGGGCTTTCGCCTCCGCCGCATCGGCGTCGATGATCGTTTTGCCCTCGGCGGAGTTGAGATCCTTCTCGAAGCGCTTCACGTCGAGCCCGATCTCCCGCGCGTACTGCAGCAGGAAGTTCCGCTGGATGCGCGGATGGTTGTCGAACAGCTTGTCGTGGAATTCCCAGAACCGGCCCTGCTTCATCGCGGCCATCGAGGCGACGTGAGCGAGCGGGGCATCGCGGTGAAAATCGAGAGGATGATGCTTCCAGACGATCCGGACCTGGTCGCCGTACACCTTCTGAATCTGATCGAGGGTCGGACCGACCCTCGCGCAGAACGGTCATTGGAAGTCGGAGAACTCGACGACCGTCACGGGGGCATCCTTCGGTCCCTTGTACGGCGCGTTCTCCGTCTTCACCTGATAGACGCGGTTCGGGTCGGGGCCCCGCCGGGCCTGCGCGCGGGGCGCCGCCGGCTGATCGACCTTCGCGGAGATCTGCGTGAGCCGGGTCTCGATCTCCCCCAGCCGCGCGTCCAGGTTCCTCTGCACGCGGCGGGTCTGATCCCAGTTCACGTAACCGAGGAAGATCAGAATCCCGACGCCGATGAGCGTGGCGCCTCGCGTCGTCCCCGGGGACAGCAGGGGCGTGCGGTGCATCGGCGGACCGCTCCTGGAATTGTCCCTGTCTCGTCGTGACATGATCAATATCCCTCCGGAGAAGCCGTTATTTTAGCACGCATCGGCGCGAGGACCGGACGGCACCGGATCGGATAGAATGGGCGGCACGGTCCCCGGACTGGACAATGTGGGAGGTGTTCCATGGCCGACACGATCCGTCGCATCGACTACTTCTATGCCGAGATCCCGGACAAGCCGGGCGAAGGAGGGCGCGTTCTCGGCGCTCTGAAGGAGGCGGGAGTGAATCTCCTGTCGTTCACGGCCTTCCCGATAGGCGGGGGGCGCACCCAGCTCGACTTCGTCCCCGAGAAGGCGGACGCTCTTCAGGGCGCCGCGAAGAAGGCCGGCCTGAGCCTGAGCCCGCGCAAGCAGGCGTTCTTCATTCAGGGGCAGGACCGGGTCGGCGTGGCCGCCGAGATCCTCGCGAAGCTCGGCAAGGCGGGAGTGAACGTTCACGCCCTCAACGCCGCCTGCGCGCCCGGGGGAGGCTACGACATGATCCTCTGGGTCAAGCCGAAGGACCTGGACGCGGCCGGCAAGGCGCTCGGCGCCTGAAGGTCGAAAAGGTCGAAGGTTCGGCCCGGGCGGGAGGGCGCTCTCAGCCCTGCCCCCGGGCCTCCTGGATCGCCTTCGTGAGGGCGGGCACGATCTCGAACAGGTCTCCCACGACGCCCACATCGGCGACGCCGAAGATGGGGGCGTCGGCGTCCTTGTTGATGGCGATGATGTAGCCCGCGCCGCGCATGCCCACGATGTGCTGGATGGCTCCGGAGATCCCGCACGCGACGTAGAGCTTGGGATTGACGGTCACGCCGCTGCTTCCGATCTGGTGTTCGTGCGGCAGCCATCCCATGTCGGTCACCGGCCGGGAGGCGCCCACCTGTCCCCCGAGGGCCTCGGCGAGATCGCGGATCACGGAGAACTTCTCCGCGCCGCCCACGCCGCGGCCGCCCGAGACGATGATCTCGGCCTGTGACAGATCGACGCCGCCCGCCTCTCCCTTCTTGATCTCGATGAAGCGCGCCCTCAGGGCCTGCGCGTCGACCTTGGGCTGAACCTTGCGCACGGCCCCCTTCCCCCCGGTCGCGGCAGGCTGGGCGGCTCCCCGCATCACCGTCGCCATCAGCGGCGGCGCGCCGCCGAGATCGACGACCTGGACGAATTTTCCGTTGAAGACCTTGCGCGTGAACAGCGCCCGGCCGCCATCGAACGCGATTCCCGAGCACTCGGTGGCCAGCGGCACATCGAGACCGGCGGCCACGACGGGCGCAACGTCCCAGCCGTTCGGGGTGTGGCCGAACAGAACCAGCGACGGCGATTCCGCGCGGATGATCTCCTCCAGCGCGCGAGCGTGTCCGTCTCCGGTGTAATCCTTGAGGGCGGCGCCCTCGGCGCAGATCACCTCCGCGGCGCCGCGCCCGGCGATCTCCGCGGCCATCTTCTCGACGCCCTCGCCCGGCAGGACGGCCTTCACGTCGGACGCGGCCTTCCAGCCGGCCTGCTCCGCCACCTTGTGAGCCATGCCCAGCAGCTCGTAGGTGATCTCCCGCACCGCCCCGCTCTCCTGCTCCGCAACGATCAGCGCCTTGCATGCCATGTTCAGATGACCCCCGTTTTCTCGCGGATCCTCTTCACCAGCTCCGCGGCGATCTCCTCCGGGCCTCCCTTGACGATGTCCGCGCCCTCCCCTTTCGGCGGCACCTCGAGGCGCACCGTCTTCATGCGCGAGGCGGCGCCACCGACCTGAGCGGCATCGAGACCGAGATCCGAGAGCGCGACCGCGCGGACTTCCTTCTTCTTCGCAGCCATGATCCCCTTGAGACTCGCGTAACGCGGCTCGTTGATCCCGGTCTGGACGGTGAGAACCGCGGGGAGCTGGAGCTCCACGACCTGGAGACGGTTGTTCTCCAGCTCGCGCTCGACCCGCACCGCTCCGTCGAGAAGCTCCAGGCCCATGACCGCGGTGGCGCAGGGGCGATCGAGAAGCCGGGCCAGCAGCGGCCCCGTCTGAGCGTAGTTGTCGTCGTCGGCCTGCAGCCCGGCCACGATGAGGGAGAAACTCTCGTCCTTGATCGCCGCCGCGATGACCTTCGCCACCGAGAGGGGATCCGCGCCGGCGAGCGCGTCGTCCTTGATGTGGATGGCGCGGTCGGCGCCGGTCGCCAGGCAGGTTCGCAGGACGGCGGACGCGCGATCGGGCCCGACCGTCAGGGCGACCACCTCGGAGACCTTTCCGGCGTCCTTCAGCTTCAGGACGGCCTCGAGCCCGTAGCGATCGTAGTCGTTGAGACCGTAGGTCAGGTTCCCCTCGTCGACCCACGTCCCGTCCGCATTGATGCGGAACGGCGAGTCGGTGTTGGGCACCTGCTTGGCGAGGACCAGGCTTTTCATGCTCTCCCTCCGGATGATCTCCGCGATCGGGCGCCTATCATAGACCACTGAACCTCCCCGTCAAGCGCCGTGCCCGGGGCGCCGGCGGGAAGGCGCGTCCGCCCGCGCGCTGCCGGTCGCCGGGATCCTGCGGTAGAATCGGCCGATCCCCGCAGCGACTCCGGGGGGTACGGCTCGCTCATCGCAGGAGACCCGGCCAGCATGGGAAAGGGAACGCGCAAGTCCGAGATCAGACAGCGGAGACACCGGCGGAAGAAGCGGCAGAAGCTGCGCCGGCAGGGCAAGCTGCCGCCCGCCCAGCCCGAAAAGCCCGCCTGAGACCGCCGGCTCGCTGACGCCCCGGGAGCCGTTCGGGCGCGATCCCCCGACGGACTCCTAGCCCTTCAGGAGTGGCTCCGCGCTGTCCCGGAAGACGGCGGTGTGCCGATCGATGTCGGCCTCGGTCACGTCGGGCGCGATCAACGCCATGTTGTGGAACGGCGTCATCAGGATCCCGCGGTTCAGCGCCGCGAGGTGCATGTAGCGGTCGAGTTCCGTGTCCACGACGGCGGCCGCCTCCGATCCGTTGCGCGGCGGCTCGCGACAGAACCAGTACTCCGCACGGCATCCGAGACGGTTGACGTGCCACGGCAGGCCGAGATCCTCGATGACGCCGGCGACGCCCTTCGCGAACCGCTCCGCGAGCGGGATCGTGCGCTCGTAGGCCTTCTCCGTCAGCACCGATTCGAGCGTCGCACGCATCGCGGTCAGCGAGAGCGCGTTGCCCGCGAGCGTGCCCCCGATACCGCCCGTGTCGGCCTCCTCGCGGATGACGCGTTCGCCGATGCCGCGCGCGACCCCCTCGGTGAATCCGTACACGGCCGCCGGTACGCCGCCGGCGATCGGCTTGCCCAGGGTCAGCATGTCCGGCTCGAGCCCGTAGGCCCGGGTGTAGCCGCCCGGTCCGGCGCAGATGGTGTGCGTCTCATCGATGATCAGCAGGGTGCCGGTCTTCCGGGTGAGGTCGCGCAGGGCCTCGAGATATCCGGGCTGCGGATGGATGATTCCGATGTTGGTCATCGCGGGCTCCGCCAGCACGCACGCGACGTCCCCCGGCGCGAGCGCCGCCTCGAGGGCGGGGATGTCGTTGAACTCGATCACCTTGGTCGTGACCGCCGGATCGACCGGCGGGCCGATGTTCCCGTGGCGGGGCCCGGCGACGCCGTCTTTGATGCTGATGAAGGTCTCGTCGACCGAGCCGTGGTAGCACCAGTTGTAGACGAGGATGTAGGGCCTGCCCGTGATCTGCCGCGCGAGGCGGATCGAGAACCGGTTGGCATCGGTCGCCGTGATCGCCACCTGCCAGTATCGGAGCCCGAACCGTCGCTGCAATTCCTCCCCCACGTGGATGGCGTCCTCGGTCGGGAGCATCAGGGTCGCACCGCGCGCCATCTGGCGGCTGACGGCCTCGACCGTCGCGGCCGGGGCGTGGCCCGTCATCGCGCCCGTGTCGCCCAGGCAGAGATCGAGATACCGCCGGCCGTCGACGTCGGTGAAGTGCGCTCCCTTCGCCTCGCGGACGAACACGGGGAAGGCGCCGGCCCACTTGACCATCCAGTTCATCGGCACGCCGTCGAGCAGGCTCGCCTTCGCGCGCTCGAACAGCGCCTTCGATTTGGGATGCTCGCGCACGAATCGCGCGTCCTCCTTCTCGAGCAGCGCCCTCAGGCGGGCGCGTTCCACCGTCATGGTCCGCACTCCTCTCGCGTCACTGCAGATCGGAAGGAAGCATCGGGGACGCGAGCACTTCCCGGAAGACCTTCCACCTGTTTCCGGCCGGCCCGTCCCCGTCGCTGCGCGACTCGACGTACCGGCGCACCACGTCCTCGCCCAGGTTGTAGTTGATCACGTAACTGCGGTACTGCTCGATGAAGCGAAGCCTCTGCTCGGCGCGCTCCTGCGTCATCAGAGAGTACCGCTTGAGCCACTCGATCGCGCGCCGGGCGTCGATCGTCCCGTCCAGGTAGCCCCGCGCCGCCTCGTTGCCCGCGTACTTCAGCCCGTCCCGGAGCGCCTCGATGGCGTAGTACTGCGCCGCCTGGCCCGGATCGAGACCGGCGAGCGGGAACAGCACCTCGCGCTCGAACGCCACGCGCTCGTCCTCGGGGAAGGTGAGATCGACGCCGTAATTGGCGCTCCCCTCGGCGATGAGCGACTGGGGGGCGAAGAGCGGGTAGATGGTGTATTCGATCCATCCCCGCTTCTTGACGAGCGCCATGTCCTGCAGGGTGTGGAACAGGTGATGCCCCGGGTAGCCCTCATGACAGGCCAGATCCACGGCCCTGTCGATGTAGATCGGCAGGTCGGTGTTGACCTGGATCAGGCTCTTGAAGTTCCCCTGGTACCAGTTGTACCCGCTCCACGACTTGTCCGTGACGTACTCGACCGTGAAGCTCTCGTCCTGGGGCAACGGGATGTGCCGCGAAGTTCTCTCCCGGCAGGCGGCGATGGCCGCCTGGAAGACGCGGTCCAGGCGATCGGGGGGGATGATGAATCCCTTCCGGTATTCGGCGAAGCGGTCCGCCACCGCGCCGGCTCCGGGCAGCGCCGCGTCGAGCCGCTCCAGGATCGCTTCGAAATGCTCCGTCCGGTGGGTCGGGGCGACGGCGTCGTACAGGAGATGCGACTCCTCGTCGAAGGTCATCTTGCGGCCGCCGACCAGATCGACCCGCGCCGCCAGGGCGCGCAGCTGTCCGGCCAGGTTCCTGCGGCGCGATCGCTCCATCGCCTCGCGGGGCTCGTCCATCGCTTCCAGCTCGATCAGGAGGGCCCGGGCGCGCCCGCCGATCGCCTCGACCGTGAGCGCGTCTCGTTCGGCCTGCTCCTTGAGTTCGGGCGGCCCGAAGTAGGCGTCCACGTAGTCCTTGTCGTGTCGTCCGAGCGCCAGCGCGAGCAGGACGTAGGAGCGTGCGATGGTGTTCATGCCCGATTCCCCGTTCGACATGTCCGGTGCGGCCGCGCCGCGCTCCCCGTCCCGCGCGCCGCACCCGGCCTCGAGGACGAGCAATGCGCAGGCGAGGAGGATGGTCGACCGTCCGGTCATGTCGCGGTCTCCCGTCGAGAGGGTTGGAGGTTGGACTATACGCGATCGGTCGGGCCGCTCACAAGGTTGGCAGCCCGTCCGGGCTCAGGCCGGGACGGTCTCCGCCGGTTCGATGGCGAACGTCAGGGCGTTCCGTTCGAGCCCGATGCGGACGGTGCCGCCCCGCTCGAGGCGGCCGAAGAGGATCTCCTCGGTGAGCGGATCCCGCACGTGCGTCTGGATGACGCGCGCCAGAGGCCGGGCCCCGTAGACGGGGTCGTAGCCCTCGCGCGCCAGCCAGGCGCGCGCCACCGGCTCCAAGGCGATCGCCACGCGGCGCTCGGCGAGCTGGGACTCGAGCTGCAGGATGAACTTCTCGACGATCGACTCCATGACGTCCATC
>JBFGDZ010000075.1:0-16189 GCA_041580375.1 Candidatus Polarisedimenticolia bacterium
CCCCTGCACGGGATGGGCGTAGGGACTACCCGCGTAGACCTTCTCCTGGAAGAGTTCCATGGCCACGCCGGCCGGATCCCGGACGGCCCGCTCGACCGCCGACAGGGCGATCGCGCGCGCCGCCGCGACGGCGTCCTCTCCGCTCCGCGGACTCCGGATCGTGGCGGCGAGGGCCTCGAGGGATCGTCGCAGCCGTTCCGGAGTGGTGAGGAGCCGCGCCTCGCTGAAATCACGGCCGACCTGGACGTCGAAGGGGGCCGACGCGGGGGGCGGCGGATCATCCGGTTCGTCGCCGCCGGGGCCGCTCCCGGCCGCTCCGTCGCCCGCGCCCCCTGCGGGATCGGGCGACCCCTGCGCGAGCAGCCGCCCCGCCATGAAGGCGAGACCCTCGCGCCCGGGCGGATCGTTCGCGGAACCGAAAGGGAGGTGAAGAGACGCCGCGGTCAGCGAGTGGCGGCGATCCTGCAGCACGATGACGGTCAGCCCATTGTCGAGCGTCGCCCGGATCGGCTCCGGAGGCCTCGCCGCGTCGCGGTAATGTCCCCACGCATCGGACGTGATTCGGTCGGCCTCCCGGGCCGAATAACGGGCGGCGCCGAACCCGGGCAGGAAGCCCGGGCGGGCCTTTCCCAGGCCATCGAGGACCTTGTGGAAGCGGTCCTTCTCCTGATCGGTGAACGGCCGGGTCTTCTCGGGGACCATGATCACGAGGCGCAGGTTGTCCACGACCAGGTACTTGGCGGCGACGCGGGCGATGTCCTCGACGGTGAGGCGCTCGTAGACGATGGGCAGATCCCAGTAGTAGCGCGCTCCACCGAAGAGCGCGGCCTCGCCGAGCCGCTCGGCGCGCTCGGCGAGCCTTTCGGTGCGGATCCGTTCCTCGCTGACGAGCCGTTCGACGTAAGCGTCCAGATCGCTCTCCGAGAGTCCGCGCTCCTTGAACGAGGCAATGGCGCCCACGATGGCCGTCGCGGCCGCATAGGAACGCAGCGGGTTGAGCGGCTGGGCGGCGGCGTAGATCAGCCCGGCGTCCTCCAGGCCGTAGTAGGAGACCCTCGCCTCCGTCCCCGCCCCTTCGCCGCGGAGGGCTGCTCGCATCGGGACCAGCCTCTCATCGGCGATCGCGCGGGCCAGCACCTCCATCGCCGGACGATCCGGGTGGCGATACCCCGGCCCGACGAAGGAGACGGTGATCCACGATTCCTGGACCTTCAGCCGCTTCTCGATGTCGTCGTGACCCGGGAAGGTCGAGGGCGCATCGGGAGGAGCCGGCAGCGTGGCGCTCTTCGATGCCCCGCCGAACGCTCTGTCGATCACGGCGTCCAGGGCGGCCGTGGTGAAATCGCCCGCCACTGCCAGCGCCATGTTGTTGGGCACATACAGGTTGCGATGGAAGGCGGCGATCGGGGGTCGCTTTAAACGGCCCACGGTGCGGAAGTTGCCCAGGAGCGGCACGCGGTAGGGATGGTCGCGGAACGCGGCCCGCATGGTCTCCAGAAACGCGACCGAGGCCGGATCGTCATAGTGGGACCGGATCTCCATGCTGAGCGTGCCCAGCTCCGCGTCGATCTCCTCGTCCGTGAGCGTCGCGTTGAACGCCATGTCGGCCAGCGAGGCGATCAGATCGGCCGCCGAGCCCGGCACCGCCGTCCCGGTCAGGTGGGTGCGATCGTAGTTCGACCGCACGGTGAGGCTCCCGCCCCAGCGGTTCGCGAGTCTCTGGTACTCGAACGCTTTCGATGTCTTCGTTCCCCGCTGGATGAGATGCTCCAGGAAATGCGCGTATCCGGCGGATGACTCGATCTCGTGCTTGCTTCCCGCGCCGACCCACAGGCTCGCGGCCACGAGCGGCAGGGTGTGGTCCTCGACCGTCACGATCTTCATTCCGTTGGGCAGGACCCGCGTGCGCGGCACGCCGGGCGCCGCGCCGACCGGCGCCGTCGCGGCCAGCGTTGCGATGAGGGTCGCGGCCGCGGCGGGAATGATGCGGGATCCGCTCGTCATGCGATCGGGGCTCCGTGAGAGGAGCGCGCATTATAACCGCCCAGTGGCTCCCTTTCAACGGCGCTCCGCACGCGTGTCCAACGCCGCGTCACGGGTCGCCGGCTCCGTCGCATGGCTGCAACACCTCGTCAGGAGCGGCTTTGGGCGGACCCGCGACCGGAGAATCCGGTTGTCAGAGCGCGCCCGTCGGCGTATATGGAGGTCAATCCGCCAGGCGGGAGATCGACGGAGCGGATCATCCTCCGCTCCTCCGCCGTCTCGGGTGCGGGACGCTCCGGCGTCGCGCGCGGATCCCGGCTGGCGATGGGAGGGTATCGGGATGAAACGGATGTTGATACTGGCGATCTGTCTCTGCCCGGCGCTGGCGTTCGCGCAGAAGACTTACACCAACGCGGACCTCGTGGACATCGAGGTGCCGGGCGCCTACACGAACGAGGATCTGCGCCGGTTGCCCCCGCTGGCCGTGCAGGGCCGGCCGGCGGCGCAGCTGCCGCTCTTCGAGATCTCTCGCGGGGAGGACGGCCTCTTTCAGTCGTCGTTCGACTCTCTGAAGGCGCTGCGAGATGCGCTCGAGGCCGAGCTCGATCTCGAGATGGGCCGGATCGCCTTCTCCGAGTCTCCCTCCTCCGGGGACACGCAGAGCGCGTCGCCGCGCCTGGGATACCGCACCAAGGTGAGACGTCTGGTCCAGGAGCTCGCCAAGCGGATCGCACTCGTGGATCTGGAGATCGACCGTCTCCTGGACGAAGCGCGCAGGGCCGGCGCGTCGATCGATCGCAGGTGAGCCGATGGTGATCTGGGGAAGCTGAGCCGGGAGTCGAAGCCCGCCGGGTCCGCACGATCGGGACCGGGAATCGGGACATCGAACTGCGCCGCGAATCGCGTCGAGGATTCGCGGCGTTTTTTCTGCGCGTGGATCCGGGCGGGGACGCAGGCGGGCGATCCGAACGCGACTCGAGGCGACGCTCGGGCAGGAGCCTAGTTCGCGGCCCCTCGGTTGGCGATCTTGTCGACCGCCTCGATGAGGGAGTCGATCTGAAACGGCTTGCTCAGGAAGCCCGCTCCCACCGAGCCGAGATGCTCGACCGTGCTCTGCCCGAAGAGGATTCCGGAAATGAACAGGATCTTGTCGGCCAGGCCGGGATTCACCCGTTTGATCTCCTGCGAGAGGATGAAGCCGTTCATGTCTGGAAGCAGGAGGTCGACGATGATCATGGCGAAGTTGCCGTCCCGGACCTTGGCCAGCGCTTCCTGGCTGTTCGTGGCGGTGTCGATGGCGTAGCCGCATCCCTCGAGCGTCTCGCGCACCAGATCCAGGACGGTCGGGTCGTCATCGACGAGCAGGATTTTCGACGTGGAAGGCATCGGGTTCCTCGGCCGCCGGGTCGGCTACGAGACTGAATATAAGTGCGCCGGGACCGATCGCAAGCCGGACGTCGCGCGGGGGGAGCGGACGTCAATGCCTTGGCGATCGGGCGGCGTCGCTGACGATCCTGCAACCTTCGATTCAGACGGAAGTCCGTCCGGATCCTCCGTTTCGGTATCCGGACCCGCGTGGTGGACGCGGCTCAGAGGAGGAGACCCGCCACGGTCATGGCGAGCGCCGAGCCGATCGGGACGGTGAAGTTGTCGTCCAGCGGGAGCGGCAGGAGCTCGGTGATCGCGGCGGCCAGCGCGCCGATGAGCAACGAGCCCGGGCCCAGACGGAGCCCTTCGATCAGGAGGAGAGGCCAGCCGACGAGGAGGCACGCGAAAAAGCCGGCCGCCGCGCCCTCGAGCGTCTTGCCCCCGAAGAGTTTCACCCGGCCGAAATTGACGCCGACGATCTCGGCGACCGGATCGCCCACGGTCAAAAACAACAGAGCCGCGATGGCCGGGCCACGCGGGAACACGAGAATGGTGATGAGGGCCGCGGCGAGAAAGAGGGTCGTGGTCGAGATCCGGCCGCGCTCCTTCTCCTTCGTGTACCCCTTGAAGTGCTCGAACAGCCACCGGTTCACCTTGGGATCCCTGAAGCGCCAGGACTCGAGCCAGATCATCACCCCGATGAAGAGGGCCAGAAGCCCCACGACGGGCGCCCGATCCCAGGGCGCGTCCAGCACCAGCCCGGAGGCGAGGTAGAGCAGGGGAAAGAGGAACCCCACCATGCGGAACAGCTTTCTCTTGACGAGGATCATCCCGCGCCCTCCTCCTGGGCGGAGGCGCGCGCCTTCCCGATGCGCAGCCACAGCAGCGCAACCAGGGCGCCGCCGATGACCACGGCCTGCGAGCCGGGCGGGCGCAGGAAGGGAAACGCGGACGCCCCCCACGGGGTGAGATGGAGGGCCGTGAGGATCGGAAAGAGCCCCACCGAGGCGGTGCCGACGATGAACCGGCGGCCCGCCGAGAAGGGGAGAGTGGCGGCCCACAGGATCCCGGTCGCGACGAGGGCCGGAAAATCGAGGAAGCTGAAGACGCCCAGCGTGGAGGCGCCTCCCTTGCCCCCGCGGAACCGGAGAAACACGGAGAAGTCGTGCCCGAGGACGGCGGCGACGCCGACGGCGGAGGATTCCCAGAAGCCGAAGTCGAAACCCCACCGCGCGACGAGCGCCGGCACCAGCGCCTTGAAGTAATCGAGGAGTCCGACGATGGCGCCGGAGATCGCGCCCACGTGCTTGAAGACGTTCGTCGCGCCCGGGTTTTTGGTGCCCTGCCCGAGCGTGTCGAAATTGGCGACGCCCCGCGCGATCAGGATCGCGAACGGTATGGAGCCGATCAGATAGCCGGCCGCGAGGCCCAGGGCGATGCGCATCGGGCGTGGTCACCGTGCCGGAGCGTCCGGCATGATCGCGATCCGCCGCGATCGGTCGATAGTTTGAAGAGGATGCGCACGGGGGTCAAGTGCCGCCCTCCGGCCCGGGGCCCCGCGCGAAGATCCGCTGCCGGCCGGGACCCGCAGCGTCCGCGAGGACGCGCAGACGTCCGACCGCATCCTGCACGGTGGAGCATTCATCGACGTCCAGAAGGTTCACGCTATCGCGACGGCGCCGCAGATACGATGAGACGAGCTCCCCGTCGACGTCGGCGGGGGACGGGGAGGCTTCGCCGGATCCGGGGGAGCCGCCCGGAGCCCCGGGCCCGAAATACGCGCGCTCGATGCGCTCGGCCGCCCGCGACCAGAGGCCGCAGCCGGCCGTCCGGCCGGTCGCGGGCGGGGCTCCCTCGCCCCCCTCTTCCCGTCCGGCCGGCAGGCCCGGCAACCGGCACAGATACCGCCCGCCGCGGAGCAAGTGAAGCGTGCACGTCGGCTCCGTCCCGGAGGCGGCGTCGGGCAGCACGACGATCAGGTTCAGCCGCGGACCGTACGGAGCGCTCCTCTCGTGCACCTCGAACTGACGGTTCAGGGGCGGCCGGTGCTCCACGATCAGGGCCGCCTCCAGAAGCTCCGCCTCGAGGTCGGACGCGACCGTCTCGCAGGCGAACGATCGCAGGCCGTCCCGGATCGCCGCGATCTTCGCGGAGCGCCTCGCCGACGGGAGGAAATAGGACCGCACGCGGTGCCGGAGGTTTTTCGTCTTCCCCACGTAGATCACCCGGCCGGAGGCGTCGAGGAACCGGTAGACGCCCGGCGCGTCGGGCAGGGCGCGCAGATCATTCTCGTCGAAGTCGTATCGCGACAGATCGGGGGGCGGCGCCGGCATCGTCTGAAACTCGAGGATTGCATCGAGCCCGGTCAGACCGCGGTCCAGAAGGCGCGGCAGCAGCGCGAGCCAGGCCGCGGCGACGATGCGAACGCGGCCCCGGCAATCGTCCGGCCCCCGCGTCTCGACACCGAGCGCGCCGGCCAGATCGATCGCGGAATGTCCGCGTTTGAGGTCGAGGACAATCTGGCCGAGTCGGGCCGTCGAGATCACACTGGGGTGGAAGAGAAGTCCGGCGTCGGCGCAGGCGCGCAGGATCGGCTCGACGTCCCGGGCGGGTCGATGGCAGATGAGGGGACGGTCGCCGATCGTCTCGATCAGATTCCGCAGATCGCTCGGGCCGATCGACGGCCGCGCGACGCCGGGGCGCGCCCCCCCGGCGATCGCCGGATCGACCCCTTCCGCGCCGTCCGCCGCCCAGGCCGGGTAGACCCGATCCGGACCCGGTTCGCCGCCGTCGACGAGGAGCAGGCAGGCGGCGAGCAGGCGGCCGCTGCCGCCCGGGCCCCCGCCGTCGGCCGCCAGGCTCGCGAAACTCCGGAGCGCGGACGGGGCCGGATTCCCGGCGTCCCTCCCGCGCATCGCGCACGTCCAGCCCTGGCCCGGAACGTAGCGCAGGCCCGGAACGGCCGCGAGCAGAGGGAACAGCAGGCGGCTGCAGGTCTCCTCGTCTCCCCCCTCGATGCGCAGGAAGCGGGCTGCGAGATCGCGGCTGGTGCGGGGCCGCCCTTCGGCCCGCAGATCCGCGACGATCGCCTCCGGGATCGAGAGGGCGCGGCGGGGCACGTCACTCCTCCGCCACGAGCGTGAGGACCCCGGTGTGCGTGAAGAGCAGGTTCGCGCCGTGCAGCGGGGCGATCTCCGCGTTGCCGAAGAACCCGATGATCGGGAGGTCGCCGAACCGGCCGGCGATGTAGGCGCTGTCGATGCCGGGATGACCGTACAGGGAGCTGCCGCGCGCGGCGCAGTTGAAATACAGTCCGAACCGGTGCCGGGCGCCGGCCCCCGATCGCTCGAGCCGGGCGAGCATGCTCTTGAGGTCCTCGCGCGCCGCCTGCGGCTCGCGCACGAGCAGCAGGATCGACCCGCCCTCCTCCACGGGCGCGCCGATGCCGATCGATCCCTGCCGCGGCTCGATCCCGATGAAACCGCGCACGAGGTACTCACCGGGCTCGAACCTCTCCTGACCCGGACTGGGCGGGATGCCGACGAACAGGTGTCCGCCCAGCCGCTCGAGGGATCCCCCGAGCCCCAGCGGCAGGCGCGAGCGAAGCACCTCGACGGCCGACCGGCCATCGAGCTCGAGAATGATGTTTCCGGAGGAGCGCGTCACGCGGCACGGGTCCCCCAGGGGCTGGCATCCCTGCGTCACGCCGATCGTCGCGCGCACCGATCCGGTGAGGTGGAGGGCGGCCACGCCCCGCGTCGCGACGTTCCGGCCGTGGAACTGGAACGTGTGGCCCAGGCGGGGATCGCCGGAGGCGGCCGCGCCGACCGCCCGCGCGCGCGGCGCGACGTCCCCCAGGTCGCGGAGCAGTCGATCGGGCGGCGCCGCGTACGGATCGGGCAGGAGCAGGCAGAGACCGGGGCGCTGCGCGATCATCGCGCCGATCTCCTCCGCGGCTCCGCGCGTCTGCTCCCCGGCGAGAAGCGCGATCAGACCGGATGCGGCGATGCGATCGGATCGGACGGCCAGAACCGACACCGCGGGTCCTGCCTCCACCTCCACTCCGCCCGCGATCACGCCCCACGCGCTGCAACCGCTGAGGTTCGCCGTCCCCATCTCGTCCTGGATGGCGGCGAGCATGGCGGCGTAGTGGGGCCGGTGGGCGGCGGTGGCGAAGACGAGGCCCCAGTCCGCCCGATCGGAGCGCGCTGCTCCCAGCGCCGATCGCGCGGCTTCGCGGGCCGCCTTGAGGGGGCCCGCATCAGTCGAGAGTCCGACGCCCGCTGAGGTCTCCATCGTCCGATCATGAAGATACCACGAGGTGGAATGACCGTGGCCGGTGCCCGCCCGCCGATATAATGCGACGCCGTGCTCGAGCACGCACGGTGGGGGATGGCGGGGAGTCGCGCGTGGATGGATCGGGTGGTGGAGGACGGGTCGGCATCGAAGGGGGCGGCTTCGTCCTCGTGGTGGCCTCGGCGCTCTGTTACTCGACGCTCGGCATCTTCGGCAAGATCGCCTATTCCGCCGGCGTCGCGCTCCTGCCGCTTCTGGCGTCCCGCTTCACGCTCGCCGCGGCCTGCTTCTGGATCCTCGTCCTCCTGACGCCGCGCGTCCGCTCCGCCCTGGTCTCCCTGGGACGCGGCCGCGCCCTCGTCCTCGTCGCCTGGGGCGTGTTCGGATACGCCGGACAGGCGGCGATCTTCTTCACGGCGCTTCTTTTCGTGCCGGCCAGCCTGGCGGTCGTCCTGCTCTACACGTCGCCCGCCTTCCTGGCGCTGATCCACTGGCTGGGCACGGGGCGCCGCCCGGGTCGGGCCCAGATCGCCGCGGTGGCGCTCGCGCTGCCGGGAGCGTACCTGTGCGCCGCGCCCCAGTGGACGGACGGGTCGCCGCTCGGTGTCGGTCTGGCGATCGCCGCCGGTTTCTGGTACGCCTGCTTTCTGCTGGGGCTCGCGCGGGTGACGCCGGGAGCGCCGTCCCTGCTGTCGGGCGCTTTCGTGATCTCGGGCGCCGCGCTGACCTTCACGGCGGCGGCGCTCGTCACGGGGCGGACGGCGCTCCCCCACACGGCGTCCGGATGGGGGGCGCTGCTCGGACTGGTGGTGATCGGAACGCTGCTGTCCTTCCTGCTGTTCATCGCGGGCCTCAAGAGGGTGGGGCCCCACGTCGCCTCGATCCTGAACACCTTCGAGCCGATCGGCACGGTGGCAATCGCGGGGTTTCTCCTGGACGAGCAATTGCTCCCGTCCCAGTACGCCGGGGCGGCGCTCGTCGTGGCGGCCGCGTTCGTCCTGGCGGCGGTCGGCGGGAGGTGGGAGCGTATGACGTACGACGCGCCGGCGCCCCCGGCCGTCCAGCCCCGCGCGATTGACGCGATCGGTTCGGGGGCGTACCATGAAAGCTCCACCGCGGCAGCGGTTCGCGACATCCGAGACAGAGGACGGGACGCATGACGAGGGGTTTCCTGGATTTTATCCGTTCCCAGATCGCGCTGTTCGACGGCGGCATGGGGACGATGCTCTTTCAGGCCGGCCTTGTGGACGGGGAGTCGCCGGAGCCCTGGAACTGGGAGAAACCGGAGGTGGTCGATGGCGTCTACCGCGCCTATTACGACGCCGGCTCGGACGTCGTGCAGACGAACACCTTCGGAGGGACGACGATCAAGCTGTCGGAGCGCGATCTTCAAGACAGGACGTACGACGCGAATTATCTGGCGGCGAAGGCGCTGCGCGCCGTCTGCCCGGAGGGCCGATTCGTCGCCGGCGATGTCGGGCCGACGGGCAAGTTTCTCAAGCCGATGGGGGAGTTCGAGGTCGAGGAGTTCGACGCCGCGTTCGAAGCCCAGATGCACGGCCTCAAGGACGGGGGCGTCGATCTGATCTCGATCGAGACGATGTACTCGCTCGAAGAGGCCCTCTCGGCGCTGCGCGCGGCCCGGAAGGTCACCGGCCTCCCGGTGTGCGTCTGCATGACCTTCGACAAGAACCCGCGCGGCTTCTTCACCCTGATGGGGGAGACCGTGCCCCGCTGCCTGAAGGCGCTGGCGGACAACGGCGCGGACGTCGTGGGGAGTAATTGCACGCACGGATCGTCCGTCTTCAGAGAACTCGCGATCCTGATCCGCGAGGGCACCGACTTGCCCGTCATCGTTCAGCCGAACCGGGGGCGCCCCGTGCTGGAAGGCGGGGAGATGTCCTACAAGCAGACCATCGAAGAGTACGTCGCGGACATCCGCGAGATCGCCGCCATGGGCGTCAACGTCATCGGAGGGTGTTGCGGCACGACGCCCGAGTTCATCGCCCGGATGCGGCCGATCCTGGACGAACGGATCGCCGCGGCCGGCAGCGCGGGGGCGCGATGAGCCTGCTGCCGACGCTTCGTCCCCGGATCGAAATGCTGTCGTCGAAGTTCATCGATCAGATCATCGACGAGGCGTTCGAGGTCAACGAGAAACTCGGGCTGCAGTTCGAAAACCCCAAGGCGCTCGGGATCCTGGCGGAGCACGGCCAGCGGATCGATCGCGGGAAGGAGCGCGCCTATCTCAGTCGCGACTTCGTGGAGAAGGCGATCGCCTCCGCCCCGAAATCGCTGACCGTCTGGAACGTGACCGCCGACACCTCGATCGAGGTGGGCGGCGACACGGTGACCTTCGATCCGGGTTCGGCGGCGATCAAGGTGCTGGAGACCGACGGCTCCGTGCGGGCCTCCACGTCGGCCGACTACGCGCGGCTCTCCCGTCTGGTGCACCATCTGCCCCACGTCCGCGCCAACTCGAGCGCCCTCGTCCCGCACGACGTGCCGATCGAGATCAGCGACTTCTACCGGCTGGCGGTGGCCGTGCAGACCTGCGACAAGCCGATCGTCACCGGCATCTTCCGCGAGGAGTCGTTTCCCGCCATGCTGGAGATCCTGAGGATCGTGCGGGGCTCCGACGCCGAGATCGCGGCGAAGCCGCTGGCGATCCTGGACGCCTGCCCCTCCTCGCCGCTCCGCTGGAGCGAGCTGACCTCCGAGAGCATCATGCAGAGCGCGCAGTACGGCATCCCGTCCGAGATCATCTCCGTGCCCCTGACCGGCGCCACCGGGCCGGTCACGCTCTCGGGGACGCTCGTCGTGCACACCGCGGAGAACCTGGCGGGCATCGCGCTGGCGCAGGCCGTCCGGCCCGGCGCGCCGGTCATCTACGGCGGGGCCCCGTGCCTGATGGACATGCGGGGCGGCCAGACCCCCTTCGGCTGCATCGAGACCTACATGATCGACTGCGCCTACGCACAGATCGGCAAGCGGTTCGGCTTCCCGATCCACTCGTACATGGGGCTGAGCGACTCGAAGCGGGTCGACGCGCAGGCCGGATACGAGACGGGATCGGGCGTCTTCCTGGCCGCGCTCGCCGACGTGAACATCGTCTCGGGCGTGGGGATCCTCGACTACATCACCTGCCAGAGCCTGGAGAAGCTCGTCATCGACAACGAGCTGTGCGGCATGGCCTACCGTCTGATCGAGGGCATCCGGCACCGCCACGAGAAGATGGCGCTCGATTTTCTTCCCGAGGCGATCGAGAAGGGGCACTTCCTCGGGCATCCCACGACGCTGAAGCTGTTCCGGGAGGAGGGCACCCTGCCGGGCCCGGTCGTCGATCGTTCGTCCGGCGTGCCGGGCGGGAAGGGCCCCACCGACTACGAGCGCGCGCAGGGGGTGGTGCGGGAGCTCCTCGCCAAGGAGCGGTTCCGGTTCCCCGCGGACAAGGCGCGCGAGATCGAGCGCGTCGTCCTGCGCGAGGGAGCGGAGTTCGGGTTCGATAAGCTCCCGTCCCTTCCGGATTGAAGGCGCCGCCCGCGCCGCGACCGATGACGAATCCGACCGCCCCCGGAGGCGAACGCGACCGCGTCCGGCGGCTCGATCCCCTGCCGATCGAGGTCGCCCGGCCGATGGTCCTCATGCGCCTCGGATACCGCCGTCCGTCCCAGGTGCCGGAGCGCACCTCCCGGCTGATCGACGAGGTGATGGAGCGCGGGAGCGCCCTCATCGAGCCCAGGGCGGTCTGGACCGAGGTGGAGGTCTCGACCCCGGAACCGGGGACGATCGTCCTCGGGGGGACTTTGCGCACCTCCTCGCGGTCGGTGCACCGGCGGCTTTCGACCTGCCGGGCCGCGGCCGTCTTCGCCGCCACCGTCGGAGCGGCGATCGACGACCTGGGCCGCCAGTGGATGGACGCCGGCGAGATGACGCGCGCCCTCCTGCTCGACGCCTACGGCGGGAGCGCCGCCACCGCGCTGGGCCTGAAGGTGGAAGAGGCGATCGAGGAGGCCTTCTCCGGACGGGGCCTGCGCTCCACCAAGCGGTACGCGCCCGGCTACGGCGACTGGGATCTGAGCGACCAGGGCCCGCTCCTCGCCATGCTGGACGTCGGGCGCATCGGAATCCGGCTCACCGAGGATCATCTCATGCTGCCCGCCAAGTCGATCTCGGGCGTGATCGGGCTGCGCGCGGATCAGCACGAGCGCGGCCCTGCCGATCCCGTCCCCGCGCGCATTCGGGGCCGCTAGGGGCACGGGAACGTGTTCGGCCTGGTCTCTCCGGCGGAGGTCGGTCCGAGGCTTCCCTCACCGCAGGTGTTCCATCCCGAGACCAGGTAGTAAAAGACGACGCCCGTCTCAGGTCGTTCGACGTCGACGAATCCGGGCGCCGGCAGGGAGGGCTCCAGGCAGGTGTGATTGTAAACCCACGGGCCGATGCCCCGGCTGCCACGGTACACGGCGTAAGACAGAACCGGAGCCGAAACCGACCAGCCCAGCGTCTCGCCATCGAGGAAAACGAGGTCGGTCGCCACCTCCGTCGGAGGCGCGCAGATCCCGCATGCGTCACCGACACCGTCACCATCCGAATCGCGTTGATCGGGGTTGAAGACGCTCGGGCAATTGTCACAGACGTTGCCAGCGCCGTCGCCATCGGAATCGGCCTGATCCGGATTGTCGGATACCGGGCAGTTGTCGCGGGGGAGGACCAAGCCGTCCCCGTCGGCGTCCGGATCGATGAAGAGGACGTAGTAGGAATCCTCGTTCCGACAGCCCCCTCCTGAGCACGGCCCTCCGACACTGATCGAGTATTCGCCGGCGGCCAGGGCTCCGGCCAGAACGGGGTCGGGGACCGAATTGTCGGAGGCGAGTATCCCGCCCGAATCGTTGAGTCTCAGGGTTCCCACCAGGAGGGACAGAAGGTCCTGGCGAGCGTCCAGGTCCGCGTGCACCGTCGAGGACGACGGCAGGACGAAGCGGAAATGATCGACATCGGCATTCGTGCTGATGACGCCGCTGACGGCGCGCGGGATCGCGATCGGCATGCCGGTCGCGAAGGTCCCGTTGTCGTTCGAGGGGCCCAGCTCGATCGACATCTGGTAGAAGGTGTTGGTCGTCCCCACGAAAATCCGCAGCTCGCGCACCTCGATGAAATAGGTGGCATCCGCTCCGAGGCTCATTTGAATGAACGGATCCTCCTCGTCGGTCGAAGTGAACGCGTCGCGGGCGAGAATCGACCTGTTCTCGTCGTACACGGTCAGGATGATCTTGGCGGGGGGGTTCACCGGGTTGAACACGGCGGAGTCGATGTCGACGGTCAGGATCTGTCCCGCCCGTCCCTCAAGACGATAGTAGTCGAGGTCGCCCGCCGGGTAGATGAGCGCGTCGATGGAGGGCAGGACCGGTGGAACGAGCGGCGTGGCGTCCTCGAAGGTGTCGTTCGAGTCGATCTCCACCGAGAGGACGTAGATGTAGCCCGGTCCTCCTTCGAGCGGGCTCAGATCGCGCACGGCGATGAAATAGGTGCCGGTGGTGGGGACCTCCGCCATGGCCGTGGGATCATCGAAATCACCGAGGGACTGATCCTGGGCCAGAACCGTCACCCCGTCCGTGTCGCGGATCTCCAGGACGGCGCTGAGCTCCGAGCCGGGGCCCGAAGCCGCCCTGAAGCCGCGCGCGAGGACGTCCGCGCGGATGATCTGGCCGGCCCGGGCGGCGACGGCGTACAGGTCGACGTCGCCCGGCAACCCGATCGCGCCTCCGAGGCTCGCCGGGGCGACGATCGGCTGCGCGACGTTCGCGAAATCGTTCGGTTCGACCTCACGACGGAGGTCGGCCGACAGGGGAGAGGTCCCGATCGCGAGGGCCGCGATGCAGGCGCCGGTCCGGAACGCCCGGCCTCGCGGCCGGACCAGGTTGCGGAAGCAGGGCCATACGCGATGTCTCAAGGGCGACCGTGGCCGGTTGCAGGGATGAGGCCGTGGGGCCGATCCCGCAGGCCGCGATTGCGGACGGAGATCGCATCGCAGCATTCGAACGGGACCTCGTCGACCCGCCCGGCGATGCACACCTCGACGGTCCCTCCGTCCGGCACATCCATCAGCATCGCCAGCACGTCGCTCGCGTCCCCGTCGTCCCGGGTTTCGGCCTTCCCGTCGCACGGTCGAACGAACCGCACGACGGCCTCCGGGACGCCGTTCGGCAGGTGCCCGCCGCCTCGCACGCCCGCTCGATCCTCGACAAGCCTCGCGCCCGGTGATTCGTCGATCCCCTCGGATCCCTCCTCGCGTCCGGGCAGACGCATCCCCGCAACGGACGAAACGTACACCCCGGGAGCCAGTCGAGCCGGCTGGATCGCCCCGAGCCCATCGGCCGAGAAAAGCTCGACGCGGGCCACGAGGGGACCGGCCACGCGACCGACGTCCAGGGTCTTCGGATCCAGGCGGCAGTGGGACTGGATGATCTGTTCGGGCGCTCCGGCGGCGGACACCACCCCCGGCACGAGAAACAACACGGCTGCGAATGGCGGCAGCCGCGCCGCACGGAACTTCACCGCGACCCCCGTAGCCTTCCGACGGCCGTGGTCATGATCAGCGGTTGCCCCTGTTGCGCACCACCACGTTCGCGCAGGCATCGAACGGCACGCCGGCGATCCGGCTTCTGATGCACACCGTCGCGATGCCGCCGTCCGGGAAGTCTGACAGCAGCGCGATCAGATCCTGTCGATCGCCGTCCAGAGTGTTGCAGAACCCGTCCGGTGGAGTATTGAACGTCACACGCGCGCGGTTTGCGTTGACGGTGCGGGCTCCGAGATTCTCGACGATCCCGAATTCTCCTAGGTTATTGGGAGGCGCCGGGCAGGTGAGGCTGAACGGATCGGGCTGGTCGGGTGACGTGCCCGCCCTGACGATGTAAGCCCGCGTCATCCCGGACGGATCGAGCGGCAATGGATTGGCGGGATTGCAGACATTCGTCAGCGACACGTTGATCTCGAAGGTCTTGCCCTGGCCGTTCACGTTGAGGCTGTTCGGATTCATCGTGGCCGTGGCGCCCACCTGAAGAACGCCGTCGTCGATGACGCCGTCGCAGTCGTTATCGATCCCGTCGCACACCTCCGTGGTCGGATTCCCGGGCACTCCGTCGCAGACCGTCCCGAGACCGTCGGTGCTGCAGACGAGCGTGCCGGTGGCGGTGCACGCGCCGACACCGACCGTGCAGGACTGACCAAGGCTGGGGAAGTCCTCATCGACCGTCCCATCGCAGTCGTTGTCGATACCGTCGCACAGCTCGCCCGTCGGAGCGAGCGGCACGGCGTCGCAGACGGTGCCGAGGCCGTCGGGGCCGCAGACCTTCGTGCCGGTGGCCTGGCAGCCGCCCAGGCCGACGGTGCAGGACCCGCCGATGTCGAGATCCTCGTCCACAAGTCCGTCGCAGTCGTTGTCCACGCCGTCGCACAGAGGCTCGCCGACGACGACGGACAGCCGCGGGACCAGCACGAGATCGCTCGATGTAGCCGCGTTCGTGTTCCAGACGCCGACAGCCAGCAGATTCTCGCCGTCCACAAGCGCCGGAATCCCGATGGCCGAAACATCGATCGGCACACCGTAGTTGGGCGTGAGCGAGTTGCTCGATTCGTGCAGCGCGGGGTTCGTGTTCCACACGATGGCAGCCAGCGGATCGATCTCGGGTGATCGGTGCACCTCGACACCGTTGATCCACACGGCGAACGCGTCATCGTAGTCTGCGCCCAGCACGAGACGGGTCACGAGCGTCCGGTCCGGAACGTTCACCCTCACTCGCGTGAACACGGAGAAGGTCCCTGAGGGAACGGGCGTCGTGATGAGAGCGGTGGCGTTCGGCGGACTGTTCTCATATCCGACTCCGTACCGACCGTCGGCCCAGGTCGCGTCATCGAAGCCGGGATCGATTCCCGTCCAGCTCAGACCGATGCCGGGATCCGTCGAGTTGGGCAGGTATTTCATGGAGGATCCGAACTCCACGACGACCCCCTCGGGAGTGGCGCCCGCGAACGGGTCGCAGGTGTCCCCGATCGTCCCGGCCGCGCAGAACGTCACGCCCGTCTGACCGGCGCACACCCCGAGCCCGCAGGTCGTCGGCGTCGGGACGAAGTCCTCGTCGAACATGCCGTCGCAGTCGTCGTCGACGCCATCGCAGGTCGTGTCGTCCGGCGCGGCCTGGCCGACGCACGTGCCGCCCGCGCAAATGTCAGGCGATGTACAGGCATTCCCGTCGTCGCAGGGCGCCGTGTTGCTTGTGTTGACGCAATCAAGAGTTGGATCACATGCATCGTCAGTGCACACGTTGCCATCGTTGCAGGCACCGTCGTTCGGTGCGTTGACGATGACGTCGTTGACCTCGTCGCAGGAGTCGTCGGTGCAGGCCACGCCGTCATCGACCGGGGGAGCGGTGCCGGGCTGGCAGTCGTTGACGGCATCGCAGGTCTCGGCGCCGTCGCAGAACAGGCCGTTGTCGCAGTTGGCGTCGTTGGCCGCGTTGACGATGACGTCGTTGACCTCGTC
>JBFGDZ010000076.1:0-16117 GCA_041580375.1 Candidatus Polarisedimenticolia bacterium
ACGAAGGGCTGGTGGGGGCGCAACTGGACCTGGGCGGTTCCGGCCGGCTGCCTGACGCTGGCCTTCCTGTTCGTCGGGGCCGTCGCCGCGCTCCTCTGGCTGCTCGTCTCCGGCGTGCAGTCGACGGAGGTCGTGCAGGAGGCCCTGGCGAGGGCGCGCGCCGACGATCGGATCGTCGAGGGGCTCGGCGATCCGATCGAGCCGGGCTGGTGGATATCCGGATCGATGGAGTACTCCGGCGGCGTCGGCACGGCCGATCTGACGATCCCGATCGCCGGCCCCGACGGCTCCGGGCGGCTGTATGTGGAGGCCTCGCACGAGGACGGCGTCTGGACCTACCATCGGCTGGACGCGAAGCTGGAGTCCGTGCCGGGCCGGATCGATCTGCGGCCCCCTCCCGAGTGAGCGGGCGCTCCCCGGTGGCCTACGTCGCGCTGTGCTACACTGGCGCGCCGCCGATGCGGCGCCCCTGAACAGGACCGCAACGATCCCGGGAGGAGTTCGGGCCATGTCCGGCTGGATCAAGATCGCCTTCGTGCTGCTCGTCGTCGTGCTCGGCACGCGCGTGCTCTCCTGGGCCGAAGCGCCGAAGGCCGGCGGCGATGTCTTCCCCCACCCGATTCACGAAACGATCCTGGACAACGGACTCAAGGTCGTGGCGGTCCCCTTCGACAGCCCCGGGCTCGTCGCCTACTGGACCGTCGTGCGGGCCGGTTCGCGCAACGAGATCGAGCCCGGCAAGTCCGGTTTCGCGCACTTCTTCGAGCACATGATGTTCCGCGGCACGGAGCGCTATCCGAAGGAGCGCTACGAGGCGATCCTCAAGGGGCTCGGCGCCGATCACAACGCCTTCACCTCGGACGACATGACCGGCTATCACATCCTCGCGCCGGCGTCCTCGCTGGAAACGCTGATGGACCTGGAGTCGGACCGGTTCATGCGCCTGAAGTACTCGGTGGAGGACTTCAGAAAGGAGGCGGGCGCGGTTCTGGGCGAGTACAACAAGAACGCCTCGAGCCCCTTCCTGATCCTGCTGGAGAAGACCCGCGAGGCCGCCTTCACGCGTCATACCTACCGGCACACGACGATGGGGTTCCTGAAGGACATCGAGGCGATGCCCGATCAGTACGAGTACAGCCTGCAGTTCTTCGACCGGTTCTACCGGCCGGAGAACTGCATCCTGATGGCCGTGGGCGACGTCGATCCGGAGGCCTTCTTCGCGCTGGCCCGCAGGCACTACGGGGATTGGAAACGGGGCTCGTACCGCCTGCGGGTGCCCGCCGAGCCACCGCAGCGTAAGGAGAAGCGGATCGACGTGACGTGGCCGAACCCGACGCAGCCGTATCTGTTCCTGGCCTATCACGCGCCGGCCTTCTCCGCCGACGCCGTCGACATGCCGGCTCTCGATGTCATCTCGCAGCTGGCGTTCGCGTCCGCGGCCCCCCTGTACCAGCGGCTCGTCGTCGAGGAGCAGGAGGTCGACTTTCTGTTCGGCGGCGCGACCGATCACCGCGATCCCTATCTGTTCGAGATCGCGGCCCGCGTGAAGAAGCCGGACCGCGTGCGATACGTCGAGGAGGCGATCACGGCCGCGCTGGAGGAACTGGGCAGGGATCCCGTGCCGGCGGATCGCCTGGACCGGGTGAAATCGCACATGAAGTACGCCTACGCGATGAGCATGGACACGGCCGCGGGCGCCGCCCGCAACCTGGCGCACTATGCGGCTCTCACGGGCGATCCCGGCACGGTGAACCGCGTCTACGCCCAGTACGACCGGGTAACCCCCGAGGACGTCCGGCGGATCGCCCGCAAATACTTTCAGCGCGCCGCCCGCACGCTCGTCGTCCTCCGGCACGAAGGGCGGGACGTGCGCGAGGGGCCGTGAGCCGGGCGCGCGGGATCGCGTGGAGGGCGGCCGCCCCCGCGTTGACCGCCCTCATGGCGCTTTCGTGCACGGGAGGTGAGATGTCGTCGACACGTACGGAATCGGCCACGACGCTGCTTCCCAGCCCGGACTCGGCGCTCGTCACGTTCCGCGTCCAGTTCGGCGCCGGCTCGATCGACGACCCGGCCGGCCGGGAGGGGCTGAATGCGGTGACGGCGCTCACCATCGGCCAGGGCGGAACGCGCGAGCTCACTTATCGCGAGGTGGTCGATCGCCTGTACCCGATGGCCGCCGTCATCGACGCGCAGCCCGATCGCGAGGTCACGACCTTCATCGGCCAGGTGCACCGGGATCATCTGAAGGACTTCTATCTCCTGTTCACCGACGTGCTCCTCGAGCCGCGGTTCGACGAGTCGGATTTCAATCGGGTGCGTGACGTTCTCGTCGCCGCCATCGAGACGACGCTGCGCGGCAACGACGACGAGAACCTCGGCAAGGAGGCGCTGAACCTGATCCTGTATGAGGGCCACCCCTACGGGCACGCCGACATCGGCACCGTCTCGGGGCTCAAGGCGATCACGCTGGACGACGTCCGGGAGCATTACCGGCGGCACTACACCCGCGGCAATCTCCACCTCGGGATCGCCGGGGGCTATCCGGACGGGCTCGTCGGGACCCTGAAGGACGATCTCGCGCGGCTGCCGGAGCGGGCGCCGGCGCGCCGGGCGCTGCCGGATCCGCGCCCGATCGAGGGGATGGAGATCCTCATCGTCGAAAAGCCGGCGCCGGCCACGGCGATCTCGATCGGCCACCCCCTGCGCGTGACGCGCTCCGATCCCGATTTCTACCCGTTGATGATCGCCAACTCCTATCTAGGGGATCACCGCACCTTCAACGGACGGTTGATGAACGTCATGCGCGGGGATCGGGGGCTGAACTACGGCGATTACTCGTACATCGAGAACTTCATTCAGGACGGCATGAGCTCCTTCCCGCTGCCGAACATCCCCCGGCGCCAGCAGTTCTTCAGCATCTGGATTCGCCCCGTGGCTCCCGCCAACGCCGCGTTCGCCCTGCGCCAGGCGGTGCGCGAGCTGCGGATCCTGACGGAGAAGGGCCTGTCCCGCGAGGACTTCGAGTCGACCCGGACGTACCTGCTCAACCATTCCAGGCTGTGGACGCAGAGCCTGAGCCGCCGGCTCGGGTACATGATGGACTCGGAGTTCTACGGGACGGAATTCCTGATCGATCGCATGACGAGGGATCTGCCACGCCTGACGGTCGAGGACGTGAACACCGCCGTGGCGCGCCACCTCGATCCGGACAACCTCAAGGTCGCCATCGTGGCGGCGGACGGCGCGGCGCTGAGGGACGCCCTGCTGGCGGGCAAGCCGACGCCGATCACCTACCAGACCGCCACGACCCGGGAGGATCTCCTGAGCGAGGACCGGGAGATCGAGTCGTACCCGCTGCCGGTCGACGCGTCCCGCATCCGCGTCGTCAGCGCCCGGGATCTCTTCGAGCGGTGACGCCGTGGCCGTGGGGTTCGTCCATCACGAAGGGTGCCTGGGCCACGACGCGGGCCCGGGGCACCCGGAGCGCCCCGACCGCATCCGCGCCATCCGATCGCATCTGGAGCGGCGCGGTCTGATCGACCGCCTCGTCGTTCTCGAGCCCGACCCCTGTCCCGAGGACCTTCTGGCCGCCGTGCACACGCGCGCCCACATCGAGGCCGTGCGCGCGGCGTGCGGGCGCGCCCCCGCGCGGCTCGATCCCGACACGGCGGTCTCGACCGGGTCGTGGGAGGCGGCTCTGCTGTCGGCCGGCGGCGCGATCGCCGCGTGCGACGCGGTGCTCGCGGGGCGCGTCGCCTCCGCGTTCGTCTGCACGCGGCCCCCCGGACATCATGCCGAGGCGGACCGCGCCATGGGGTTCTGCCTGTTCAACAACGTCGCCGTGGCGGCCCGCCATCTTCAGAAACGGCACGGGATCGGGCGCGTGGCGATCGTCGACTGGGACGTGCACCACGGCAACGGCACGCAGCACATCTTCGAGGAGGACGACACCGTCCTCTACTTCAGCACCCACCAGGACCCGTACTACCCGGGCACGGGGTCCGCGGCTGAGCGCGGCCGCGGGCGTGGAGAGGGGTTCACGATCAATGTTCCGATGCGGGGCGGGAGCGGGGACGCGCAGTACGCGGGCGTCTTCCGCGAGATCCTGCGCCCGGCCCTGGGGTCGTTCCGTCCCGGCGCGGTCCTGATCTCGGCCGGCTTCGACGCGCATCGCCACGATCCCCTCGCGGGGATGGCCCTCACGGAGCGCGGCTACGCGGAACTGACGGCGATCGTCCTCGAGGCCGCCCGGGAGCACGCCGCGGGGCGGGTGATCTCCCTGCTCGAGGGCGGCTACGACCTCGCCGCCCTCGGCGCCTCGGTCGAGGCGCACCTCCGCGTGCTGATGGGCGACGCCGGCTCGAAAACCGAATCGGGAGCGTAACCTGCCCCGCACCGAATGAAGAGGAGAGTTCATGAGACGGTCGCGCCTCCTGGTGTCCATGATGTCGCTCTGTCTGATCCTCGTCCCGCCGCCGGGAGACGCGGCGCGCGCGGCGCAGGGGCGGTCAGGGGCCCCGGACCTGCGAAACTGGCTGGACAGGACCGTTCCGGCGCTCATGCGGGACGCGAAGATGCCCGGCTTCAGCATCGCCGTCGTCCGGGACGGCGAAACGATCTACGCGGACGGCTTCGGAGCGCGCGATCCCAGGAGGAATCTGCCGGCCACCGCCGACACGCTGTATGGAATCGGCAGCATCACGAAGAGCTTCGTGGCGATCGGCATCCTGCAACTGGTGGACACGGGAGCGATCCGGCTCTCCGATCCCGTCAAGCGGCACATTCCGTTCGAGGTCGGATTACCCGGCAAGCCGATCACGATCCATCACCTCCTGACCCACGGGCTCGGGCTGCCCAGCCTGGCGACGTCGAGCATCGCCCTGTACCGGGGGCTCGGCGTGGAGACCGGCATCCCGTTCGGGAGCCCGGGCGATTTCTACCGGTTCGTCAACGGCGCGGGGGACGAGATCGTCGACGAACCGGGAAAGCGGTTCTTCTACCACAACGGCGCCTGGAGGATGCTGGGGCACGTCATCCAAGAGAAGTCCGGCATGCCGTTTCATCGCTACGTCAAGGAGCGCGTGATCGATCCGCTGGGCATGCGGAGAACGACCTTCGATCTGGGCGCCTTCGAATCCGACGCCGATCGGAGCGTGCTCCATCTCAGGAACGCCGACGGTTCCCACCGGCCCGCGCCGTTTCCCTACCCCGATCCCGAGGACAATCCCGGGTTCAGCTTCCTCCTGGCGGCCGGGGGTCTCGTGAGCTCGGTCAACGAGATGACCCGTTATCTGAACACCCTGCTCGACATGGGCGCGCATCCGGGCGGACGGCTGGCGAGCCGGGAATCGATGGCCGCGATGCAGACGATCCAGATCGATCTCCCCGACGGCCATTACGGCCGGAGAGGCTACGGGTACGGTCTCACCATCACGCCCGCGTTTTTCGGCCACGCGATGCTGAGTCACGGCGGTTCGATCATCGTCTCCACGGCGTACATGGCGATCGTTCCCGATCTGAGGGCGGGCGTGATCATGATGGGGAACGGTTCCGGCATGTCGTATGCGACCCTCGCCGAGAGCGTGTTCGCCGTCCTGATGGGGAGGGTTCCCGATGACGTCATCCCCGCCCTGCAGATCGAAGAGCGGATGAAACGACTGGCGGGTGACTACGAGACCTACCGGGGCGTGGAGCGCGTGAAGGTCCTGATCCGGGGCGGGTTGCTGTACATGGAGGAGCGGGATCCGTTGAACCCGGGCGACACGGATCTGACCCCGCTGATTCCCGAGGATCCGACCCTGGCCACGATGAAGTTCCACACTCTGTCCAACGGCCTCAAGCACGCGGGGGAGTTCCGGGCCGGAGAGGATGGCGGAATCGAGATGATCTACGGCCGGTATCGTTACCATCGCGTGAACTGAAGCCGCCGATCCGGACCGCCGGCCCGGCGATCGGCCGGACCTACTGCCCGGAAGCCATGCGGATGGCGTCGAGTGCGGCGAACTCGCTCGCCAGCTCGCGCGATCCGGCGGGGAACCGGTTCCGGTTGAGGATGTACGCGAGGACATCGGCGTACTCCTGGCGGGTCCGCCTCGAGGTGATCACGGGCGGCATCGTGGTGCGCATCAGCTCGAACAGATCCCCGACCGTCCTCCGGTCCCAGCGGTTCAGGAATCGCTCGCCGATCAACGGGGGGACGATCTCCGTGCCGGTCATCTCCGGTCGATGGCAGAGGACGCAGGTGGAGAAGTAGACCGTCTCGCCGCGCAGGCTCTGCTCCTCCGTGTAGACGCCGTCCAGAACCGTGCGGCTTCCCGTGGCCGGGCCGTCCCGTGCGGTCCCGCCCGGTGGCAGCCGGGCGGCGCAGCCGATCGCGATCAGCGCCGCGGCCGCCGCCAGCATGACGCGTGCGGCTCGCGGCCGCGCGCGGGTCAGGACTTCGCCACCTCGGTCATGTACCACGTGATGAAGCCCGACGGCCCGCCCTCGTGCCCGGCGTAGCGCCCGGGGCCGTAGGCGCTCGACAGGATGCCGAGATGATTGTTCTCGACGATCCAGATGTCCTCCTGGATCGTGATGTCCCAGAGCGCCATGAGCCTCTCGACCTTGTAATCCCGTCCCTCCACGGCGTCCGGATGGACCAGCCAGAAGATCTCGCAATCGGTGGACGCGGCGTCGCGCGGCGTGAACCGGGCCACGGCGACGTGATCGTCGTACGCCTGCCAGTAGCCGGTCGACCAGCCGGTCGTCGCGATGTCGGTGCAATGGGTCCATCCCCCGATGCCGGGCAGCAGGGGCGCCACCGGCTTGCCGTCGAGCGATCCGGTGACGAAGCCCGGGTTCAATTCGCCCGTGTACTCCGCCGTGTAGGAGGATCCCATCGAGCCTTTCTTCTGCTCCTCGGCGGCGCGCCGTTTCGACTCCTCGCAGACCCAGCTGGCCAGGTCGTTCAGTCTCCGGGCCTTCTGCTCCGGGGTCAGCGTGTAGTCCCAGTTGTGCGTCGTGACCAGGCTCCGATGCGAGGGACCGCAGTGATAGCACTCGAGGAAGTTCTCGATCGCCAGCTTCCAGTTGGCGCGGATCGGGTAGAAGCGCCGCGCGCCGATCTTCAGTTTCGCGAAGGCGTACTTCCTGGCGACGTCCCGGTAGTACTTCGTCGCCTCGTCGAAGTCCGGAGGGCCGGACTCCCGGGACAGGTTGACGAAGATGTGGCCCTCCAGGACCCGCATGTGACACGGATGCAGACCGGTGCTGCCCGGATCGAAGTCCTCCGGCATGCCGTAGCTGCTGATCAGGTTGCCGTCCAGGTCGTAGGTCCAGGCGTGGTAGGGACACCGGAAGAGCGGCGTATTGCCGCTGGCGCCCAGCTGGCGGACGGACAGACGGGTGTCGGCCGGCCTGGGATCGTCGCTGTCCCGGCAGAGCCGCGAACCGCGATGACGGCAGACGTTGTGGAACGCCTTCACCGCGCCGGCGCCGTTGCGCAGGATGATGACGCTCTCGCCCCGGCCGTACTCGAACACGAAGTAATCGCCCGCGTTCGGAATGCGGCTCTCGTGATCGACCATGAGCCAGAACCGGTCGGCGAGGTAGCGTTCGTCGTGGTGGAAATGTCGCGGGTCGAGGTAGTACTCGGCGGGGATCGTCGTCCCCTCGCGCCATCCGGTCGGATGCGTCTTCGGCGGGCGTTTCGGGGCGGGCGCGGCCGCGCCCATGCCCGCCTGCGGCTCCGCGGACTCGATCTCGGCGCCGAGCACCTTGCCGAACGCGAAGGCCGCGGCGCCCGCGGCGACCGACGTCTTCGTGAAGTCGCGCCGGTTGACCTTCTTTTTCGCTTTCTCCTCGCGGTCCCTCGTTTCACTCACGCTCTCCTCCCGGGCCCGGTTGCGGCCGACGTGAGACTCGTCCGGAGTCCTAGATCATTTCGAGAACCTGTTTGACGGCCCGTTCCCCCTCGTCGCAGGCGGCGTGCCACAGCTGGAAGCCGGTGAGCTCCGAGTGCCCGAAGCGCACGCGGCCGTAACCCCGGCGCACGACGTCGCGCGGCGCCGGATTCCCTTCGCGGCCGAAGTAGAATCCCGGCTGCGGCACCACGTACGCGTGCCCCCAGCGGTTGGCGATGATCCCGGCGATGTCCTTCACGGGATCGAGGCCATGGTCTCCGAACATCATCGCCAGCTGCTTGCGAATGCGCCGCTCGATCGTTCTGTAGCTCATCGAGAACAGCTCGTTTCTCGCCGCGATGGCCTGCTGCGCGAGCGGCAGGCCCGTCTGGGACACGGCGTAGGTGAAGGGGATGTAGAACGTGAGCATCGTAGGCTTGCCCGGATCGAGCGGCATGTGCTCGCCCTCGATGACCATGGGAGCCCGCAGGCCGGTGAACCACCCGAACCCCTCGTGCTCGAACCAGCGCGCGCAGGATATCCCCAGCTTCTCCATGTAACGCCAGTGCCGGACGCCGACGTTGACGGTGAGGATCGGCGCGTGGTGGAACTGGTTCATCGCCTGTTTCAGGGAGTCGGGCGCGTCCCGGACCACGTGCTTGTTGATCCACTGCCCCCCGGCCATCACGACGCCCTTCGCTCGGACGCGGTAAGCGCGTTCGCCCTGGACGTAGGTGACGTCGACCGCGGACGAGTCCGGGCCGGCGTGCTCGACGCGGACGACCGTCGCGCCCAGGCGCATGCGGACCCTGCTCCCGTCCCGATCGAGCGCCTTCCAGTTGATCGGACCGTAGATGATCTCGCGCAGCGAGCGTCCGCCCCGGATCGCCTCGGGCAGGATCGCCTTGACCATGTGCCGGGCGATGCCGGCGTTGCCGCCCGGGAAGCTGGTGAAGATGCTGCCGTCGTCCTCGTCGCTCTCGATGCCCTCGGCCGCCCTCCAGACCGCGGACGCCCCCGGGAAGGCCGTTCCCGTGTACGCGGAGATCACGTCGCTGCCGAGTCCGGGGAAGGTAGCCCCCACCATCGGGTCCAGGTACTGGAAGACCTCCTTGCTGCCGACACCGACGACGTTCTGCAGGAACTCCTTGTAGGTCATGCCGTCCATCCAGCGCTCCCAGTCCCCGGGCACCGGATCGCGGTACTCATAGTGCTGAACCCTCATCAGCTCGAGCTTCGCCCGCTCCGGCAGCGGGGCGTCCCGGAAGCCGTTCGCCCAGGGATCCCTGACCCACCGGTGGCCGCCGGGCGCCGAGGCGTCCTTGTAGAAGAATCCGACGTCCGCCTCCTTGCGGGAGAAGTGCATCGGCCCGTAGCTGTCGTCGGGGATCCGGAGTTGTTTGTCCGTTCCGGAGGGCTTGCGCCGCCATGTGAGCTCGTCGAAGTCGGCGGGAAGACCGATCTCCTTCCAGACGCGGTGCGACTGGGGCCAGCCGAAACCGTTCGAGCCCTGCGGCGCCTGCAGGCGGTGGCCGTCGATCTCGAGCTCGTTCTGCTTGGCCTCGCCGCCGAAGATCGGATGATTGTCGAGCAGCAGGCAGGTCCCCGAGCCTTCCTTGTTGAACGTGTGAGCCGCCATCAGGCCGGCGAATCCGCCACCCACTACGACCAGATCGAACGTCCCCGCGTCGATCGCGTCGGCCGGCGGATCGTTCCAGCGCCCCTGCCAGATCGAGTGGGCGGCGTTGACCACCTCGTGCGTGTTGCCGTTGGAGCGGCCGTAGTCGCCGATGCCGCCGGGCCCCGTCCAGTCCGGCCCGAGGACGGGGTATCTCCGGCGGACCTCGGGCTCGGCGGCGCGCAGCAGAGCCGGCGCCGCCATCCCCAGCAGGGCGGCGCCGGTGCCCAGGATCGCGCCACCCACGAAGTCGCGCCGGGTGATCGACGCGTCGTGCATTCCCAGTGATCGATCATCGAACCGGACCGGGCGTGTTCCCATCATCCCCTCCCGAACGACGGCGGTTCGAGCCTGATGCGGACCCGGGCGGCGGACCCCGCCGGGACGCCCGCGCGCGTCCGCTCTTCCCGTGACGGCGGATCGTCGTTTTACATTGCGTAACGGCGTGCCTGACCATTCTACCCGCCCGGGCCTCATCACACACCGGCCCCCGGTCGATCCCGGGAGTTGGTGATCGATCTACTCCGATCGGGTGGGATCGCATGCCGGCGCGCTCCCGGAACCGGTCCTCTGGCACACCGATTGCTGGAGGAAAAGATCCCTGGTATCGAAGCGACAGCCCGCGCCGGGCGGAGAGGGGCGCAGCCGGCGGGGCGGTGAAGGGCGGTCATCGCGATGAACGCACTCTCGGCCCTCCGGGCCTTCCCCGCCGCGTGCCTCTCGGCGGCCGTCCTGTGGCTGCTCCTGACTACGCCCGCCCTGTGCCAGGAGAGCGGCGACTGCCTGATGTGTCACGGCGATCGCGATCTCGAGAAAAAACGCGGGGGTCGGACGATCTCGCTCTTCGTCGAAGAGACCGCGTTCTCCGCGTCCGTGCACGGATCCATGACCTGCACCGCCTGCCACGCCGATCTGGACGGCGTCGAGCTTCCGCACGCCGAGACGCTCGCGACGGTCGACTGCGGCCTCTGCCACGACGACGTGCAGGCGATGTACCGCGAGTGCCTGCACGGGAAGGCGGCGGCCCGGGGCGATCCTCTCGCGCCGCGGTGCCGCGACTGCCACGGCGCGCACGAGATCCTGCCCGTGGACGCGCCCGGCTCCGCGGTCGGCCCGCTCCGCGTGCCGTTCGTCTGCGGAACCTGTCATCGCGAGGGGGCCCCTGTCCAGCGGCAGCGCGCGATCCATCAGGACCACATCATCGAGAACTACACGGAGAGCATCCACGGCGAGGGACTGCTGAGGAAGGGGCTCGTCGTATCCGCGACCTGCGCCTCGTGCCATTCCGCCCATCAGATTCTGCCCCACACCGACGCGCGATCGACGATCAGCCGGACGAACATCGCCGCCACGTGCACGAAGTGCCACGCTGAGATCGAGGCGGTGCACCGCAAGATCATCCGGGGCGAGCTGTGGGAGAAGGAGGTTCACGTTCTTCCCGCGTGCGTCGACTGCCATCAGCCGCACAAGGCGAGGAAGGTGTTCTACGACCAGGGGATGGCGGATCGGGACTGCCTCGTCTGCCACCGCGCGGCGGAGATCAAAGCGTCAAACGACGGGCGATCCCTGCACGTCGACGCCGCGGATCTGGCGGAGTCGCGTCATGCTAAGGTCGCCTGCAGCCAGTGCCACACGGGCGTGAACCCGTCGAGCCGCCGTCCGTGCGAGAGCCTGACGGAGCCGGTCGACTGCTCCGTCTGCCACGCCGAGGTCGTGGGGCAGTACCGCGAGAGCGTTCACGGCCGGTTGTTCGCCGACGGCGATCCGAACGCCCCGACCTGCCTGGAGTGCCATGGCACGCATCGGGTGTACGGGAAGCGCGATCCGCAATCAAGGACCTTCCCCACCCGCGTCCCCGATCTGTGCGCCCGGTGTCACCGGGAGGGGGAGCGGGCGGCGGTGCGATACAGGGGGAAGGAGCACGAGATCGTCGAGCACTACACTCAGAGCATTCACGGCAAGGGACTGTTGAAGAGCGGGCTTGTCGTGACGGCCATGTGCACCGATTGCCACACGGCTCACGGTGAGCTGCCCGGCGACGATCCCCGCTCGACGGTCCACCGCGACAACATCCCGGACACCTGCGGCCGCTGCCATCACGGGATCCAGGAGCAGTTCGTTCAGAGCATCCACTCGGAGGAGGTCTCCGCCTCGGACCGGCCCCTGCCGATCTGCAGCGACTGCCACACGGCGCACACGATCCGGCGCACCGACCTGGACGGCTTCAAGCTGGAGATCATGGTTCAGTGCGGACGCTGTCACGAAACCATCGCCAGGACGTATTTCGACACCTATCACGGCAAGGTCTCGCAGCTCGGGTTCACGAAGACGGCGAAGTGCTACGATTGCCACGGTGCGCACGACGTCCTGCCCGTCTCGGATCCGCGCTCGCGGCTGAGCCGGGCGAACGTTGTGGCGACCTGCCAGAAGTGCCACCCGGGAGCGACCCGTCGGTTCGCGGGCTACCTGACGCACGCCACCCATCACGATCCCGACACGTACCCGTTCCTGTTCTGGACGTTCTGGGGCATGACCTCGCTTCTGGTGGGGACCTTCGTCGTGGGAGGGCTGCACACCCTGCTGTGGATTCCGCGGGCCATCCAGTGGCGGCGCGATCTGCGCCGGAAGTTGGGAGGGAGACGATGACCGTGCTCGGGGAGGTTCAGACCGCCCGGAAGCCCGTGGACGTCGCGGCGTTCCCGCGGCCGGAGGCGGCGAGGCTGGAGTATCGCCGCTTCTCGCGTCTGGATCGGAGCCTCCACATCCTCATGATCGTCAGCTTCATCAGCCTCGCCCTCACCGGCATGACCCTGAAGTTCTCCTACACGGGCTGGGCCTCCGTGCTGTCGCACCTGCTGGGCGGCTTCGAGACGGCCGGATACATCCACCGCTCCGCCGCCGTGCTGATGATCATCGTGTTCGCCACGCATCTGGCCGATCTCGTCCACAAGAAGAACCACCGCTATGGATCGTGGAGAAGGCTGCTGCTGGGTCCGCATTCGATGATCCCCGGCAAGCGGGACGTCCTGGAGTTCTACGGGTCGCTCAAATGGTTCCTGGGGCTGGGTGATCGGCCGCGTTACGGTCGCTGGACGTACTGGGAGAAGTTCGACTACCTGGCCGTGTTCTGGGGCATCGCCGTCATCGGCTCGACCGGCGTCATGCTCTGGTTTCCGGAGTTCTTCACGCGCTTCATCCCGGGCTGGCTGCTGAACGTGGCCACCATCATCCACAGCGACGAGGCGCTGCTCGCGACCGGCTTCATCTTCACGGTGCATTTCTTCAACACGCATTTGCGGCCCGAGAAGTTCCCGATGGACATCGTGATCTTCACGGGGCGCATGCCCGTGGACGAGTTCGCGCTCGACAAGCCCGGAGAATTCGCGGATCTCGTGGAGAGGGGCGAGCTGGAGGGGCACCTCGTCGAGTCGTATCCGCCCATCGTGACGAGGACCGTCCGCGCCTTCGCGTGGACGGCGCTCGCGATCGGCTTCTTCATGGTGGTCTGGATCATCTACGCGATGCTTTTCGCGTACCGCTGACGCGGGGCCGGCGCGCCCCGCAGGAGCGCCGGGGCGGATCAGGTCGGCGGCGGGCCGGTCTTGTCGATCAGCCGGGCCAGGGCCGCGCGGTCCTGCTGCAGCAGCTCGGCGATCCGCTCCCTGTTCACCTCGGCCACGATGATCTGGCCCACCTCGCTGTGGACGTCCGTGTAGATGCCGTGGCTCTTCATCTTCTGCGCCTGATAGCGGTTGTCCTCCGTCGGGCTGACGTAGTGGACCGAGGCGGCCTTGTAACGGTGGATGAGGAACAGGTGCACCAGCGTCATCAGGCGCTTCTTCCGCAGCTTCTCCTCGAACGTGTTCTGATCGCGGATCGAGAGGATGCTGCGCTCCCGACGGTCGTGGATGTTGGCGAAGACGACATTGGCCATCCGCGCGTCGCCGTCGTCGAACACGCCGAGCTCGAGCACCTCCGAGCCGGGCGTGTGCGGGCGCAGTTGGACCCGGAGGCGCATCGGCAGGTCGTAGTGCTTCGTCCACATTCCCAGCCACTCCGCGAGCAGCTTCGTGGGCACCTCCGTCTGCACCAGGTGCTGCACCTGGGTGGACCCCTTGCCCATGGCCCGGGTCGTGGCGGTGCGGCCCGTCGACGCCATCAGGGCGCCGTCGAGTCGCATGCCTCCCACCAGCGTCTGGGGCGTCCGATAGGGCGACTCGAGCAGCCTGAATTTGCGCTGCAGACGGGCCAGCGCCAGCATGCCATCATGCCGGAGGGCGGCGGCGAAATCCTCCGCCGCGAGCCCGTCGATCTGGTGGCCCCCGTAGGTGATGAAGTTGAACACGTATCCCAGCTTGCCGAGCTCCTCGGGGAAGCGCCTCATCTGGTCGTCACTCATGCCGGTCGTGTCCCAGTTGAACGAGGGGGACAGGTTGTAGGCCAGCATCTTGTCGGGGAACTCGGCGTGGATCGCCTGCGCGAAGGTGCGGGCATCGTCCAGGTCCGCCGTCTTGGTCTCCATCCACAGCAGATCGGCGAACGGCGCGGCGGCGAGCGATTTGGCGATGGCGTACTCGATGCCGCTCCGGACCTGGTAATAGCCCTCGGGCGTCTTCGTCGGCTCGGGATCCCAGATGACGTTCAGGCCCATCGACCGGGCCTTCTCGCGGGCGGCGTAGAATGACGCCCTGCGCGCGTAGGCGCGCCACTCGTCGACGCTCCAGTCGAACCGATCCCCCTCCGACACGCGGAACTCCATGAGATCGGCGATCGCCTGCCCGTACGTCTTGAGGCCGGCCTCCGCCTCCCACCGATCCAGGTAGCGCGTGATGATGCCGTCGAGCATTTTATCGACGAGGCCGTCGCCGGATCGCTTCCAGGACCGCGCCGCCTCGTCGATCAGGGGGATCACGCCGGCCCGCTCGAGCCAGGCGAAGGCGGCGCCGTACTCCTCGTCGGACAGCCCGAAGGCGAGATGCCCGCGGATCTCGTCGACCCCGAGATCGTGGAGCCTCTTCAGGATGGCGATGTAGCAGATCTTGTTGCCCGGCAGATCGAGGTTGGTGGCGCCCAGGATGAACGGCTGATCGCGCTCGTCCCCGCAGCCGTCGATGAACGTCGCCGCCTCCGCGTCGGTGCGGGCCACGATGATGCCCGGCACCCTCATGACGTCGAGCTGGAAGCGGGCCGCGTTGAGCCGCTTGATCTGCTCGTCCTCCGGCACCAGCACCTTGCCGCCCTGATGCCCGCATTTCTTGACGCCGGGCTTCTGATCCTCGATGTGGTAGCCGGGGATCCCCACCTCGACGAAGCGGCGGATCAGGTTGCGCACGTGGGCGTCCCCGCCGTGCCCCGTGTCGGCGTCCGCGATGATGAAGGGGCGGAAGTCGATCGCCGGCGTCGCTTTCCTCTGCTCGGGGGTCATGCGGGCGCGGGCGAAGTGCTGGTTCCGGTCGGCGGCGAGCAGGGCGCGCACCAGCGGGGCGGCCTCGTCCGGCACCTGGCTCAGCGGGTAGCTGGCGAGATCGGCCCCCGGATCCTCCGCGATCGATCCCTTGGCGGAGGTCGCCCATCCCCCGAGGTAGATCCCCTCGATGCCGTGGCGCTTGATGGCGACGCCCTGTCCGGGCGAATAGGGGCCGAACGTCGTGATCGATCGGCGCTTCTTGAACAGCTCGCGCAGCCGGGCGTAGAAGGCCTCGGCGGCGGCGCAGGCGACCGGGTAGTCCTGCTCGATCGTGCCCTGCTGCTCCGCGACGTCGCGCGGCGAGTAAAGCCTCACGATCCCCTCGAACCGCGGGGACCGGAACCATTCACGAACCGCCTCCACCTGTTTCTCGAGTGCGCTCATCGCGTGCCCCTGCTCCTCCGCCCCCGGCCGGGGGCGACGAAGTCCGGATTGTGGGTGATCCGCCTGCCGTCCCGCATCAACGCGTCCAGGCAGGTCCGGATCCGCCTCCCGGCCTCGTCACGATCGTGGTTGTTCAGATTCATATTCAGCAGGTCGATGTACCAGGGCGGCTTCGCGTCGGCCCGGACGTAGGCCTCGACGATCGCGCGCGCGATCGGCAGGGTCGTCGTCTTGGAGACGTCGTACACGTCCCGATCGCGGGCGGCGAGGAGCTTGTCGTACTCCTCTTCGAGGAGCCGCCCGAACAGGTCGGCGTCGAAGCGATAGCCCGCTCTGGCGCCGGTCGCGTCGTCGTCCGCGGTGAGGGGCGCCCCCTTGTGCATCCACTCCCACAGGATGCTGAGGCGGATCTCGCCCGTCGCCATGTCCTCCATGAGATAGAGCACGTCGTCGTCTCCGAAGAAGTCGGCCGGCTTGAGCGCCGCCGCCTGCAGCCCCTGCCCGAAGGCGTTCCCGTACTGGAGCGCGACGCTGAGCAGATCCCGGGCGCCGCGCACGGTCCGCGGGGCCGGCTCGGGCGACGTCAGGGCGTTGGCGTCGGAGTCCGTGCAGGTGAGGGGAGGGAATGCCCGCCCGAGCTGGTTGTCGGCGCCGGTCGTCTCCCAGACGGGGCGCACGATGTGCACCATCTTCCAGTGCGCCACC
>JBFGDZ010000077.1:0-16035 GCA_041580375.1 Candidatus Polarisedimenticolia bacterium
CCCGACCGGACGAGATCGCGCGCGCCGTGCTGTTCCTCGCCAGCGATGCGTCCTCGTTCATGATCGGATCCGCGCTCACGGTCGACGGGGGCGTCACGGCGGTTTAACCGGCGGCGTCCGAGGGCGACTCAGTCCCCCACTCCGAGGTTCAGGTACTGCAGTTTCTGGAAGAGCTCGGTCTCATCGTACTCGTGCTGCGCGATCCGATCGAGGATCGACAGCGTCCAGCGGCGCAGGCGCGGGCTCTCGGGTCGCTTCCCCTCCGAATACAGGACGGATGCCACGAGCAGCTCGCGCAGGTCGCAGAGTATCCGATCATGCTCATTGCGGAGCATCTGGATGTCGCGCAGCGCCGGCGGGTGCTTCGTTTCCATCTCCTCCAGGAATCCGGACCTCTCCTCTTCGCGGAAGTGCCGGTACACCTTGTCATGCAGATCGAGCAGGTCCCCGGCGAGCCTGTTCGCCCACGTGTGGCTGCCCCTCTGGCCGGGCTCGGGCCTCGGCTGATCGAGGAACCCCTTCATCGCGGCTACGACGTCCCGGAGATCCTCATGCTGCTCCAGGATCGCCTCGAAACGATTCTTCGTCCTGGTCGATGTCTCCACCATGACGTCACCTCCTATCCGCCCGTCGCGTCTTTCGATGCTGCCGCTCCGCCGGCGGTGGTCTCGGGTCGGACGCTGTTGCTGCCGCACTTCGGACAGGCCCGCTCGACCACGTCCTTCGCGTCGTAATCCGCCTGAAAGCGGTGATCGCAGCGGAGGCACTCGAACGTTCTCTTCGCTGCCATCGTGATCCACCTCCCTTCCGGCTCGCGCGATCAGCCCGCGGCCACCGGAATTCGAATCGGCGGACGGCCCGGTACGGGCGGCGCGTCCTCGAGTACCCGTTTCGTCTCCTCGACCTCCTCGGGCGTGACCCGCTCGAGCAATCCGTCGAGCTCCTTCATCACGCGCGCGAACTTCGGACCCTCGGCGGCGCTGATCCATTCGAGCTGAAGGCGTCCGGGGCGGATCCCCATCTTCTCCATCCGGCTCCAGACCTTCTCCACCCGGCGCTGCGTCCAGGTGACCGCGTTGATGTAGTGGCAGTCGGCGAAATGACAGCCCGACACCAGGACCAGCGGCGCGCCCTTGCGGAAGGCGTGCCAGATGAACTCCTCGTCCACTCGCCCGCTGCACATCGTCCGGATCATCCGGACGGAAGCCGGGTACTGCATCCGCGACGTCCCCGCCGTATCGCCTCCCGCATAGGAGCACCAGTTGCAGGCGAACGCCACGATCTTGCTCATCGGATCCTCGGTGAGGATGGCGTCGATCTGCGCCAGGATCTGGGCGTCCGAGAAGTGCCGCATGTCGATGGTGTCGGTGGGGCACTCCGCCGCGCACGTCCCGCAGCCGGAGCACGCGGCCTCGATGAACTCGGGATAGCGCCCTTCCTTCTTGTCGGGGGCCGTGATCGCGTGGAACGGGCAGACGCGGGTGCAGCGACCGCAGTAATTGCATTTCTCCGGATCGAACAGCGCGGTGATCGCCTCGACCCGGACCCTGCCGGCGCTCAGCAGATTGATCGCGCGAGCCGCCGCCGCGCCGGCCTGGGTGACGCTGTCCTTGATGTCCTTCGGCGCCTCGACGCAGCCGGCGAAGTAGATCCCGCGCGTGGGGGCGTCGACAGGGCTGAGCTTCGGATGCGCCTCCATCACGAGCCCGTCCGCGGTGTGGGAGAGGGTCAGGATCTGATCGATGCCGCGGATCCCCTTCCCGCCGTTTCCACGGGGAACGAGGCCGACGGCGAGGACCAGCAGGTCGAACCGATGGCGCTCCACCCGGCCGGTGGTCGTGTTCTCCACCTGAACGATCAGGTCGCGCGAGCCCGGGTCTTCCTCGACCCGTCCCGGGAGTCCGCGGACGTAGCGGACGCCCGACTCGCGGCTGCGCCGGTACATGTCCTCGAAGCCCTTTCCGAACGCCCGGATGTCCATGTAGAAGACGGTGGACCGGGCGTCGGGCTCGTGCTCGGCGATCTGCAGCGTCTCCTTGATGGTGTTCATGCAGCAGATGTTCGAGCAATAGCGGACACCGCGGGAGTTGCAGCGCGATCCGACGCACTGGATGAACCCGATGCGTTTCGGCGTCCTGCGATCGGAGGGCCGGACGAGATGGCCGCCGGTCGGGCCGCCCGCGCAGATCAGCCGCTCGAACTCCATGCTGGTGACGACGTTCTGATAGCTGGCATAACCATACTCGTCGGTCTCGCGGGGATCGTAGATCTCCATCCCCGTGGCCAGGATGATGCTCCCGACGGGAACCTCGAGGTGCTCGGTCCGCATGTCGAAGTCGATGCAGTTCTTCTCGCAGACGTCCAGGCACCGGCCGCAGGCGATCGGCTGGTTCCCGAGGCAGGCGTCCATGTCGAGGACGTACGACGACGGCACCGCCTGAGGGAAGGGGGAGTAGATCGCCTTGCGGGAGGAGAGTCCCTGCTGGTACTCGTCCGGGACGACGACGGGGCACACCTTGGTGCACTCGCCGCACGAGTTGCAGTCCGCCGCCACCACGTACCGCGGGTTTCTGCGGATTCGCGCCCGGAAGTTCCCGACGAAACCCGTTACGTCCTCGACCTCGGAATTAACGAGGAGCCTGATCCTGGGATGTCGACCGACATCCATCATTTTGGGGCCGAGGATTCATATGGAGCAATCCATGGTGGGATAGGTCTTGTCGAGCGCTGCCATGACCCCACCGATGGACGGACTCCTTTCCACCAGGTAGACCTGGTGACCACCCGACGCGATCTCCAGCGCCGCCTGAATCCCGGCCACGCCCCCGCCGATCACGAGCGCCGCGTCGGTGACCGGGAACGTCTTCTCGTCCTGGCTCTCCAGGAGCCGCGCACGCTGCACGGCGCTGCGGACGAGATCCCTGGCCTTGCGCGTCGCGGCCGACCGATCCCCCATGTGCACCCAGCTGCAGTGCTCTCGGATGTTCGCCATCTCCATGAGGTAGGGATTGAGCCCCGCGCCGGAAACGCAGGCGCGAAACGTCGGCTCGTGGATCTTCGGCGTGCACGACGCGATCACGACCCGGTTCAGCCGGTGCTCGGCGATCGCGCGCCGGATCTCGTTCTGCCCCGGATCCGCGCACGTGTACCGGTTGCGCACGACGGCCACCACGTCCGGGAGACCCTCCGCGAACTTCGCCACGTCCTCCGTGTCGACGAAGCCCGCGATGTTCAGTCCGCAGTCGCACACGAAGACTCCGATTCTCAATGATTCGTCTTTCATCGCTGTCCTCCCGGTTTCGATTCCTCCCGCGCGGCGCCACCGCCCGCCGCCCTGTCCCGCGTTTCCAGTCCGGAATCCGCCACGATCGCGAAGTCCCTCACTTCGATCGTCTTCTCCCGATTTCCCCGCCTGCGGTCCTCGGCCTGCGCGCACTCGAAGTGAATCAGGCACTTGGGACAGGCCGTGACGATCGTCCCGGCTCCGGTCGCCGCCGCCTCGCGGAGCCGGGCCCCCTGCAGGCACCGCGAGGCGGCGTCGCAGTGGATGAACCCGCTCGTCCCGCAGCACACCGCGTCCCGTCCCGTCCGGTCCATCTCCACTAGGCGCGCACCCGGCAGCGCGGACAGCACGCGGCGCGGAGCGTCGATCACGCCGAGATGGCGGCCGAGGCGGCAGGGATCCTGATAGGTGAGCGTGGCGGATCCGTTCGATCGGAACTTCAGGGCGCCGGCCTCCAGCCGCTCGGCCACGAACTCCGCGAGGTGCTCCACCTTCGGCCTGTATCCGGGGACCACCTCCGGATAGTCGAGCCGCCACGTCCGGCAGCACTCGGCGCACGTGGTCAGGATGCGCTTCACGCCGCGCGACGAGAACGCATCGGAGTTCGCCCTGGCGAGCGCCTCGAACGTCGGCCGATCACCGCCCCACAGCAGGTCGTGCCCGCAGCATCGTTCCTGGTCCAGCACGACCGGTTTGATCCCGTCCCGGTTCAGGATCCGGATCGCCGCGCGGGCGATCTCCAGAGGGCGGATCCCCAGGTCGTCGCCGAAGTAGATCTCGAAGAATGGCAGGCACCCGACGAAGAGGGCGACCTCCCCTTCGTCCGCGATCTGCAGATCGCTTCCGATCCAGGCGTTGCTCCTGCCGGGCGCGGCCGGGCCGGCCATCGAGCGCGCGATCGACTGGAACACGCCCGCATGGGGACAGGGTCCCCGCGCGCCGGGGGCGATACGGTCCCGGAGCCCGCGCACGAACTCGGTGAAGCGCACGCCCTGTGGGCAGCGGGTCTCGCAGGCGCCGCACGTGAGGCAATGCCGCAGGCCGGCGCCGCGATCACGGATCTCTTCGTCCTCCGCGTCGTGAGCGGCGATGCGGCGCGCGGAGACGACGCCGGTCTCCACCAGCGGGCACAGCGTCGTGCACTTGCCGCAGTCGAGGCATCGCGACATGCCCGTCGACTGCCGTAGAGCCATCAGCGCTTCCATGGCCGCCCTTCGCTCATTCCGAATGGACCTCCGCGGGTTGTCCCGCCGCGATCGCGCCGATGAGCCGGCCGATCGGCTCCTCCAGGCGGTCGTGCGCCCGGTCGGGCGACCAGTCGGAGACGATCCGCCCCGGGTCGCGATTCATCGCGCGCAGGAAGGCCCGCGCCCGCTCCACCTGGTCCCACGCGAGGCGGGCGCCGGTCCCGAACCGGCAGCGATCCCGATCGCACCCGGCCACGAGCACGCGCCCGCTTCCGTCCTCCCTGAGAAGATCCAGCAGCATGCCCGTCTCGATCTGACCGACGCAGCGGAACCGGATCACCTCCACATGCGTCCCGGCCCGATCGAGGCCCGGCTCGAGCGATCCGGCCCTCCGCTGGCAGGCGAGGACCACGTGGTTCACCGCCGGGGCGCCGGCCACCATCGCGTCGCCGATCCGCCCGCCCCACCACTCCGGAGAGAGGCTGCTCGCGACCGCGGAGCGCGTCGGACAGACGGCGTTGCACAGGTTGCACCCGCGGCAGACGGAGGGCTCGATGCGCGCCCGGGGCCGCGCTCCGTTCACGTCCACGAGCGACACGGCGCGGAAGGGACAGACCTCGACGCAGCGGCCGCAGGCGCGGCACCGCTCCTCGTGGACGCGCGATCGGACCGGAAGCAGGTCGAGCTCGACGCCCCCGGACCCCGGACGGACCCGCTGAGTCGCCGACCGGATGTCCGCGAGAAGACGGGCGCGCGCGGGCCGGTCGGGCAGGAGCGCCGCGGAGATCGCCGCCGGCACGCGCAGGATCGCCGTCGATCCCGGGGCGGCGGCGGCGCGCTTCCGCACCATCACGTGCCTCCGCTGGCAGGTCGAGGCGCACGCGCGGCACTCGCCGCACGGGCCGCAGCGCAGACACCGCCGGGCCTCGGCGACGGCCTCGCGACGCGTGAACGCCCGCTCGACCTCGGCGAACTCCCGGCCCGGGGCCGGCCCCACGGTCGACGGGTGGATGCGCATCGCCTCGAGGGGCTCGGGATCGGGAAGCTCGTACTCCTCCGGCGCCCGCAGCTCGGGCCGCTGCTCCCTGATGCCCGGTCGCCCCTCAATCAGGAGGTGGCGGATCGACTCGGCGGCGCGATGGCCCGCCGCGATCGCGTCGATCACGGTCGACGGGCCGGTCACCATGTCGCCGGCCGCGAACACCCGCGCCAGCCGGGTCATCGAGGTCGTCTCGTCGACGATCAGCCGGCCGTTCTCCACGAATCGCGTCCGGCCGCGCGAGGGCAGAAACCCGAGGTCGACGTCCTGTCCGACCGCGACGAGGGCCCGATCGGCCGGGACTCGGAACTCGGTGCCGGGGATCGGGATCGGCCGGCGTCGCCCGCTGGCGTCCGCCTCCCCCAGGCCGACCCGGACGCACTCGAGCCCGACCAGGCGGTCCCCTTCCACCTTCACACCGATCGGGGCGACCAGGAAGGTGAACCGCACCCCCTCCGAGCCGGCGGCCCGGATCTCCTCCGGTCCGGCGAGCAGCTCCTCTCCCGATCGTCGGTAGAGAATTTCGACAGAGCCCGCCCCAAGACGCAGCGCCGACCTGGCCGCCTCGACCGCCGTCGATCCTCCGCCCACGACGACGACCTTTCCACCCACGTCCGGCCTCGCCCCCTCGTTCACGAGGCGCAGGAAGGACAGGGCGTCGATCATCCCCGGGCAGCCTGGCGCGCCGGCGGCGTCGAGGCCCCTTCCGATCTGCGCGCCGATCGCCAGCAGCACCGCCGCGTGGTCCCGGCGGAGGAGATCCTCCAGCTCGAGATCGGCCCCGAGCCGGACTCCCGTGCGGATGTCGATGCCGGCGCGCACGAGCACCTCGATCTCGGCGTCGAGAACGTCACGCGGCAGCCTGTAGGCGGTGATTCCGTGGCGCAGCATCCCCCCCGGCTCGGGTCCGGCCTCGTAGACGGTTACGGGGAATCCCGCCAGCCTCAGGTCGTACGCCGCGGTCAGCCCGGCCGGACCCGATCCGACGACGGCGATGCGCTCCGGCCGGTCCGGTCCCGGCGGCGGTGCCGGCAGGGGGAAATCCCGCTCCCCGTCGGCGACGAACCGCTTCAACGCGCGGATGGCGACCGGCTCGTCGAAGCGGCCGCGCCGGCAGGCCAGCTCGCACGGGTGGCTGCAGATGCGGCCGCAGATCCCCGGGAGCGGACAGCGCCGCCGCACGACCTCGAGTGCCTCGGCGAAGCGCTCTTCGGCGATGAGAGACACGTAGGCCTTGACCTGGACGCCGGCCGGGCAGGCCAGCGTGCACGGCGACGGCTGGATCCGGCGGATCGGGAACGGCTCCGGCTGGAGATCCGGGACGTCCAGTCCCGGCACGGCCCACCGCTCGCGCCGGGCCCCCGCGTCGAAGGCCGCGATGAGGTTGTCCGATCTCATGCCGTGACCTCCTGCGACCGTCGATGCGCGACCAGCGAGGAGCCGAACGCAAGACCCCGGTCGAACGCGGACAGGTTGAGAGGCCCCGTTCCCGAGGGCACGGAGGTCCGGATCGCCTCGCGCACCGCATCGGGCGCGACGATCCCGGTTGCGGCCGTGAACAGCCCCACCATGACCATGTTGGCGGCGATCCGCTTTCCCAGTTCCTCGGCGGTGCGGGTGGCGGGTCCGCCCAGGACCCGGATCCGCGGGTCCGGAGCGGGCGTGACGAGGGAGTCGTCGATGAGCGCGAGCCCGCCGTCGCGTACTTCGCCGGCGAAGCGGCGGAAGGCGTCCTGGGACATCGCGACCAGAACGTCCGTGCGCCGGACGTACGGATAGGCGATCGGCTCGTCGGAGAGAATCAGCTGTGCGCTGCAGGCGCTCCCGCGCGCCTCCGGACCGAAGGATTGATTCAGCGTGGCGTTCCGGCCCTCGATCACGGCGACGGCCTTCCCGATCACGTAGGCGCCCAGGATCACGCCCTGACCCCCGAAGCCGCTGATCCGGATCTCGGTCGTCGCCATCGCCGCACCCCCGTCCGCTAGGTGTCCCGGAGCGCCCTCCGGTCGGCCCGCACCGTCTGGGTGACGTGGATCTGGTGGTATTCCTCTCCCAGCGCCGCCTTCATGCTGCGGTCGAGCGCGTCCTGCAAGGTCGGCTTCTCGATGTCGACGAACTTGCCGACGGTGATGCGCCCTCCCAGCTCGATCTCGACCTCCTGAGGGGACGCTCCGTTGCGCACGTCGCAGTGGGTTTGGAAATAGCGCATCCGGTCCAGCCCGGTGCCGAGCTTGTTGCGCCGCGTGTACAGCGTGGGGCAGGGGCTGATCACCTCGACGAACGAGAACCCCCGCTTGCTCAGCGCCTCCTCCATGGCGCGGATCAGGCGGCGGACGTGAAGCGTCGTCCAGCGCGCCACGTACACGGCCCCGCAGCTCGCCGCCAGTCCGGGCAGATTGAACGGGTGCTCGAAGTTGCCGTACGGGGTCGTGGTGCTCAGCGCCGTCAGCGGCGTCGTCGGCCCCACCTGTCCGCCGGTCATCGCGTAGTTGAAGTTGTTGACGCAGATCACCGTCAGATCCATGTTGCGCCGGGCCGCGTGGATGAAGTGATTGCCGCCGATGGCGACGAGGTCGCCGTCGCCGCTGAAGACGACCACCTTGAGAGCGGGATTGGCCATCTTCAGTCCGGTCGCGAACGGGATCGCGCGGCCGTGCGTGGTGTGGAACGAATCGAGGTTCAGGTAGCCGGCGACGCGGCCGGAGCAGCCGATGCCGGACACGATCGCCACCTTGTCCGGATCGATCTTCAGGCGGGTGAGCGCGGAGGTGAAGCACGAGACGGCCGTGCCGATGCCGCACTCCGGGCACCAGATGTGCGGAAGGCGATCCGATCGAACGAGATTCTCCCACGGATAACCGGACCGCTCTGTCCGCGGCTCCAGCACCGTCACCGTCTTCACGAGGCCACCTCCACGATCGCGTCGTAGATCTTCCGGGGGTCGTGCACCCAGCCGCCCGCGTGCGGGACCTGCAAGGTCCGCGCCGCCCCGGCCGCGCAGCGCTCGACCTCCAGCGACATCTGTCCCAGGTTGATCTCGGGCACCACGAATCCCCGGATCGACCGCGCCAGTTCGCGCACGCGATCCTCCGGGAACGGCCACAGCGTGACGAGCCGCAATTCTCCGACGGCCCGGCCCTCGGCGCGGGCCCTGTCGATCGCGGCCCGGGCCACCCTGGTCGTGATGCCGTAGGAGACGACCACGACCTCCGCTCCCTCCGTCCCCGACTCCTCGACTCTGATGATCGAATCGGCGTTCTTCCGGATCTTGTCGACCAGCCGGGGAACGAGGGCGTTCTGCGCCTCGGCCGTCATCTCCGGGTATCCGCGCTCGTCGTGCGTCAGGCCGGTGCTGTGGATGCGGTAGCCCTCCCCGGCGACGATCATGTCGGGGACGAGATCCGGACCGGGCCTGTACGGCAGGTACTCGCCCGGCGGCAGTTTCGTCAGCCGGCGCGGCTCGACGTGGATCTCCTCCGCCTCCGGGATCACCACCTTCTCCGTCATGTGTCCGACGCACTCGTCCATCATGACGAGCGTCGGCACGCGGTACCGCTCCGACAGGTTGAAGGCCTCGACCGTGAGGTCGAACGACTCCTGGGGCGAGATCGGCGCCAGGGCGATGATCTCGTAATCGCCGTGCGATCCCCAGCGCGCCTGCATCACGTCCGACTGCCCGACCATCGTGGGCAGCCCGGTGGAGGGGCCGCCCCGCTGCACGTTGACCAGCACGCAGGGAGTCTCCATCATCACGCCGAGCCCGAGGTTCTCCATCATCAGCGAGAACCCCGGCCCGGAGGTGCAGCTCATGGCCCTCGCGCCCCCCCAGGCGGCGCCGAGCACGGCGGCCATGGCGCCCATCTCATCCTCCATCTGCAGGAACACGCCGCCGATGCGCGGAAAGCGGCGCGCGATCCTCTCCGCGATCTCGGTGGACGGCGTGATCGGATAACCCGCGAAGAAGCGGCACCCGGCGGCGATCGCCCCCTCGGAGCAGGCGTGGTCTCCGTCGAGATAGTGGGCGCCGGTCAGGACGACGGCGGGATCAGCCTGCACGCTCCGCCTCCTTGAAGACGATCTCCTCGACGCCGATGGCGAACTCGGGGCAGATCAGCTCGCACAGATGGCACGCGGTGCAGCTCTCCGGCGCGACGATGTCCGGCGGGTGGTAGCCCTTGACGTTGAACCGGTCGGAGAGCGCCAGGACCTTCCGGGGGCAGAACTCGACGCAGTAGGAACAGCCCTTGCACCGATCCTCCAGGATGTGAACCTCGCCGCGCGTGCGGAGGATGTCCCCCGCGTCGAGGGGAACCCGCCAGAACCGCTCCGCCGACACGCCGCTCACGGCGGACTCGCTCCTTTCCCCGGCTGCGGGCGGTTGCGCGCGCGGATTTTCTCGTACGGGCAGTTGCCGAGGACGTGGCCGATCGGGCAGCGCTCCTCGCAGTAGGCCGCGCAGCGCAGGCAGTAACCGTCGTCCGATCTCTCCTTCTCGAACAGCAGCACGGAGAAGCGCTCGAGCAGGTGGGTGAACCGATCGATCTCCTCGGGGCGGAACTTCCTCAGGACCGGGACCAGGCGATCCGCCTTGAGCTTCTCGTACCGATGGACCAGCCGGCGGCCTTTCGGGCTGGCGCTCAGCAGGGTGGCGCGCCGATCCCCGGTCGACGCGGCCCGGAGCACGAGCCCCAGCCTCTCCAGCTTGTCGATGTTCTTGCTGGCGGCGGGCGAGCTGACGCCGAGGAACTCGGCCACCTCGCCGACCTGGTGCCGTCCGTTCAGGGCGATCAGTTTCAGGAGGTGGAACTGCGGCAGTGTGAGCGGTTTCGGACTGACCTCCCGGAGGTAGCGGACCTCCAGGATCTCGCGCACGGCCGCGCTGAACACGTGGCTGTAGCGCATGAGCCGGCGCAGGCGCGCCGGTCCCGGCCCCCCCCGTTCCTCGTGGCTTCCGTTTCCCTGATGCGGACTCCGGGGTGCAGGCATATTAAGTAACCAGGTTAGATAGTAACCAAGTTATTTATACTCCCGCGGGGACGTCGGGTCAAGTCGAGTCGCTTCGAATCTCGAGGGGTCGTTCAGCGCGGGCCGGCGTTCCGGCGGATCACGCGGCCGAGGGAACCGAGCCCCGACCTGACCCGCGCCAGGAGTCTGCGGGCCCAGAGGAACTCCGCCCCCAGGATCGCCAGGCCGGCCGGGATGACGAGGACGGCCGGACCGGGCAGGACGATCATCGCCACGCCGATCAGGAGCACGCTCGTCCCGATCACGATCGTCACGACGCGCCGGGCCCGCACATAGGTCAGCCGCGCGAGCTCCTCCAGATCGTCCGCCAGCGGCGAGACCAGGCTCGCGGTGTCGCGGCGCGCCGCGAGCACCGATCCCAGCGCGCCCACGAGCAGGATGCCGGCGATGACGGCCAGCGACACCTGCGTCGGAATGGGATGATGGTGGGAGAGGATCATCTTCACGCCGACGAACGCCAGCAGGAAGACCAGGCTCATCTTGAGGTAGCGGAACCGATCCAGGACGCCGGCCAGCGCGAAGTAGAGCGATCGCAGGCCGAGGATCGCGAAGATGTTCGACGTGAACACGAGGAATGGCTCGCGCGTGATCGCGAAGATGGCCGGGATCGAGTCGACGGCGAAGAGCACGTCGCTGCTCTCCACCAGCAGAAGGACGAGGAAAAGCGGCGTGATCGCCCGGCGGCCGTCGACGGTCGTGAAGAACCGCTCCCCGTCGAGCCCGGGCGACACGGGATAAAGCCGGCGCGCCAGCAGGACGAGCGGGTTGCGGTCGGGCTCCAGGTTGTCGTGACGCACGATCAGGAGCTTCACCGCCGTCACGATGAGGAAGGCGCCGAACACGTAGACGACCCAGTCGAACGACCGGATCAGGGCGGCCCCCGCGGCGATCATCAGACCGCGCAGCGCCAGCGCCCCGAGGATGCCCCAGTACAGGACGCGGTGCTGGTACGCGCCGGGTATCTTGAAATACGAGAAGATGAGCGCGATGACGAAGATGTTGTCGAGGCTCAGGCTCTTCTCGACGACGTATCCGGTGAAGAACTCCAGGGCGGCCCGGCGCCCGCCGATCGGACTCCCGGACTCATAACCGATCCCCAGCCAGTGGTGCTCGTAGATGAAGTAGATCGCGACGTTGAAGACCAGGGCCAGCGCAACCCACAGCGCGGTCCAGGCGAACGCCTCCTTGATGCCGACCGCGCGCGCGTTCCGGTTGAAGGCGCCCAGATCCAGGGCGAGCAGGGCCAGGATGAAGACGATGAAGCCGATCCAGAGCCAGATGATCACGTGACAGGATCCTTCATTCGCGATTCCGCTCGAGGGGCGTCCGCAGGACCATGAGGAAGAATCGCGCCGTGAAGTAGATGATGACCGCCCAGGTGCCGATCAGCATGAGCCACGCCGGCAGCGTCATGGCGTCCTCTCTTTGCGCCGCCACGCGGCATGGACCAGCCACGCGAGACCCAGGAAGACCAGCAGCAGGATCAGTCGCGTGGCGTCCTGCACCAGCGCGTGCGTCGCCCGGCCCGCCTCGTCAAACCACGCGTGCGATTCCGATCCCAGATGCAGGACGCGCCCGATGACGCTCTCGGGAGCGAACGGCCAGCCGTCGCCCGAGAACAACGACCAGAAGGCCGCGCCCCACGCCCGCCCCGCGGGCTGGACGAGCGCCCCGACGAACACGACGAGGATGAACAGCGGCGTGACGTACCGGATGATGAAGCGGAATACGGGCGGGATCACCATGTCGGCCCCCCGCGTGATCTCCTCCCAGCCCCTCCGGATCCCGAAGATCCACGCGAAGACGAGCGCCTCGAGGAGCGCGAAGATCACGAGCGAGAACGTTCCCGTCCAGAAGTCGAACTCGTCGAAGGCGCCGCCCGGATAGAGCCAGACGCACAGGAACCCGAGGCCGAAGGTCGCCGCACCGAAGGCCAGCGCCGCCCGCACGCGGCTCGTGCCGAACTCGTCCTGCAGAAAGGCGAGGATCGGCTGGCCCATCGCCAGCGTCGAGGTGATGCCGGCGAAGAACAGCAGCCCGAACCACATGGCGCCGGCCAGCGGGGCGAGCCATCCCCAGTGGGCGAACATCGTCGGCAGCGTGAGGAAGCCGAGACCGAATCCGCTTCCCCCCGCGGTCGCGGCCTGCACGCTGGCGAGCCCGAGATAGGCCGTGGCGATCGGGATCAACAGGCTGCCGCCCAGCACGACCTCCACGAACTCGTTCATCCACCCCGCGGACGCCGCGTTCAGGGCCACGTCCTGCCGCCGGCCGACGTACGAGGCGTAGCAGTGCAGCGAGCCCATGCCGACCGACAGGGTGAAGAAGATCTGCCCGGCCGCGGCCATCCAGGTGGCGGGGTTCAAAACGCCGGACAGATCGGGCGTCCAGACGAAGCCGAGCCCCGCCAGCGGGCTCTCCACGACGCCCGGGTCCCCGGGCCGCAGCGCCAGCCCGCGCACGGCGAGGACGGCGGCGAACAGGATCAGCATGGGCATGCCGATCTTCGCGGCCAGCTCGACGCCCCGGGCGAGGCCGCGCGACAGGATGAACACGTTGAGGGCCAGAGTGAGCGAGAAGAAAAGAAGCGCGCCGGCCGGCAGGGCGAAGATCGATTCCTCATGAACCCCCAGGTACGACCCGAAGAAGACCCCGGGATCGACCTCGCGGAAGGTCCCGATCAGGGAGTGCCAGACGTAGGCGAGCGTCCAGGACTCGATGTAGGTGTAGTAGGCGGCGATCGTGAGGTTGGTGAAGAGCCCGAAGACGCCGACGTACTTGAGCCAGCGATACGACCCTAGGCGGTCGAACATCCCGGGGGTCGAGTGGTGGCCGTACTGGCCGCCGTGGCGGCCGATGGCCGCCTCCACCCAGAGGAGCGGCAGGCCCATCAGGGCGAAGCAGACCAGGTAGGGGATGAGGAAGGCTCCGCCGCCGTTCTGGGCGGCCTGCGCCGGAAACCGCAGGAAATTGCCCAGTCCCACGGCGTTCCCGGCCATGGCCAGAACGAGGCCGACCCGGCTCCCCCAGCCCTCCCGACCCCTCATCCCGCTCTGACCTGTGGCGCGGGAGGCCCCCCCGGCTCCCTCGCGCACCCCGACGAACGGCGGATCATAGCCGGACCGGGTCCGGCGATCAATGAGCCTGATTCGTGCCGCAGGGCGGGGCGGATCGGCCGGACGGAGACGCCCGGCGCCGACCCGACTAGGCGGCGCGCCGAAGCCTCTGGTACGCTGCGCCGATCCGACACGGCATCACGGTACTGAAGGATGCGGGAGGGCTTCCGTGAGACACCATCTTCGACGCGGCGCGTTCGTCATACCGGCCCTCCTCGGCCTTCTCGCGGGCGCGACCGACGCGCGCGCCGTCGCCGCCGGAGGGGCCTCCCCTCCCGAGTACCGGATGTCGCTCCGCGCCGCCAGGATCCCGATGCCGGACGGCGTGCGGCTGGCGGCCGATCTGTTCGTCCCGAAGGGGGGCGCGGCCGGAGAGCGCTTCCCCGTGCTGCTCGAATACCTGCCCTACCGCAAGGACGAGGCGCGCGCCCGCAATCACGCTCTCTACTCTTACTTCGTGCGGCGCGGCTACGTCGTGGCCCGCGTCGACATCCGCGGGACCGGGAACAGCGAGGGCCGGCTCATCGAGTACGAGTACTCCGAGCAGGAGCAGGCGGACGGCGAGGTCGTCATCGACTGGCTGTCGAAGCAGCCGTTTTCCAACGGCCGCGTCGGCATGTTCGGGATCTCCTGGGGCGGCTTCAACTCGATCCACATGGCGATGCGCAATCCGCCGGCGCTCAAGGCGATCATCGCGGTGGACGCCACTGACGACCTGTACCAGGACGACGTGCACTACATGGACGGCATCATGCACGTCGATTCGTGGGAGATGAGCCAGGATCTGGACAACGCGCGCCCCGGGGCGCCCGGCTACGTGATCGACGAGGAGTACTTCAGGAACCGCTTCGACACCCGCCCGTGGATGATGACGTACAAGCGGCAGCAGCGCGACGGCCCGTTCTGGGACCGCACGGCGCTCGTGAGGCGGTACGACGCGATCCGGATCCCGACGTTCGTGATCGGCGGCTGGTACGACGGATACCGCGACAGCGTGCCGCGCATGCTCGAGCAACTGAAGGCCCCCGTCAAGGCGATCGTCGGGCCGTGGTCCCACTTCTTCCCCCACAACGCCTCCCCGAAGCCGCGCATCGAATGGCGCCACGAGGCGGTGCGCTGGTTCGATCACTGGCTCAAGGACCGCGACACCGGCATATTGGACGAGCCCCGCTTCGCCGTGTACGTGCGCCACTGGCATCCCCCCGGCCCGGTGCTGGAGGAGGTCCCCGGCGCGTGGCGCTGGGAGGAGGGCTGGCCGATCGCGCGCATCCGCGAGCGCGCCCTGCACCCGCAGCCGGACCACACGCTGGCCCGGCGCGCGCCCGGGCGGGACGTCCACCGCCTGCGTTACGTTCCGTCCACCGGCGTCGAGGCGGGCGGCCCCGTGATGTGGTGGGGGGACGCGGCGCACGATCAACGGCCGACCGATGCGTTCAGCCTCGTCTACGACACCGCCCCGCTCGACGAGGACCTGGAGATCCTGGGGCTGCCCCGGGCGATCCTGAACGTGTCGGCCAGCGCGCCGCGGGCCAACTGGTTCGCGCGGCTGTCCGACGTGGCGCCGGACGGCACGGTGACCCAGGTGGCGGGCGCAGGCTTCAACGGGACGCATCGCAACTCGGCGAGGAATCCCGAGCCGATCGAGCCGGGCCGTGAGTTCAGGCTCGCCATCGAGATGCATTTCACGTCCTGGGTCTTTCCGAAGGGGCACCGCATCCGGCTGGCGGTGAACAACGCCCAGTGGCCGATGCTCTGGCCGACGCCCCACCCGATGACGACGACGCTGCGGCTGGGCGGGGAGGATCCGACGCGCGTCCTGCTGCCGGTCGTCCCCCCCGCCGATCGTCCCCGGCCGTCGTTCCTGCCGCCCGAGAAGGACGACCCGGCTCCCCCCGGGTACGAGAGCCTCGAGGAGGGCACGGTCTCCGGCTACGGCGAGATCTCGCTGATCGCGCGGGACCCGCAGCGCGGGACGGCGAAGGTGGTGGCGACCAACGCGGGCGGATCGCGGTATCCCTGGGGCACGGAGCGATACGTCGAGACGATCACGCACGAGACGTCGAACGACCGCCCCGACCGCACCTCGCTGCGCGGCGAGCACCGCCAGACGGTCGAGCTGGAGGACCGCACGCTCACTTGGGAGGCCGCGCTGTGGTTCCGCAGCGACGCGGAGAACTTCCACTACACCTACACGCGGCGCCTGCTCAGAAACGGGACGCTCGTGCGCGAGAAGACCTGGGACGACACGATCCCCCGCGATCACCAGTAGACCGGTCCCTGTCAATCACCCAGCGGAGGCGCGCGTACGCCGCGTCCCGCTGACGTCGCGCGTCAGATAGTGCGCCAGCAGGATCGGCACGGACGTCGCGAGGACCACGAACACGG
>JBFGDZ010000078.1:0-15889 GCA_041580375.1 Candidatus Polarisedimenticolia bacterium
CAGTCCCTGCCCTTCATGTAGCGGGCCCGCAGCTCCCGGCGCATCAGCTTGTTCGACGCCGTGCGGGGCAGATTCTCCACCACGACGAGATCGTGGATCCGGAACAGGGGGTTGAGCCGCTCCGCGATCGTCGTCTTCAGCTCAGCGGCCAGGCGCTCCCGATCCACGGCCGCGTTTCCGGCGGGCACGACGAACAGGACGAGGCGCTCGGCACCCTCCCCCTCCGGTTGCACGGCCACGGCGGCGCTCTCGTAGACGGCCGGGTGGGAGTCCACGACCCGCTCGAGCTCGAGCGAGCTCACCTTGATCCCCCCCAGGTTCATCGTGTCGTCCGAGCGGCCCTGCGCCCGGAAGAAGCCGCCGGGCAGTCGGGCGACCTGATCCCCGTGCCGCCGCAGCACCTGTCCGTCCGGCCCGGCGGGGCAGCCGTCGTAGTAGACCTCGTGGTGATCCTTGTTGAGCAGGCGCGTCGACAGACCGATCGAAGGCGGGATCAGGTAGAGCTCGCCGGTCTCCCTCTCCGGCACCTCACGGCCCGCCTCGTCCAGGATGACGAAGTCGATCCCGAGCGCGGGCGACGTGAAGGCGGCGGGCGAGGCGGGCTGGACGACCGTCCCCGTGATGTGCCCCCCGCCGATCTCGGTGCCTCCGAGGTACTCGATGACGGGCGCGCGGTAGCCGGCGCGGCTCATCAGCCAGAGGTAGTCCTCGCGGTTCGACGGCTCGCCGGTCGAGGAGAAGACACGAACCTTCTCCCACGCCCGCTCCGCGACGGCGTCCCCGTCCCGCCAGGCGCGCACCAGCGACGGGATGACGCCGAGCATCGTGACGCCGGCGCCGGCGACGAAGCGCGCGAACCCCGGGCCGGTCGGGGCCCCCTCGTACAGCGCCATCGCGGCGCCGTTGATCAGGGAGGCGTAGATCAGCCACGGCCCCATCATCCAGCCGATGTTCGTCGGCCAGGCCACGACGTCGCCCGGCCGGATGTCGTGGTGGAAGTAGCCGTCCGCTGCGCACTTGATCGGCGTGAGGTGGGTCCACGGGATCGCCTTCGGCTCGCCCGTCGTGCCCGACGAGAACAGCACGTTCGTCACGTCCTCCGGATCGCACGGCTCGCATCGAAAGGCGGGCGAGTCCGCGAGGAGATCGCGCCACCACAGATCGGCATCGCGCAGCCGGCTCTCACCTCGCCCGGCGGGATCCCCGGCGGGGATGACGACGGCCCGCGCGACGCCGGCCCGCAGCACCTTCCCGTAGAGATCGATGCTCCGGCCGGCGCGCTCGTACCGCTCGATCGTCAGGACGGTCTCCGCGCCGCCCAGGCGGCACCGGGTGGCCAGCTCGTCGGGCGAGAAGCTGTCGGCCACCGAGACCGCCCGGCAGCCGGCCCGGATGACCCCGAGGTAGGCGGCGACGCATTCGAGCGTCATCGGCATGTAGAGGGCGACGCCGTCCCCGCGGGCGAATCCCCGCGCCCGGAGCCCCGCCGCCACGCGGTTCACGAGATTCTCGAGGTCCGAGCGCGACGTCACGATCAGGCGGTCGTCCCCCTCCCGGCCCGCGATCACCGCCGGGGATTCCCCGGGAGCCCTGAAGCAGGAGTCGACGATGCTCAGGCGCGCGCCCGGCAGCCAGCGCGGGTTCTCCGGGTCCGCGGAGGGATTCAGGATCGCGTCGGGAGGGCGACCGAACACGATCCCGATCCGATCGATCGCGCGTCCCCAGAACTCCGCCCGGTGGCTCGCGCTCCTCGCGTGACAGGCCCGGTAATCGCGAAACCGGTGCTCCGCCATGAAGCGGCCGAGGTTGGATCTCCGCGCGGCGGCTCTCGAGGGACGCCAGACCCGCGGCGGACCGGCCGCGGCGGCGCGGCCGGCGAAGATCGTCCGGAACGCCTCGAGGTGCTGCTCGAAGGGACGGGGAGGCCCCTTGCGCAGCGTCCTCACCCACATGGCCCAGCGTTCGTCCTGGCGCGCGGCGTCCGGAGCCCGGCCCATCGGCGTCACCTCCCGTGCGGCGGATCATTCTATCCGCACGGCCGCCCGCCGGGCCGGATGGACGATCCGACGCGGGGGCAGTGTCAGAGGCTGTTGAGGTAGTTCTGAAGCCGCTTCTTGTCCTGGGGGGACATCTTGTCGAACGCGAGGGCCACGTCGTAGCGTCTCATCTCGATCTCGTCGGGGCGGGGCGTGCAGCGCAGAACGCGCGCGTCGCCCACGATCGTCTCCGGCTCCTTCAGCAGGCCCCCGACCAGCTCGAGGCTCAGCCGCAGGAGAGTGTTGCCGTCGAGCGGGACGTTGGACGCGCAGCGCAGCCCCCCGACCGCCACGTCGATGGTCTGCAGCTGCAGTCCGTCCGGCAGCCCCCGGCTGCCCCCGGGAAGCACCTTGACCTGGAGCAGGGCCATCGGCCGGTAGTGGCGTCTCTTGTCGATCGGTTCGCTCATCCGTCACGCCCTCCGCGCGGTGCCGGGATCATAGCACGCTCCCCGCGGCGCGCATCGCGATCCGTCACCTCGCCGCTCCGGGATCGCGGGGAATGACCGGCAGCGTGACACGCGATGGATGCGCGGCGTCGTGCAGGATCGTCTGCCTCGCCTCGATCAGGCGGATCGCCTCGGCGGGCGGCTCCCCCGAGTTCGGATTGCGGTCGAACACGGGAAACCGGCTCGACGAAATGAGGACGCGGATCCGATGCCCGCGCCGGAACAGGTTGCTCGTGACCATGTTGCCGATCCGGATCGCCGTCGGCCGGCCGGGGACGAGCGGCTCCGGGTCCGATTCCGAGTCCCGGTACCGGGCGCGCAGGTATCCGGCCTCCATCGGCGTCACGTTGTAGGCCCGGCCGTCGGGATGCACGTCGAGGAGCAGCACGCCGAAATCGGCGTCGACCCCGCTGCTCGCGATCCAGAGATCGGCCGTGATCGGGCCGGTCACCTCCAGATCCTCCTCCAGCGGAGGGCTCGTGTAGACGAGGACGTCCTCCCGGGCCTGGATGGCGGAGCGATCGAACGGTCCGCCGCTCAGGAAGTTCTCGATCCGGACGGGGTTCAGCGGATCGTCGACGTAGTCGTCGGACGGCTCACCTTTCGGAGGGGGCACCGTCTCCAGGCGGCCATCCCCCGCCGCGCCGTTCGCCCGGCCGCCGCTTCGCAGATACCAGGGGACGTACCGGGTGCGGGCGAGCGGCCACTCGGCCTCCCCGCGCCAGCGATTCTCGCCCATCACGAAGATCTGCACGGGCGGCCAGTCGTCGACGCCGTTCCGGATCCCCTTCAGCCAGCGGTCGTGCCACTGCACGATGAGGCCGAAGTAGTCGAAGGTGGCGTTCAGGCCGAAGTCGATCTCCCCCACGCGCGTCTCGTCCTCGTGGGGATCGCCGTGGTCCCACGGCCCCAGGATGAGCCGCTGGCCGTCGCGCGCCTCGGCCGTCGCCGCCCGCTCGCGCATGCCGTTGAAGTTCGCGATCGCGCCCATCGGCCCGTAGTTGCTGTCGTACCAGCCCGAGAGGCTCAGCGCCGGCACCGTGATCCGATCGTGCGCCGCCGCGACGTCCGCGAACTCCCAGAACGGGCCGTCGTCCGGATGCCGCAGCCACTCGTAGTACCAGGGGGCGACGTCCTTCAGGACCGGGAGCCCGACGAGCGGCAGATGCTCCTCCCATTCCCACATGCGCCGCCGCCAGCGCTCGCGCGCCTCCTCGTAGGTGCGGGGGCCGGGCAGGTTCCTGCGCCGGCGCTCGTCGGGCGCGATGTTGACCTCGATCCAGGGGATCCAGGAGTGGTCCAGCGCGCCCCCGTGGTGGAAGAAGTGGCGGGCGGAGGCGAACGTCATGGCCGGGAAGATCGATTTCAGATGGGGCGGCGCTTCCATGGCGGCCAGCCACTGCACGGCGCCCGGGTACGACAGGCCGAACGTGCCGACCCGTCCGTCGCTCCACGGCTGGCGCGCGGCCCACTCGATCGTATCGTGGCCGTCCCGCCCCTCCTGGTGGTAAGGACGGAAGGTTCCGTCCGATCGGTAGCGGCCGCGCACGTCCTGGACGACGACGGCGTAGCCGGCGCGCGGCGCCCGGCTGACCGTGAACTCCCCCTCCAGCAGGCCATCCTTGCCGTACGGGGTGCGGTAGACCAGCACCGGGAACCGCCGCTCGCCCTCCGGCCGGTAGACGTCGGCGCGCAGGATCACGCCGTCGCGCATCGGGACCGGTACGTCCCGCTCGACGATCAGGTTGGGCTCGGGCGCGAACGCCGCCTCCGCGCCGCCGGTGGGCTGGCGGACGGCGACGCCAGGGCCCCCGTCGGAGCATCCGGCGGCCGCGAGGAGCGGGGCCGCGGCGAGCAGCGAGGCCGCCACGAGGAGCGGGGCCGCCCCGGGGAGCGGGGCGCGGGACGGACACGATCCCGATCGGCGCACGGTCATTTTCTCCAGAAGGCGGGGGTGAGGATGACGAGCACCGTGTAGAACTCCAGCCGGCCGGCCAGCATGCAGCCGGACAGCACCCACTTGGCGAGCGCCGGGAGGTGGCCGTAGTGTTCGATCGGGCCGACGCTGCCGAGGCCGGGGCCGATGTTGAACATCGAGGCCGCGACCGCGGCGATCGCCGTGAGCACGTCCACGCCGACGGCCGCGAGCAGGACGCACGAGATGAAATTGATCACGAACGCCAGATAGACCAGGTTCAGCAGGCTCTGCACGGTGGACTCCGGCACGACCTGGCCGCCCAGGCGGACGGCGAAGACGCCGCGCCGCTCGACCATCCTCTTGAACTCGCGATCCACGACGCGCACCAGCAGCAGAATGCGGGACGTCTTCATGCCTCCGGCCGTGGACCCCGTGCAGCCGCCGACGAACATGAGCGCCAGCAGGGCCAGCTGCGGCAGCGGCGGCCAGAGCTCGAAGTTGTCGGTCACGAACCCGGTCGTGGTGAGGATCGAGGTCACCTGGAACAGCGCGCTCCGCAGGGCCGGGACGGGTTCGTAGGCGGATCGCCAGACCAGGAACACGGCGATGACGGCGGTGGCCGACGCGATCAGGATCAGGTAGTAGCGGATCTCGACGTCGCGGAGGACGCTGCGCGGGCGCCGCTCCACCCAGAGCCGGTAGTGCTGCACGAAGCTCACGCCGGCGAGCAGCATGAACAGGACGACGATCAGCTCGATGGCGATGCTGTTGAAGCCCGCGATGCTCGCCGTGCGGGTCGAGAAGCCGCCCGTGCCGAGGGTGGAGAAGGTGTGGCACAGCGCCTCGAACCGGTTCATGCCGGCCCACCGCAGGGCGAGGTACTCGGCCGCGGTTAGGGCGAAGTAGATCTTCCACAGCGCCGAAGCCGTTTCGGCGATCCGCGGCTTCAGCTTCTCGGACGTCGCGCCCGAAAACTCCGCGCGGTAGAGCTGCATGCCGCCGTGGCCGAGCAGCGGGAGGATGGCGACCCCGAGCAGGACGATCCCCATGCCGCCGAGCCAGTGCGTGAAGCAGCGCCAGAACTGCAGCGGCTCGGGCAGGACCTCGACCTCCGCGAGGACGGTGGCCCCGGTCGTCGTGAAGCCGGACACCGACTCGAAGAAGGCGTCCGTGAACGATCCGAAGTGGCGCGACAGAAGGAAGGGCAGGGATCCGAACAGGCAGACCGACAGCCAGGTCGCGACGACGAGGAACAGCCCCTCCCGCCGCGACAGCTCGCGCGCGTGCCGCCTGTATTTGAAAAAGAGCAGCAGCCCCGCGGCGCCCGTGATCGCGGAGGCGTACGCGATCGGCGCGAGCCCCCGCGCTCCGACGATCAGGCCGTAAGCGATCGGGACGAGCATCGTGCCGGCGAGAGCCAGGAGGAACTGGCCCAGCACGCGCGCGATGGCCCGGAGGCGGATCAGGCGGTTTCCCTCCTGGGCTCGACGAGGAAGTCGGATTCCAGCTCGGGCACGGCGCTCTCCAGGGTGAAGAAGATGACGCGGTCGCGGGGATGGATGCTGGCGTCGCCGCGCGGCACGAGGACCTCGCCGTCCGGCCTCACGATCGCCCCGACGATCGCCCCGCGCGGGAAACGGATGTCCCGGAGCCTGCGCCCCACGTACTTCTTGCTGTCGGTCGCGATCAACTCGATCGCCTCGGCCTCCTCTTCCCGGAAGGTCGTGACCGAGAGCACCCGTCCCTTGCGGACGAACTGCAGGATGCGATCGACGGCCGCGAGGCGCGGCGTGACGATGGTGTTGATGCCCAGGCGCTGCGACATGGGAAGATAATGCGGCCGGTTGATGAGGGCGACGACCTTCTTCGCCTGCAGCCGGCGGGCCAGGAGCGACGCGATGATGTTGACCTCGTCCTCGTTCGTGAGGGCGAGGAAGGCGTCGACCCCCGCGATGTTCTCCTCCTCCAGGGTGGCCTGGTCGGTCCCGTCGCCGTTGATGACGACGGTCTTCTTCAGCATCGCCGCGATCTTCTCGCAGCGGGCCGCGTCCTTCTCGAACAGCTTGGTGCGCGCCCCCTGATCCTCGAGCATCTCGGCCACCCGGATCCCGATCTGCTTCCCGCCGACGATCATGACGCGCTCGAACGAGTCGTTCTTCTCGATCCCCATGAAGGCCAGGACCTGGTCGAGGTTCTGCCGGGTCGCCATCGTGTAGATGTGATCCCCCGGCCGCAGGTCCTGCGCCCCGTGCGGGATGATCACCTGGGCCCCCCGGAAGATGAGGACGATGAGGGAATTCTCCGGCGGGCCGGACCGGTCGAGCTCCTCCAGCGTCTTGCCGGCCAGCCAGCTGTCGGCGTCCACGTTCATTCCGAACAGGCGGGCCTCGCCCCCCGCGAAGTTCAGGATGTCCGAGACGCCCGGGATCCGGACCACGCGCATGATGCGATCCGCCACGTCGGTCTCGGGGTGGATGATCAGGTCGATCTGAAGGCCGGTCTTCGCGGTCAGGCGACGCCAGTGGTCGACCTCGTGGGTCCGCATGCGCGCGACCTTGACGCGGACCTTCGACTCGGCCTGCGCGATCATGCAGGCGAGGAGGTTGACCTCGTCCGACTGGGTGACCGCGATCAGCATCTCCGAGTCGCCGATGCCCGCGTCCCGCAGCGTCCGGACGCTGGCCGCGCTGCCCCGGACGATCTTGGCGTCGAGCATCTCCTCGAGCTGAACGCACCGGTCCGCGTTCTGCTCGACGATGACGACCTCGTTCTTCTCGCGCACCAGCCGCCGCGCGATCAGCGCGCCGACCTGGCCTCCGCCCGCAATCAGAATGCGCATGACGGATCAGTCTATCCCAGAAGCGGGCGGCGGGATCCAGCCCCGACCGGGCGCGGGCGGCGGCCCCGGGACGGTTGCGCCCGCGCCCGGATCGCGGGACGATCCGCCGGGCGCCCCGCGCCCGGGGCCGCCGATCGGCGGGACTCGCGGCGCGGGGCACGGAGGAGATCGAACATGACCTCGCTGAACGCGCTCTCGCTCTTCGGCCTCGCCGCTCTCGCGGCCCTGGCCTGGGCCGCCGGGGGGTTCCGGCGGCCGGTGCCGTGGCGCACGGTCGCCGGCTCGGGCGGCGTGATGCTGGCGACCGGCGCCCTCGTGTTCCTTCTGGCGCCGACGCGGCGCGCGCTGCTGTGGGTGAACGACGCCGTGGTCGCGGTGCTCCACGCGGGGCGCGCCGGCGCCGAGTTTCTGTTCGGCCCCCTGGCGCTGAATCCGGGAGAAAGCACGGCCACCGGGGAGCCGTCGGTCGGTTTCATTCTCGCGACGCAGGTCCTGCCCGCGGTGATCTTCTTCGCCGCGCTGATGGCGGCGCTCTATCACCTGGGGCTGATCCAGCCGGTGATCCGCCTGCTCGCGCGCCTGTTCCGACGCACACTGCGCCTGTCGGGCGCCGAGGCCCTCGCGGGCGCGGCGAACATCTTCGTCGGCGTCGAGTCGGCGACGACGGTGCGCCCGTACCTGGCCGCGATGACGCGATCGGAGCTCCTGACGCTCCTGACGTGCGCCATGTCCACGGTCGCATCGACGACCCTCGCGCTCTACGTTTTCTTTCTGAAGGACACGTTCCCCCAGATCGCCGGCCACCTGATCTCCGCCTCCGTCATCTCGATCCCGGCGGCCGTTCTCGTCTCGAAGCTGATCCTGCCCGAGACCAAAAGCCCCGTCACGCTGGGGGACGTCCCGCCCCCCGCCGCGCCGGTCCGGCACGGCAACACGATGGCCGCGCTCGCCGCCGGATCGTGGGACGGGCTCAAGCTGGCCGCCGGCATCGCGACGCTCCTCATCGTCGTGCTCGGGGTCGTGGGGATCGCGGATCTCCTCCTCGCCCGCGCGACGGCGCCCGCCGCGGGAGTTTTCGGCGGCGCGCTGACGCTGGAGCGGATCCTCGGATGGCTGTTCACCCCCCTGGCCTGGCTGCTCGGCATCGAGGGCGCCGATCTCGTGCGGGCGGGGCGGCTCCTCGGCACGAGGATGATCCTGACCGAGGTCGTCGCCTACCGGCAACTCGGCGATCTGGCCGCCTCGGGCCTGCTCACGCCCCGGACCCTCGTGATCCTCTCCTACGCGCTGTGCGGATTCGCACACGTCGCCTCGGTCGGGATCTTCGTCGGCGACATCGCCGCTCTCGCCCCGTCGCGCCGGGACGACCTGGCGGCCCTCGGCCCGAGGGCGCTCATCGGCGCGACGCTCGCCACGCTGATGACCGGGGCGCTGGCCGGCCTGCTCTACCACGGCCAGACCGGCCTGCTCGGAGTGTGATGGATCGCCGCCGGGCCTGAGGAGGATCCCCTCCCGGCGGTTCAGCGGCGACGCCGCCGGCTCGCCCGGCGCCGCCCGGCGGATCGCCTCCGCCCGGCGGCCCGCCGGCGCCCGTCTCCGCGGGCCGCGTCCCGCAGGTCCAGAAGCGTCGTCCTGCGCGACCAGGCGTGGAAGGCGTCGTTCAGCTCGCTCCACGAATCGTGCAGCGGGCAGGGGTCGGACGCGTCGCACCGGCCGTTCCCGAACACGCAGAGATCGCGTTCGACCCCGCCGCCCGAGGCGCCCAGCACGTCGAGGAGGCGGATGCGCCCGGCGGGGCGGGCGATCTCGAACCCCCCGCCGTGCCCCTTGCGGGCGCGCAGCAGGCCGCCGGTGACGAGCCGCCGCAGGATCTTCGACAGGTAGGCGGGCGGGATCCGGGTCGCGCGGGACAGATCGCGGGCGCGCCGCAGATCAACTTTCCCATGCGCGGCGAGATGCATCATGACGCGCAGGGCGTACTGGGCCGTCTGGTTGACGTGCACGCGAGGATCTCCCGCCGCGACCGATCCTAGCACGGTCGACGCCTTTCATGGACTTGACACTCCATTGAGCCGCCCTGTAAGTTAATGGATATGTCCATCCACTGACCGGGTGCAGCCCTCCACGGGACGGCGTCGCGCCCCGCCGGGGAACGGGGAGGTCAGCCATGAACCAGAAGACCCTGTTTCAGAGGATCGAGTCGTCGGTGTTCGGGGGGGACGCCGCCGGGGCCGGCCGGCTGGCCGACGAGGCCCTCCGCGGGGGGGCCGATCCGCTCTTCATCCTGGAGAAGGGGTTCACGAAGGCCCTGCGCATGGTCGGCGACCGCTGGGAGGAGGGGGAGATGTTCCTCCCCGAGATGATCCTGGCGGCCGAGGCGGTCAAGGAGGCGCTGCGCGTCCTGCGGCCGCGCCTCGCCGATTCGGCCGTCCGGGAGGGCATCGCGGGGGCCACCTGCGTCCTGGGAAGCGTCCGCGGCGACATCCACGACATCGGCAAGAACATCGTCGGCACGATGCTCGAGGCGTTCGGATTCCGGATCATCGATCTCGGCACGGACGTCGACGCCTCCCGCTTCGTGAGCGCGGTGGGCGAGACCGGCGCGGGCCTTCTCGGGATGTCGGCGCTGCTGACCAGCACCATGCCCGAGATGGGGACGGTCGTGCGCGCCCTCGAGGAGGCGGGTCTGCGGCGCCGCGTCCGCATCGCGATCGGCGGGGCGCCCACGACACCGCGCTTCGCCGAGGAGATCGGCGCCGACGGGCACGCCGACGACGGGGGCGCGGCCCTGCGCCTGTTTCAGGGGCTGGCACAGGAGCCGCCGATCCCGTCCGCCGCGCGGCTCTCCCGATCGGAGGCGCGCCATGCGGATTGAGACGCTGACCGACGCGGGGCGGGACGAGATCCACGACGGCGCGCTGCGCCTTCTCGAGGAGGTCGGCCTGAAGGTGCCGCCGGCCCCGCGGCTGAGGGAGCGCCTGATCGACGGTGGCCTGCCTCCGGACGGGGAGCACCTGCGCATCCCCCGCGCCGCCGTCGCGAAGGCCCTGAAGACCGCCCCGCGGCGCATCCAGCTGTCGGCCCGCAGCGCCGAGCGGAACATCACGCTCGACGGAGCGCGCACTTTCGTGACGACCGACGGGTGCGGAGCGAGCACGCTCGACATCGATTCGGGGGAGCGGCGGCGATCGGTCCTGGCGGACGTCGCGGCGAGCGCCCGCCTCGCCGACGCGCTCGGAGGCTTCGACGTCTACTGGACGATGGTCAGCGCCCACGACGTGCCGCCGCCGGTGCGGGTCGCGCGCGAGTTCCTGGCGGCGCTCCAGAACACGACCAAGCACGTGCAGGTGATCGACGTGGCGCGCCGCGAGGAGGCGGTGTCGCTGGTCGCGATGGCGCGCGCGATCACGGACTCGGGCGCGGCCGGCGAGGCTCCGGTGTCGATGCTGATCAGCGTCGTGTCGCCGCTGCGGCTCGATCCGGCCGGGACGGAGGCGGCCCTGACCTTCGCGGGCGCCGGCCTGCCCGTGGTGGCCTGCAGCATGCCGATCGCCGGCGTGACCGCGCCCGCCACGGCGCCGGGCGCCGTGCTGCTCGCGCACGCCGAGATCCTCGGCTTCGTGACGATCCTCCAGACGCTCCACCCGGGAGCGCCCGTCATCTACTGCTCGTTCCCGGCATTCGCCCACGCGCGGACCGGCGTGACCAACTACGACGATCCCCGCTACGTGTGGGCGGCCGGGGCGGCGGCCCGGATGGGGCGGAGCATGAACCTCCCCTGCTTCACCAGCAACGAGCTGACCGCGCTCTGGAGCGGCACCGACCTCATCACCGGCGGAGGATTGCTGGAGATCTCCACCCTGCTGAGCTACGAGCAGCTCGTGATCGACAACGAGCGCATCGCCGACCTGTCCCGGGCGGCGGCGGACCAGCCGCTCAATGCCGACACGCTGGCCCTCGACATCATCCGCGACGTCGGGCCGGGCGGCCACTTCCTGGCCCAGGTCCATACGGCGCGGCACGTCCGCGAGTTCTCCATCCCCCGGTTCGGCGGCCGCGAGGCGTCCGCGGAGGACCGCCGCGAGCCGGGGGCGCCGCCGGACGCGCGGGAGCGGGCGCGCCGCGAGGCGCGCCGCCTGCTCGAGTCGCACGCGGTCCCGCCCCTGCCCGACCAGCTGGAGACGGCCCTCGAGCGGATCGCCGAGACGCCCGCGCGCACCGCGAGCGCCTGACCGCGGCGCAGACGACCGACCCTCACCGCGGGCGCCGGCTCAGGCGTCGGGGCCGCGACGCCGCGCGTGCCCGTCGCGCGCGGCCCGCGAGAGTGCCAGAATGTTCCGGAGCGGCGCCTTGAACGGGATCTCGCACCCCGTGGAGAGCACGAAGGACGACGAAGGGGCCGAGTCGATGCAGGCGCGCGCCTCGCGGTAGACCTCGTCGGCGCTTCCCTCCGACACGATCCGCGTGTTATCGACGTTGCCGATCCAGGCGACGCGGCGGCCCGCGGCCGGCGGGCGCAGGCAGACGCGATCGCGGCACGCGCCGGTCGACGAGTGGGCCGCGTGGCAATCGATCCCGTGAGCGCTCCGGATGGCGCGCACGTCCCCGTACGAAAAACTGAACCCGTCGATGTCCAGGGCGAGCGTCTCCTCGAAGTAGGGCGTCCTCGAGCAATTGTGCTCGATCAGCAGGACCCCGGGCGCCGCCGCGCGGGCGGTCGCGAGCAGCCGGCGCTCGTACGGAAGGATGTAGCGCTCCAGGTGATGCGGCCCCATCATCTCGCGGCACGCGCCGGCGTTCTCGAACAGGATCGCGTCGCACGCGCCGGTCGCCAGCATCGCCTTCATGTAGATCTCCGTGCCGGCCGCGACCCGATCGAACAGCGCCTCGACGTACGGGGGGTCCGCCACGAAATCGCCCAGCAGGCCGATCATGCCCCGCAGCTCGGCCGCCACGAGGAACGGCGACACGATCAGGCCGGTGATGAACAGATCGTCCCCGGCGCGCTCCCGCAGCGCCGTCAGCCCTTCCAGGACGGCCGGCATCCGTCCGCTGCGGCCCGGTTCCGGCCGCGCGAGGCGCGCGAGGTCGCGGTCCTCCTCCAGCGGGCGCTCCGCGACGCGCGGGTAGTAGTGCTCGGGCCGCTCGAGCCCGCAGCCGAACGCCTCCGCCTCGACCGTCAGGCAGCCCCACGGGATCATCCCGCCGTCGTGTCCGAACATCTCCGCCGCGGCCGTCTGGACGTTCGCCATGACGCGGCCGTCCCGGCAGGCCTCCGCCATGGTCGCGCCGGCCCGCTCCAGCACGTGCCGCGCCCCGCCGAGAAACAGGTACGCGAGCGCCGGCCGGTCGGTCGGCCCGCCGCGCAGGGCCGCGCGCATCCGTTGCCTTCGTCTCATCTCCGCCATTCTCTCCGGCTCCGTCCCGCACCGGCATCGCACCGCCGGGGCGCTCAGAACGCGTGGCCGATACTGAGGAAGAACTGGCCCGGCGACTCGTCGCGCAGGACCGATCCCGCGAACGGCGTGCCGTCCGGCATGCACCCGGTGAAGTCGATCGTCCCCTCGCGCCGGTTCAGTTTGCGCCCGTACTCGACCCGGATCGGCCCGATCGGCGTCCTCCAGACGATACCGGCGCCCAGCACGTGCCGCAACCCGTCCTGGACCGCCACGGCGCAGCCGCTCTCGACGATCACCTCGGTCCCCGACGTGCGGAACACTTCGGGGCGCAGGAAGACGTTGCCGGCGTCGTAGAAGAAAGTGCCGCCGATCCGCCGGTAGATCGGGTAGCGCAACTCGGCGTTGAACAGCAGCGACAACTCGCCGCCCACCGGCTCGAGGGTCGCCGGATCGAGCGGCCCGGCCAGGTCGCGATCGAAGCCGCGCAGCGTCGTGTCGCCGCCCGCGAAGAAGCGTTCGGCCAGCGGGATGTCGCTCGACACGCCGAACGGTCGCGCGTAGCCGATGCGCGCCGAGCCGGCGAGCACGACGCGCTCCGAAAGCGACCGAAACGTGTTTGCGGCGAGGAAGAACCGCGTGAACTCCGCGTCCGAGCCGACCGCCTGCCCGTAGTAGCGCACGTCGGCCGACAGGAACGAGCCCTTCGACGGGCCGAGCAGATCGTCCCGCGTGTCGCGGGCGAGCGCGGCGCCGGCGTAGGCGAGCCTCAGGTTCCCCTCGACGATGTCGACGTCGGGCGGGAGCATCGCGTCGACGCGCAGCAGGTCGGAGTCCTGGATGCTGTACTGCCCGAGCAGCGTGAGCCGCGGGCTCAGCTTGCGGCTGACGCGCAGGCCGATCCCGCGGCGCCGCTCGTCGAACGACTCCTTCTCCTGCTCCTCGAAGAAGGCGGTCAGGACGCCCTCGGACCGCGTGCCGAACAGGCGGTGATCGAACAGGCTGAACCGCGACCTCCGGTTGAGCGAGGAGCCGCGCAGGAACAGCGACGCGGATCGTCCCGTCCCGAACAGGTTCTTGTGGCCCAGGAGGAAGGACCCCAGGATCTTCTCCTCGCTGTCGTACCCGGCGCCGACGGCGGTCAGCCAGGGCCGCCCCTCCTCGACGCGCACGTCGACGAACGCCCGCTCCGGATCGTCCGGTAAAGTGACGGCCTCGACGTCGACGGAGTCGAACAGCCCCCGGGCGTACAGGTTCCGCTGCGTCTCGATCATCTTCCGGCCGCTCAGGGGCTCGCCCGGCTTCAGGATGACCTCGCGTGCGATCACGCGGCGCTCGGTCGAGCGGTCGCCGCTGATCCGGATCCCCTCCACGAACTGGCGTGGGCCCTCCTCGACCTCGAACGTCACGCCGGCCCCCTTCTCCGTCCGGTCGAGACGCGCCCTCACGCTCGCCTCCCGGAATCCCTCCCCGTCCAGGAACTCGCGCAGCCGCTTCTCGGCGGCGGCGATCCCCGAGGGGGTGACCGGCGATCCGGCCGGGAGGGCGGCGACCTCGACGAGCCGCTCCGTCGGGAACGTCCGCGCCCCCTCGATCGCCACCTCGCGGACGTCGGTCCGGCCGCCCTCCTCGATCGGGATTGTCACCTCGACCTCGCGCGGGCGTGCGGCCGGCTCGACGATCGGCTCGGCGACCCGGACGTCCAGGTAGCCGCGCTCGCGGTAGAGATCGGCGATCCGCCCGGCGTCCTCCTCCAGCACGGTCGGCCGGTAGATGCCGAACGTGTTCCAGCGATCCTCGCGGCTCGCCATCGCCGCGCGCAGGACCTCCTCGTCGAGCGCATCGGCGCCCGAGAACCGGATCGACCGGATCGCGATCTTCGGCCCCGGGGCGACGCGGTAGTCGATCCCGAGACGCTCACCCTCGTCCCGCACCTGGCCTTCGATGCGCGGCGCCGCGTGCCCCATCTCCTCGAGGCGGCGCCGGATCGCCTCCTCCCCCGACGGCTCGAGGTCGCCGGCGCGGAGGATCGCGTTCCACTCCTCGAGCACCGCCCCCCGCATCGCCTTGCGGTGATCCGGCGAGGCGATCCGCAGGCTGACGTGCGGTCCCGGATCGATCTCGTACAGGACGGTCAGCGGGCTTCCGTCCGCGTCCCCGGCCCCCTCGCCGGGCTCCTCGTAGCGCAGGCGCACCACGGCCAGCGGGTACCCCGAGCGCACGAGAAACTCGCGGAGCGCCTCGCGCCCTTCCAGCGCCTCGGCGCGCGCGAACTCCGCCCCCTCCTTGAGCGGGATCCGCTTCCTGAGCGCGACCTCCTCGCCGAGGGGGTTCCCCTCGATCCGGACGCGGCTGATCGAGCCCCGGGGCTGCGGCCCGTAGACCTCCGCCTCGCGCTCCTCGCGGTCCCGGTCGGAGCGGCCCCACCGGTGCCGGAACGCGATGTTGCCCGAGACGGTCTGGTCGAGATCCCTGAGCCCGATGAACTGCCAGTGCCGGCCGATCCGGTACTCGAACTGGTAGATCTGCGCCTGGCTCGACCCCAGGTCGTTCGAGAAGGTGAGCATCAGATCGGGCGACAGGCGCTTCGTGATCGTCAGCCGCGCCGTCGGGTTGGCGCTGCTCTTCAGGAACTGCGGATCGAGCTGGACGGAGGTCAGGCCGAACGGCTCGGCCACGACCTTGCCCAGCGCCTTCGAGATCGGCATCGTCAGGTACTGGCCGACCTGCTCCTCCGCCAGGAGGGTCGCCCCGGCCCCCTCCTCGAACGACTGCTCGAAGGTGCTGCCGGTCAGCAGGAGCGACACGATGTCGCGGGAGGAGAGCGGCGGGTCGGAGGACAGCTCAATGCGGGGATCCGACGCGCGCCCCAGCACGCGCAGGCGCACCTCGTAGTCCCCCACCTGCGTCGTGGCCGACAGGTTGAGCGAGGGATCCGGCTCGTCCGGCGAATCGAAGTCGATCGAGCCCTCCTCGCTCGTGTACGACACGTCGCGGAACCGGATGCGACCTCCCTCGAAGACCGTGATCCGCCCCAGCACGCGCGGCCGGTCGGCGGTGCCGTTGATCTTCAGGCGCGCCGCCCCCTCGAGCGTCGCGATCGGGCTGCGCACCCACACCTCCGAGGGCGCTTCGATCTCGAGATCGAGGTTCAGGGGGAAGGGCGCCGGCGCCGCGCCGGACGGCAGCGACGCCTGCTCCGCGCCCAGCAGCGTCGCGAACGACGCCTCGTGCTTCATCGTGTAGAGCGC
>JBFGDZ010000079.1:0-15777 GCA_041580375.1 Candidatus Polarisedimenticolia bacterium
CAGCGCGATCCCGGCGAGAGCGGCGAGGGCCGCCGGCAGGCGCGCGGCCAGCTCGCTCACGCCGAGCACGCGGTAGGAGGCCGCGATCAGCCAGAAGAGAACGGGAGGCTTGTCGAGGTAGGGCGCCCCGTTGAACAGCGGCGTGGCCCAGCTTCCGGCGGCGAGCATCTCGCGCGCCACGGCGGCGTTTCGCCCCTCGTCCGGGTCGCCGAGCGCGCGGGCGCCGAGACCGAAGAGGAAAACCGGGGCGCAGACGGCGAGAAGGAGGAGCAGAGCCGCGGCCCCGCGCGGCGCGCGGCGCGGCGAGGCCTCCGCCTCACTCGAACAGTCGGATCTGATCGCCGGGCCGGGGCGGGACACGGAACTGTCCGCAATCGAGGGGCTCCGGACGATCGCGAAGCCCGAGGCGGCGCCGCGCGATCTCGAAGCGCCTGCGGATGAGATCGGCGTGCGCGCCCTCGCCGCTCATGCGGCGGCCGAACGCGCTGTCGGAGAGGTTCCCGCCGCGCGTCTCGCGCACCAGGTGCAGGACGCGCGACGCCTTGAGCGGGTAGTTCTCAAGAAGCCAGTCGCTGAACATCTCCTTCAGTTCCAGCGGCAGCCGCAGCAGGATCCAGCCGGCCGACGCCGCCCCGGCGGCCGCGCAGGCCTCGAGGATGCTCTCGATCTCGTGGTCGTTGAGTCCTGGGATCATGGGCGAGGCGAGCACGCCGGCCGGGACGCCGGCCCCGCTCAGCCCGCGGATCGCTTCGAGCCTCCGCGCCGGCGCCGCGGCGCGCGGCTCCATGCGGCGCGCCAGTTCCGGATCGAGCGTCGTCACGGACAGGAAGACGCACGCGAGCCTCCGCCCCGCCATCGGCGCGAGGATGTCGAGATCGCGCAGGACCAGATCCGACTTCGTCACGATGCTGACCGGGTGATTGTGCTCGGCCAGCACCTCCAGGATCTCCCGCGTGATCCTGAGACGCCGCTCCGCCGGCTGGTACGGATCGGTGTTGGATCCGAGGGCGAGCACGTCGGGACGGTAGTTCGGGCGCCGCAGCTCCTCGCGCAGGAGGCGCGCCGCCGACGGCTTGGAGAAGATGCGCGTCTCGAAATCGAGCCCCGGCGACAGCCCCAGATACGCGTGCGTCGGGCGGGCGAAGCAGTAGACGCAGCCGTGCTCGCAGCCGCGGTAGGGATTGATCGAGCGGTCGAACGGGACGTCGGGGGAGTCGTTGCGCGCGATGATCGTCTTCGTCGCGTCCGGCGTGACGGTCGTGCGGAGCGGCCCGATCTCCTCGTCCTCGAAGCTCTCCTGCCCCTCGCCCCCCTCGAGCGGCACGACGCGCGCCCGCTCGTAGCGGCACGCCGGGTTGGTGACCGCGCCGCGGCCCCGTCGCGCCTGCCTGCGCACCTCCATCGCCCTCAGGGCCCCCCGTCCTGAAGCTCGTCCAGGATCGACTTCCCGAAGGTGAAGCGCCAGCCGAGCTTCAGATACCCCGCCGGGTCGATCCCGGTCGAGAGGAAATCATTCTCGTCCCGATCGGCCGAAAAGTCGAGATCGCGGCCGCCGAGCACGCCCCCCTGCACGATGAACGCGTGATCCCGGTTCGGGCGGTGCTCCCACTCCGCCCCGAGGCGGACCCCCACGGTGCGATAGAAGACGGTCTGCGGCTGCCCGGGGAAGAGGCCCGCGTTGTCGAAGCGGTGCCGGTCGCCCGCGACCTCCATGAGGAGGTGCACGCGCGTCTTCTCGCTCGCCGTGTAGGTGGTGCGCACCGTGAACGGCAGGATGGTGAACAGCCGCCACTTCGGGCTGAACCGCCAGATCAGGCCGAAGCCGGGCACCACGAGCCGCTCGCCGTACTCGAACGTGACGGCTCCCCCGTACAGCCAGGTCAGGTCCTCGCTCTTGACATAACTGCCGACGAAGAAGGCCGAGAAGCGCGGATCGATGTCGTCGATCGTCTCCTCGTCCTCGGCGAACGACGCGCCGAGCGAGACGAGATACAGATTGCCGTTCCGGCTCGCCATCAGGCCCGCCACGCGCACGGCGCCGGAGTACAGCGTGCGTTCGATCTCCGCCGGCGGCAGCGACAATTCGATCGGCGACGACGACAGCCGCACCTGGGCGAAGAACTGGTGCCCCAGGATCCCGCCGCCCGGGTGGATGCTCGTTCGGCCGAGCGGGACGTTGAGGTTGAACGAGAAGCGCCGCTGCCGCAGATCCCCGGCAAAATCCTCGAAGTCGCTCTCCGGCACCCCCTCGGTCGTGACCTCCAGCCGCGGGCGGAACAGCTCCAGCCGCAGCTCCTCCTGGGCGAACGGCGCGTCGCACACGACGGCGAGCACGACCGCCCCCCCGATGAATCCCGCCAGGCGTCCCCTGCGGCGCATCATCATTGCACCTCCCGAGGCCGAAACGGAACGGTGTCCGGAACGGGCGCCAGTATACCCGCTCCCGCGGCCTGCGTTCCCGGAGAGGACCGCGACGCGCGACTTGACGGACCCGATCCGAGCGGCTAGTCTCCGGCGCGATGGCCGACGCGACGCGTCACGGACTGCCGCCGGAAGCGTACGAGGCGATCCCGGGCCGGGACTACCGGCCGTACGTGGCGAAGACCGAATCGCCGCGCGAGTTCAGCCTGCGCGCCGCGATCACCGGCTCGCTGTTCGGCATCCTGTTCGGCGCCGCCAACGCCTACCTGGGCCTGCGCGTCGGGCTGACCATCAGCACCTCGATTCCGATCGCCGTCCTCACCGTGCTGGCCTTCCTGGCGCTGCCCCCGTTCGGACGCATCGGATCGATCCTCGAGGCCAACATCTCGCAGACGGTCGGCTCCGCCTCGTCGTCGCTCGCCTCGGGGATCATCTTCACCATCCCGGCGATCTACCTCTGGGGGCGGACCCCCGACCTGACGAAGGTCATCGCCGTCGCCGCCTGCGGTGGCGTGCTCGGCGTCCTGTTCATGATCCCGCTCAGGCGCCTTCTCATCCGCGACGAGCACGGGGCGCTTCCCTACCCGGAGGGGACCGCGTGCGCCGAGGTGATGGTCGCCGCGGACCGCGGCGGCAGCGACTCGTGGCCGATATTCAAGGGGATCCTCGTCGGCGGCGTCGTCAAGGCGCTCGGATCGGCGATGCACCTGTGGCGCGAGGTCTTCTCCGTGGCGGTGCCGTACCTGCCGAAGGGGCGGATCGCGCTGGAGTCGGGGCCGGCGCTGCTCGGCGTCGGCTACATCCTGGGCTTCAGAATCGCCACCGTCATGGTCGGCGGGACGCTCGTCTCGTCGCTCGTCCTGATCCCGATCCTCGCCGTCTGGGGCGCCGATCGGACCATCCCGTTCTATCCCGAGACCGAGATGCTGATCCGCGACATGTCGCCGTCGCAATTGTGGACCCGCTACGTGCGCTACATCGGGGCGGGGGCCGTGGCCTGCGCGGGGATCCTGTCGCTCATCCGGGCCGTGCCGACCATCTGGGAGTCGTTCCGCGTCGGGCTGCGCGGCTTCCGGCGCCGGCTGGACGGCGCGCTCGCGGCGCCGGACCGCACCGACGACGATCTCGGCATGCCGGTCGTGCTCACGATCACGGGCGCCGTCATCCTCTTCCTGGCGTTCTCGCCGTTCGTGCTCGGGTTCGTCGACTCGCTCGCGGCGCGCATCGTCTCGGCCGCGATGATCGCCCTGTTCGCCTTCCTGTTCGTGACCGTCTCCAGCCGGATCGTGGGGCTCGTGGGGGTCACCTCGAACCCGACGTCGGGGATGACGATCGCGACGTTGCTCGGCACGAGCGGCGTCTTCCTCGTCATGGGGCTGACCGGGCCGGACGCGATGGCGCAGGCGATCCTGGTCGGCGCGGTCGTGGCGGTCGCGGCGTCGATCGCGGGCGACACGTCGCAGGATCTCAAGAGCGGTTTCCTGCTGGGGGCCACGCCGCGGCGGCAGCAGATCGGCGAGCTTCTGGGCGTCGTCACGGCCGTCACCTTCGTCTGCCTGGCCGTCGTCGCACTGCACAAGGCGTACGGTTTCGGGACGCCGGCGCTGCCGGCGCCGCAGGCGACGCTGATGAAGATCGTCGTCGAGGGGGTGCTGTCGCGCGAGCTGCCGTGGGCGCTCGTCCTGATCGGCGTCGCCATCGCCCTGGTCTCGGCCGCTCTCCGGATCCCCGCCCTGCCGTTCGCGGTCGGGCTCTACCTGCCGGCCTCCACGATGACCCCCGTGTTTATCGGCGGGCTCATCCGCCTGTTCGTCGAGCGCCGGGCGCGCCACGATCGGGCGCTGCTCGCGAGGCGGCGCGAGAAGGGCGTGCTGTTCGGCTCGGGTCTCGTGGCGGGCGAGGGGCTGGTGGGGGTCGGCATCGCGATGTTCGCCCTGCTCGCCGGGCAGCGGCCGGCGGGGATCGGCCCGGAGTGGGCCGGCCCCATGCAGCCTCTCATGCCGCTGGCCATCTTCGCGGCGATGGCCTGGCTGCTCTTCAACACGACCCGCGTGAGGACCTGACGCCGGATCAGCGCGCCGCGCCCCCGCCCCGCGCGGCCGCGCCGCGGCCCGCCGCGGGATCGACGGCGGCCGCCCCCGCCGACCCGGTCACGAGCCCGCGCGCGTCCTCCAGGATCGCGTAGAGCGACGGCACCAGGACGAGGCTGATGAAGGTGGCGAACAGGACGCCGAAAGCCAGCGAGATCGCCATCGGGATGAGGAACTGCGCCTGCACGCTCCGCTCCAGGAGCAGCGGCGTCAGCCCGGCGAAGGTCGTCAGCGACGTCAGCAGGATGGGGCGGAAGCGCAGGACGCCGGCCTGCCGGATCGCCTCGCGCATCGACATCCCCTCGCGGTAACCGCGGTTGATGTAGTCGACCATCACCAGGCTGTCGTTGACGACGACGCCGGTGAGCGCCACGATCCCGAACATCGACAGGACGGTGAGGTCCATCCCCATCAGGACGTGGCCGCCGATGGCGCCGATCAGACCGAACGGGATGGCGCTCATCACGATCAGCGGCTGCGCGTACGACTTGAACGGGATCGCCAGCAGCGCGTAGATGACGAGCAGCGCGACGACGAATCCCCTCTTGAGGCCCCCCATCGTCTCGCGCTGCTGCTGTTGCTGTCCCTCGAAGGTTGCGCGGATCTCCGGGAAGTCGGCGCGCAGGCGGGGCAGCACGCTGGCGCTGAGGTCGGCCAGGATCTTCTCCGTGTTCCCCTTCTCGGGATCGACGTCGGCCGTCACGTTGACGACGCGGCGGCGGTCGGTGCGGTGGATCGCGGCCGGCCCGCGCTCGACGCTGGCACGCGCCGCGGTCGCGAACGGCACGGCGGCGCCGTCCGGCCCGCGCACGCGCATCTCCTCCAGGTCGGCGAGCGAGCGGCGCCGCTCTTCGGGGTAGCGCACCATCACCTTGACCTCGTCGCGCCCGCGCTGGATGCGCTGGGCCTCCTCGCCGTAGAACGCCTGGCGCACCTGGCGCGCCAGGTCGCCGAGCGCCAGCCCGGACGATTCGGCCTCGGGGGTGATCCGAAGCTCCAGCTCCTTCTTGCCGGCGCGAAACGAGTCGGCGATGTCCTGCACGCCCGGGTAGCCGCGCAGCTCCTCCTTGAGGAGCGCCGCGTAGGCGCGCAGGCGATCGACGTCCGGCCCCGCGATCTCCACGTTGATCGCCTCGCCGGTGGAGAAGAGGGACGACGTATAGGTCAGCTCGACGGCGTCCGGCACGGTCCCGGTGCGCTCGCGCCACATCCGCGCGATCGTGGCGCTCGTGATCTCCCGCTCTTCCGACGGCGCCAGCTCGATGTTCACCTCGCCCAGGTGCGATCCGGAAAACTGCGAACCGGCGCTGGCGGCGCCGCGCGTCTGCGCGCCCCGGAACGGCTGCTCCCCGATCGAGGTCAGGACGTGGCGGATGACGTCCTGGCCGTGCTCCTCCTCGATCTCCCGCTCGAGCGCCAGCGCGGTCGCCTCGATGCGGCGCACCGTCTCCTCGGTCACGGCGGACGGCGTCCCCTGCGGCATGGTCAGGAGCGCCACGGCGTTGTCCGCCTCGATGGCCGGGAAAAAATTGAACTGGATCCAGCCGCCGCGCACCACCGCGAACGTCATCAGGAGAAGGGCCACGCCGATCGACAGCGTCAAATAGCGCCACTCGATCGCCCGCTCGAGCGTCGGCCGGTAGCTCCTCCGGATGACGAAGTGGAGCAAGGCCGCGACCCGGGACTGGACGCGCCCCCACCACCGTCCCGCGCGCGTCCGGGCCGGCGCATCGCCCGGCGGGAGGTGGGACAGGTGGTTCGGCAGGATCAGCAGCGACTCGATGAGGGAGAAGATCAGCGTCGGGATGACGATGAGCGGGATGACCCGCATGATCTTGCCGGTCTGTCCCGTCACGTTCAGGAGCGGGGCGAACGCCGCGACGCTCGTGAGGACGGCGAAGATGACCGGCGTGCTGACGCCCGTGGCGCCCTCGACGGCGGCGCCCAGCCCGTGACGGCCCTCCTGGTAGCGCGTGTAGACGTTCTCCCCCACGATGATGGCGTCGTCCACGACGATCCCGAGCACGACGATGAAGGCGAACAGCGAGATCAGGTTGATCGACGCTCCGAGCGTCGGCATCAGGGCGATGGCGCCGAGGAAGGAGATCGGAATGCCGAGCGACACCCACCCGGCGAGCCGCAGCCTCAGGAACAGCGACAGCACCAGCACGACGAGCGCGAAGCCGGCGAGGCCGTTGCGCATCAGGAGGTCGAGCCGGCTGCGCAGCACGCGGCTCATGTCGTGCCAGACGGTCAGGGTGATCCCCTCCGGCACGCGGGGCCGCGCCCGCTCCAGGTAGTCCTTGACCGTCGCGGCGACCTCCAGCGCGTCCTGCTCCCCGACGCGATACACCTGAAGCAGGACGGCGGGGCGTCCGTCGAAGCGCGCCCGCTGGTCGGTGTCGGCGAACCCGTCGACGACCGTCGCCACGTCGCCCACCAGGAGCCGCCGGCCGTCGGGCAGGATCAGCAGCGGCAGCGCCGCGAACTCGCGCCCGCGGTACGCCTGCCCTTCGGTGCGCAGCAGGATCTCGCCCCCCGCCGTCGCGATCTTCCCGCCCGGCAGGTCGAGGGACGACCGGCGGATGGCGGCCGCCACCTCTTCGAACGTCAGCCCGTACTGCCGCAGCGCCTCCTCGGAGACCTCGACCGAGATCTCGTAGGGCCGGACGGCGACCAGCTCGACCTGCGTGATGCCCGGGAGCGCGACCATGTCGTCCCGGATCCGCTCCCCGAGGCGCCGGAGCGATCGCTCGTCGGCGTCCCCGGCGATCGCCACCTCGAGCACCTGCCGCCGGATCAGAACCTCCTCGATGACCGGCTCCTCGGCCTCCTCCGGAAACGTGTCGATCGCATCGACGCGCGACTTGATGTCGTTGAGGAGCTTCTGCGCGTCGAAGCCCTGCATGATCTCGACGACGACGGTGCCGGCGTTCTCGGACGACGTGGATCGGATCTCCTTGATCCCCTCGAGGTCCTGGATCTTCTCCTCGACGCGGACGACGACCCCCTCCTCGACCTCCTCCGGCGCCGCGCCCGGGTAAGGCACGGTGACCGTGATCAGATCGGAGGAGAACTCGGGGAAGACTTCCTGCTTGATCCCCCAGAGCGTGGTCAGTCCGGTGGCGACGATCAGGACCATCAGGATGTTGGCCGCCACGCCGTTCTCGGCGAACCAGGCGATGACCCGCTTCACGATCCCGCTCCCGTGTCGGGCTCCACCTCGGGCGGCAGCGTCGGGTCCTCGCCCTCCAGCACGGTGCGCACGCGCATGCCGTCCACCACAGTCTCGAGCGTCGAGACGCAGACGATCTCACCGTCCTCGACGCCGTCGCGCAGGACGACCCGGTCGCGCGCCACCCGGACCGGCTCGACCGCCCGGAAGCGGAGGCGGCCTTCGCCGTCGACGATCAGCACCCGGCCGTCGTCGCGCAGCGCCGTGCGCGGCAGCACGACGACGCCGGCCGCCAGCCGGCCCCGGATCTCCGCCTCGACGAACAGCCCCATCGGCAGCGGCGTCCCGCGCGCGCCGGGCGCGCGGCGGAACGGATCCGCGACGCGGGCGAACAGGTCGAGCATGCGCGTCCTCTCGTCGAATGCGCTGTCGGTCCGCACGATCCGCCCCCGCCACTCGTGCGTCCGGCCGCCGATCGCGCCGCGCAGCAGGACTTCGGGGCCCGCCGTGCCGTCCCCCGATCCGAGGTCGATGTCGAGGAAGCCGATCTCGTGCTTCGGGACCGGCAGGCGGATCTCCGCCAGGTCGGTGGCGTAGATCGACGCGACCGGCGTCCCGGGCGAGACGTACCGGCCGACGTCGGCAGTGGTCTCGCGGATGCGGCCGTCGTACGGCGCCCGGATCGTCGTGCGCGACAGATCGAGCCGCGCCTTCTCGAGGGCCGCTTCGGCCGCCTGCAGCACGGCCCGCGCCTCCGCGAGCTGCGGCTCGCGCAGCGCCAGCGCAGCCGGCTCGCCGCGCCCCAGCTCCTCCCACTCGCGGCGCGCCACCTCGGCCTCGGCGATCTCCCGGTCGAGCATGACCCGCGCGCGCGCCACCTCGGCCTCGGCCGCCGACACCGCCAGGCGGTGATCGCGCGGATCGATCTGCACGAGCGCCTCCCCCCTGCGGAAGAACCCCCCCGCAGCGAACTCGGCGGCGACCGCCTCGACGCGCCCGGAGACCTCCGCCACGAGCGTCGTCGCCGTGCGCGGCGCCACGGTCCCCTGCGACCGGACGTCGAGCGCCAGGTCCTGCCGCACCGCCCTCCCGACGCGCACGATCGGCGGCGGCACGTCCGCCGCCCGGCGCTCGACGCGCGGCCGGAACCGGATGATGAGGAACGCGCCGGCGAACCCGATCGCCAGGACCGCGACCGGCAGCACGACGCGCAGGACCGTCCGGCGCGTCACGGCGAACCTCCCGGTCTCCCGCCCATCTCAATCCGCGCTATCCCGGCGTCCTCCGGGCCGGACGCCGGCTCGTCCCCAGCCTGCGGCGCGCGCCATCCGCCCCCGAGCGCGAGGTGCAGATCGATCCGGTTCTCCAGGAGCCGGCGCCGCGCGTCGATGAGAAGACCGCGGGCCAGCGTCTCCTCCCGCTGCGCCTCCAGCACGGAGAGGTAGTCGACCAGTCCGGCGTCGTAGCGGGTCTCGGCCAGACGGCGCGCGGCGATCGACTGCTCGGCCGCCTCCGCCAGCGCCCTCTCCTGCGCGCGCAGGTGCGTCTCCGCGGCGAGCGACGTCTCGACCTCGGCGAACGCGCGCAGCGCGCTCTGCACCCAGGCCTCCGCCCCCTCGCGCTGGCGCGCCTCGGCCAGCCGCACGCCGGCGCGCAGCCGGCCTCCCTGAAACAGCGGCTGCAGCAGGCTGCCGGCGATGCTCCAGACGGAGAAGTCCCCCTTCGTCAGTTGCTCCAGCTCGCGGCTCAGCCGTCCGGCCGATCCGGTCAGTCGGAAGGAGGGGTAGAGGGCCGCGCGCGCCTCCTTGACGGCCAGTCCGGAGGCGAGGAGCCGCCGCTCGGCGGCGCGCAGATCGGGCCGGCGCGCGACGAGATCGGCCGGCAGCCCGGGCGGGACCGCCTCCGGCAGGACGGGCAGCGACACCGACCCGGCATCCTCCCCGAGGCGTCCGTCCGGATATCGCGCCAGCAGGACGTCGACCTGTCGGCGCGCGGCGTCGAGACGCTGAAGCCTCGCGGCGAGCTCCGCCTCGGCGCGCGCCTCGGCGGCCAGGGCGAAGCGCAGATCGAGGGCCGGCCGCACCCCGAGCTCGTAGCGCCGCGCGATCCGCTCGCGCGTCAGCCGCCGGTTCTGAAGCGTGTCGCGGGCGAGCGCCACCTGCTCCACCCCCTCGACGAGGGCGAACCAGGCCTTCGCGGCCTGCCCCGCGAGCGACAGGCGCGCCCCCTCGAGGTCGGCGCCCGCCGCCTCCAGATCGGCCAGTCCCGCGGCCGCCCGGGCGCGCAGGCGGCCCCAGAGATCGACCTCCCAGGACAGGTTCAGCGAGGCGCCGAAGGTCGTCGTCGTGGTGCTGAGGACGCCGCCGCCGCCCGGGATCGGAAACCCGATGAAGTTCTGCCGGCGCCGCGCCGGGTCGAACTCGAACGAGGCCTGCGGCATGCGATCCGCCCCGGCGATGCGCGCCCCGGCCCCCGCGGCCTCGACGCGCGCCGCCGCGGCGGCGAGATCGTGGTTGCTCGCGAGCGCCTCCTCGACGATCCGGTCCAGCCGCTCGTCGCCGAACGTTGTCCACCAGGCCGGCTCCGCCGGCGGGCCCGCCGCGGGATCCGTCCCCTCTCCCTCATCCCCGGCGGCCGCGAAGCGGGGGGGGAGTTCCACGCGTAGATCCGGATGCTGCTCGGGAGGGACGGAGACGCACGACGCCGGCAGGAAAAGGGCGAGCGCCGCCGCGGCCGCGACGGCAACCGGCGCCGTCGCGCACGGGACCCGGGCCTCCGGGCGCGCGGCCCCGCGGTGCGCGCTCATTGCTTCCACTCCCGGGCCGTGGCCGGCTCGCGCATCCCGCCGCTGATGAAACGCACGAGGCGATTGACGACGCCGTCGACGTCCATCGGATTGCACAGCCCGCCCGAGATCTCGCGCACCAGAAATCCGAGCGCCGCCGTGTGCACCATCGAGCCGACCATGAAGTGGAAACGCCAGTAGATCTCCTCCTTCGGCAGATGAGGCAGGGCGCGCCCGAGCGCCTCGCTGAAACGGACGATCACCTCGCGGAACTGCTCGATCAGGAGGTTGCGCAGTCCGGCGTCCGGCTCGGCGAAGGAGCGCCCGATGAGCCGGGCGAAATCGTGGCCGCCCCGCTCGCGCTGGATCAGCTCGAGGACCGGGGACACGAACGCGCGCACGATGCACTCGGGGGAGGGAGGCTCGCCCGCGCCGGCGAGGCACGCGTCCAGCAGACGCAGGCGCTCCCGGTTGAGCGGCTCGAGCCTGCGCGAGAGGACCGCCCGCACCAGGTCGTCCTTCGATCCGAAGTGGTAGTTGACGGAGGCCAGGTTCGCGGAGGCCTCCCGGGTGATCGCCCGGAGCGAGGCGCCGGTGATGCCGTGCTCGGCGAACAGCTTCTCGGCGGCGCGGATCAGATTGTCGCGGGTCTGGGCCGACCTGTCGTGGGACTCGGCCGCCGTGGCCATTCTGGCTCCGCAGGGCTCGAACAATCAATTAAAACAAACGTTGGTTTGAAAATTAATACAAAACTTCTCGCCCGTCAAGTGGCCGGAGCGGATGGGGGCGACGTCCTTCCGGGGCTCTCCGGGAGCCGGGCCTCAGCGTGCGTCCGGCTTCTCGGCCGCCGTGCCGGGCGCCAGCGGGACGCCGTGGCGGCGGAAGAAGGCGCCCAGGCCCCGGCCGGCCACCTTCTCCGACTCGGCCCGCAGGCGCGCCGAGGTGATCGGCTCGTTTCCCGCCGCCAGGGCGCGAACGACTTCATCCAGACTCCGCGCTCCCGATGAGGCCCTGCGGATCTCCAGGTCGAGCGCGTGCAGGACGTCGACCGCCCGCGCCTTGACGTTGTCGGCGGCGCGGTCCGACTGCAGGTTGGCGGCCCGGCGCCCCTTCGCCGCCTGGCGGGCGAGGGCCCGGTCGTAGCGCGCGCGGCTGATGCTCTTGGATCGCACCAGCATCTCGAGCGCGTAGAGCTCCGCGAGCCCCTCGACGATCCAGTCGTCCCCCGGCCAGGCCCTCCTCCGCACGACCGCGTGGAACACCTCGTGCAGGACCGGGCTCGTGGAGTCCGGCGTGATGAGGGGGCGATCGGCGTGGATGAAGAGCGACGAGGGCCCCGACAGCCCCCCGCGCCACATCGGATCCCCGGCGCCGACGACCAGCAGCCGCTCGGGCAGGTTCCCGACCACCTCGCCCAGCACCGGCAGGGTCCAGCGCAGAAGCGCCAGGATGTCGAGCCGGCGCAGACGCTGGCCCGCCGGCCCCGCGATCGTCACCCGCACGCCCGCGACCCGCTCCCTCACGATCCCCAGGTTCCGGCCCGCCACGATCCAGCCGGTCGGCCGGTCGAAGCGGCGCCTGGGATCCCGGATCTCCCAGCCGCCGTTGCCGGCGGGACGGAACCGCGTCGCCGCCGACCACCCCTCGGGGAGCAGCAGGTGCAGGCGCGCGCGCGACTGCGCCCCGGGGCGGGCCCGCGCCGTCACCGGGGGAACCAGATCGTCCCCGCGGAACACCGCCCATGTGGCGGCGCAGCGCGCGTCGTAGCTCTGGTCGCTGCGCAGCTGATCGATGTGGAAGGTGTAGCGCAGCGTCCCCCCCGCGGCGGGAGGCCGCCACAGGACGAAGTCGATCCCGGTCTGCACCTCCCCGTCCCCCTGGAAGCCTCGATGCAGCGCGGGGTCGATGCTCAGCCGGAGCGATCGCAGCAGGCGCTCCGACTGCGTCACGCGGATCGAGACCGAGGCGGATCGCTTGCTGGGGATGAGGCGCGCCTCGTAGCGCACGTCGTAATAAGTCTGCGCCAGCGCGGGAGAGCCGAACAGGACCGTCAGCATCAGCGCGCTCCCCGCGATCCGCCTCACAGGATCTCCCCGGCCCGGGAGGCGATCCGGCGGCCGAGCGCGAGGCGCTCCTGCAGCGAGCGGCCGGGCATCCACTCGCGCTCGACCATCTGCAGACGCGTCAGGAGGCCGGCGTGGTTGGCCATCTGCACCGCCAGTCCGGGACGCGCGTTCAGCTCCAGGATGAGCGGCCCGCGGTACGCGTCGACGACGACGTCGGCTCCGACGTAGCCCAGGCCGGTCTGATCCCCGGCGGCCACCGCGATGGCCAGGCCGCGGTCGAAATCGGGTATGGTCCGCCCGATCAGGTGCGCCCCGGTGTCGGGGTGCTTGCGCACCGGCCGGTTGTCGAGCACGGCATGCACGATCCTCCCCGTCGTCAGGTCCACGCCCGCGCCGACGGCCCCCTGGTGCAGGTTGGCCCGTCCGCCCGATCGACGCGTGGGGAGGCGCGTCATCGCCATCACCGGCACGCCCCGGAACAGGATGACGCGCAGGTCGGGCACGCCGTCGGCGACGATCTCGGCGAGCACCGGATGCACGTTGAGCTTCTCCTCCACCATGGCGGCGTCGGGGTGCCCGGACAGCGAATAGAGCCCCGAGATGATGCCGGAGGCGTGGTACTGAAGATCGGGAAGAGTCAGCCACCGCCCGCCGGGACGCAGGAACCGCTTTCCGTCCCGCCCGATCACGACCAGTATGCCGTTGCCCATGGCGCCCCGCGCGGGCTTCAGGGCGAAGGTGGTGAACTGCTCCAGCGTCTCGCCCAGCGCCCCCAGCTCGAAATGCTGCCGGGCGACCGCCAGCAGCCGCGGGACCGGGATGCCCGCCTCTTCGCACAGGCGCTTGCTGGCGAGCTTGTCGTCGACGCGCGGATAGAGACGCCGCTCGTTCCAGCGCAGCGTGTACTCCGCGTTGCGCTGGTTGATCCCCAGGACGCCCAGCCGCCGCAGGGTCCGGGCCAGCCTCATGCGTCCTCCGTCGGGCGCGCCAGCATGCGGAAGCGGATCAGATCGGAGACCCGGTATCCCGTGTAGCCGCCGATCCACACGAGCAGGCCCATGATCGCGAGGACCAGCTCCGGGAAGCCGAACAGGAGATGCTCCATGCGCGCGCTCCGGAACAGCGGATAGACGGCGGTCGCCACGATCGTCGACCACGCCGCCTGCACCATCGCCGTGCGCAGCCCCTCCTCGGCCAGCGTCACCGAGAAGCGCTCGATCAGCATGGTCAGGATGACCATCGGCAGCAGGACGCCGCCGAAGAACTCGCTCCCGGCTTCGCCCCGCGCCGCCAGGGCGATGGAGGTGACGACCAGCACGACGACGCACAGCAGGACGCCCAGCCGCGGCACGAGAAGCAGCCGCAGCCGCTCGAGTCCCAGCCGCCCGACGATCCCGATGACGATCACCCCCGCCACCATCCCCAGCCCCGGCAGCAGCGAGGTGTTCCGCAGCGCGAGCGCGATCAGGACCGGCATGAACGTCCCGAAGGTGGGAACGCCCACGACGTTGCGGAACAGCGCCACGACGAGCGCCCCGACCGGCAGCAGCAGGAGGGCGCGCAGCGCCGACTGCGTGCCCACGGGCAGCCGGTAGAGTGACAGCCGGGCCAGGACCGGGTTCGCCGGCACCATCATGGCGGCCAGCTCGTCCGGCTGCAGGTGCTCGCGCAGGGCGCGCCAGCGGTGTCCCGTCGCCTCGACGCCGGTCGCCTCGACGAGCGCCAGCCCGCCGCGGCGCAGCAGCACGGTGTCCGCGGGGCGGCGTCCGAGCCGGTCGTCGCCGATCGAGATCGGGATCCAGCCCCCGATCCACGCCTCGGCCCAGACCACGCGGTCCGGCACCGGAACGGTCCGCAGGCTCAGGCCGGCCACCGGGCGGGCGGGGATGCCGGCAGCCCGCAGCAGGGTGACCAGGAGCCTCACCTTCCCCTCGGGACGGCCCTCGCGCGCGGCCAGGGTCAGGAGGGCGTCCTCGCTCCCCTGGGCGACCGTCGCCACCTCGTCGCTGACGAACCGGAGGATGCGGCGCACGCGCGAGACCGGATCCTCGCCGGGCAGGTCGATCGTGGCGAGCAACGCCTGGATCTCCGGGGCGCCCGCGGGGTGCGCCGCCGTGGCTCCGCCGTGGGACTCGACGACGTCATCCGGGGGCGTCTCGACCGCGCCCTCCGGCAGCCGCGCCGCGGCGGCCGGGTCGATGTCGACTCGGAAGGAGTAGACGATCCGGTGCACGCCGCCGAAGCGGCCGCTCCAGACGCCGGTGCGCTGATCCCCCTCCGTGCGGATGGCGAACAGAAGCCGGTCCGCGGAGGCGCTCTCGTCGAAGATCACCTGGCGGGGGCCGGTGGACGGGAGCGACACGCGCACGCTGCCGCGGCCGCTGCCGCGTGTCGTGATCTCCAGCTCGACCCGCCACGGCCCTTCCGTCTCCGTCGGCACGACCGGAAGGCCGAGGAGGAGGGCCTTCCAGACGAAGACGGCGGCCCCCGCGACGACGAGCGCCCCTCCCGCCAATGCGGTGCGCCGGCCGAGCATCAGCGCGATCATTCGGGGCGCTCGTCCAGCTCGACCGGCTCGTCGAGGGCGCTCATCGGCTCGTCCTCGGTCGTGTCGAACTTCTTCGGCTTGCCGTCCTCGATCCCCACGTGGAAGGTCGCGAATCCGGGGATGACGACCTGGTTCACCGCCATGCCGATCACGCGTCCGGAGTGGTTCGCCACGAGATCCGTGCGCTCGTTCGAGATCGGGTCGGTGATGTGCCCGAGGATCATGCCCCGCTTGACCCGGGCGCCGAGCGGCACGACCGACAGGAAGATCCCCCCTTCGTTCGCCCGCACCCATCTGGAGCGGTAGAAGATCTGCGGTGCGGAGCGTGCGCTCGTGCCCTGGCCGGACATCTTCAGATGGGCGAGAAGGCGCATCATCCCTTCCACGCCCCGCGCGACCTCCGTCTCGCGGAACTCGGTCGGCTCCCCCGCCTCGTAGGTGATGGCCGGGATCCCCGCCTCGGTCGCGGCCCGTCTCAGTGTGCCGCGGGTCCCCATCGTATGGACCACCACCTCCGGACCGGACCCGAGGGCCAGGGCGTGCACCGCCTCGCGCGACAGGTCGGCGCGCACCTGGGGGAGGTTGCGCCGGTGGAACGATCCGGCGTGGAAATCGACCAGGTAGTCGCAGCGGCGCACGACGGTGTCGAACAGTCGCCGGGCGATGCGCGACGCGGCGCTCCCGTCCGGGCG
>JBFGDZ010000080.1:0-15364 GCA_041580375.1 Candidatus Polarisedimenticolia bacterium
CGATCGCCCGCAGCTGGAACCCGCGCCTGCGGCGCAGCGCGGGAAGGTGCGCCCCCTTCACGAACGCGCCCGCTCCGCAAAGGGCGACGCCGATCGTCCCCCCGGCGCGCGGCAGCGGATCAAAAGCCGGCGGCCGCGGCCCGGCCGCCGGCCCGGCGGGAGCTCTCTCCGGGAAGCCGTCGGCGGCGGAATCTCCAGCCGCCGACGCGTAAGCCAGCACGATACCGAGCGGACGATCGCCGGATCCCTCGCCGGCGATCGCGGCGTACGCCTCCCCCGCCCGATCCAGCGGGACGATGCGATCGATCAGCGCCCCCACACGCACGCGCCCGTCCCGCGCCAGCCGGAGGAAAGCGTCCATGTTGCGGTTCTCCGTCCAGCGCACGTAGGCCGGGGGGTAGTCGATCCCCTTCTCCTCGTAGGAGGGATCGTACCGGCCGGGACCGTAGGAGGTGCTCATCAGCAGGTCGAGCTCCTTCTCGTACATGAGGGAGCGATCCAGATCCATGCCCACGTCGCCGATCAGGACGACCGTCCCCTTCCGACGGCAGATGCGCATCGCCAGGTTGGCCACCTCGGACCGCTCCGACGCCGCGTACACGAGAACCGCGTCCGCCAGCAGCCCCCCGGTCGCGCGGGGCACCTCGTCCCGCGGATCCCGGGACGCCAGGTCGTGCGCGTCGATGCCGAGCGAGCGGGCCCGCGCGGCGCGAGCCGGGTCCGTGTCGAAGCCCAGGACGCGGGCGCCGGCGGCCCTCAGGATCTGCGCCCCGAGGCACCCGATCAGCCCGAGGCCCAGGACGACCGCCGTTTCGCCGATCCGCACGCCCGATCGCCGCACCCCCTGCAGCGCGATCGCCCCGAGCGTCGCGAACGCCGCCTCGCTCAGGGGGAGGCCCTCCGGGACCGGAACGACGAGGTTGCGCGGCACGGCGATCCACTCGGCGTGGCTGGCGTATCCCGCCCCGGCGCAGGCCACGCGCGTCCCGCGGGGCAGATCCGCCACGCCGCGACCCACCGCTTCCACGACGCCCGACGCCGCGTAGCCGGGAGCGACGGCGCCCGCCTCGCGGCCGCGCAGCCGCGACAGCACGCCGCCCGGGCCCTCCGATCGCAGGATCTCCATCGCCCGGCGAATCTTCGCCGGGTCGGCGGCATCGCGCAGAAGCGACGGGCCGCTCGAGGCGCCGAGCGCCTTGCGCTCCGTTCCGGAGCTCAGAACCGAGAACGCCGTGCGCACGAGCACGCGACCCGGCTCGGCCCGCGGAGCCGGGACCTCCTCCACGACCGTCCGCCCGTCGATCAGGAGAACCTGCTTCACGGCGCCTCCTCCCGTCCGCCGGCCCCGCAGGCCCGCTCGACTCCCGCGATCTCCAGCGCGAATCGGGCGGTGATCGGCAGTGGACCCGACCATTCGTAACGCGCCCGGAATGACGATTCCACGCGTCCATAGGCGCGGGAGAACCGATCGGCCTCGACCCGCGCCGAGGCTCCCTCCGGCAGAAGGAGAGGCAGGATCGCGAACCGGAGGGGGCCGGTCCGCCCGCGCACGACGCTCCCCGCGGCCTCGACCGACGCTTCGCATTCTGGATCCAGGTGGAAGTACCACTCCAGGGCATGGCGCCCCCTGCCGACGAGGGAGTCCTCGATCACGAAGCGACCCGTGCGCTTGTTGAGCAGCAGAACGCGCCGATGGAGAACCGGTGACGCCAGCCGCATGTATCCGCGGTGCTCCGCCTCGACCAGATCGAAACCGCGCCGGGAGACGAAACGCAGGATGGACGGCTCGTCGAGCCCCGGCAGGCGGAACGGCTCGGACGGCAGCGGATTGATCTCCTGGCCGTCCACCCTCACGGTGTTGTGAGCGGCCGTGGATCGGAAGCGATCGCGGATCTCCCGATCGGGCGTGTAGACGCCGACCCCGGGATCGACGAGGATGTCGCGGCCTCCCGCGGAGATCTCGATCGACAGGGTGTCGTTGTGTGCGTGCGTGCCGATGCCCCCCATGCCCACGGGCCCCGCATCGAGGATCGCGTAGAGATCCAGGTGCCGCAGGATGGCGAGGCCGGCGTGCGGATAGTGCGCGCCGGTGACGGTCACGCGCGGCGCGGCCGCCGGCGGGCCGAGCAGATCGAGACAGCGATCCCCCTCGATCCAGAGGGCCTCGTCCCAGCGATCTCCGGCCAGGGCGAACAGCGCCGCGTCCCCGTACGCGCAGCCGGCCGTTGCGAGGAGATGCCGGTGATCCCGCCGATCGTTTCCGTACCCGCCCAGAATCTGAAGCCGGCCGTCGTCGTTGTCCCCGATTTGGGGCGCGAGCCCGTTCGGCTTCACGTAATGGGCGATGAAATCGACGCGGCGACGCACATCCTCGCGCAGCTCGGGCAGCCGGAAGCCCGAGCGCTCCGCGAGAAGCAGCGCCGTGAGGAGCATCTCCGTGGTCAGCCTGTGGTACGCGATCGACGCCTCGTAGTCGACGCCGTCGGGATAGGTCTGCAGACCGCTCTCGCGGACGATCTCGGTGATCGCCAGTCCCTTCCAGACGTCGGCCTCCGGAGCGCCGCGGAAAAGCACACCCAGGAAGAGCAGCCCGACCAGGTCCGCCAGATAGTGATTGCCGTTGGGAGGCCCGTGCTCCAGATGTCCCGCGATGAATCGTCCGTGCGCGAAGAGCGATCTCAGAAGGAGGGATGCGAAGGGCCGGTCCGCGTCGACCTCCTCGCGGAAGAACCCGTACGCCCAGATCCAGTTGATCGCCCGGATGGCCACGTCCATCGTGCAGGTCCAGTTGACTCCGCGCGCGGGCCGGTTCTCGCGCAGCCAGTCCCGGATCTGCTCCTTGAATTCGGCGAAATACCGACCGTCGCCCGTGAGCCAGGCAGCCTGGCCCAGGCAGGGCAGATGCTGGAAGCGCGACAGCTCCCAGGGCACCTTGATGTCGAATCCGCGTCCGAAATCCCCGGACATCGCCGCCTGCAGATCCTCGAAGTACGCGTGGCGCGGCCAGGCGTGCCCCGACTTGAAGTCGACGTGCCACGGCAGGCGCGGCCCGAGGTCGCACGGCCCCGAACCCAACAGGTCGAAGCGGTGCGCGAGGACCCGGTCCGCCTCCCGCACGATGGCGGAGACGCGCGCCGGATGGCGCTCCTTCAGGAAACGGAGGATGCGGCCGCGCGGGAGATCGGCGACGAACAGCCTCTCCGCATGCGCGCGGAGTCCCGTCATCGCCTCGGCCGGTGTTCCGAAGCGCCCTCCCAGCACTCCGAGGAATTCGTTCTCCGAGGGGATCGCCAGGTGGGCCCGATCGCGCAGGCGGCGGACGGCCTGCCCCACGCGGCGCTTCAGTCCACGCGCGGCCACGATCGGATCGAACCGCGTCCCCGTCAGGTCCATCGCAACAGCCCCCTCTCCCGGAGCGCCTCGATGATCCCGCCCACGTGGGCCTCCCACGTGTGCCGCTCGACCGCGCGACGGCGGGCCGCCTCCCCCAGCCGCTTGCGCAACAGCGGATCATCCACCAGGCGCACGAGAGCATCCGCCAGCGACGACGCGTTACCGGGATCGCTCAGGAGCGCCGTTCGCCCGTCCTCCAGCACCCCCGCGATCTGATCGAGGCGGCTGGCGACGATGCCCCGCCCCATCGCCATGTACTCGAACAACTTGGTCGGCGAGCCGAAGAACGGCGTGCCGTCCGCGTTCGGCACGTGCGGGGCCGCCAGGATGTCCATGGCGGCGAGATGTTCCGGGCCGTTTTCCTGAGGCACGAGGCCGGTGAAGACGGCCCGGGCCCGCTGGCCGGCGGAGGCGAGGATCGCCTCGCACCCGGCGCGCTCCGGCCCATCGCCGACGAACAGGAGCCGGGTCCCGGGCCGCGATGCCAGAACGCGCGCCGCGGCCCGCGCCAGCACCGTGGCGCCGTGCCACATCCCGAAGGTGCCGATGAAACCGATCACGGTGGCCCCCTCCAGACCGTGCCGCCGCCGCACGGCGCCGCCGTCCAGGTCGGGATGGTAACGCTCCGGATCGACGCCGTTCGGCCGCGTCACGATCCGTTCCGGCTCCACGCCGCGCGCGACCAGGCCGTCCCGGAGGGCGTCGGAGACCACCACGATCAGATCGGCATGGCGCAGATTGATCGCCTCCAGCCCGACGAACAGCGGACGCCATCCGAGCGGCCGGGACCAGTGGTCGGCGATCCAGACCTCCGATCCGTTGTATTCGAGGACCAGCGGCACGCCGAACCGTCTCGACAGCGCCACGCCGGCGTGGTTCCCGGCGTCGAAGCGCTGGTAGATCAGGTCGGCCGGCCGGCGCGCGAGGATCGTCCGCGCCTGACGCTCGAAACGGAACGAGTGCGCGAAATAAGGGATCTCCCGGGCCACGTTGTACAGTCGCGAGGGCCGCACGACGTGCACCGCGTGGCGCGCGGGATCGATCATCCGCGGGGCGGCCGTGCTCACGAAGCTCAGCTCGGCGCCCGCGCCGTGAAACCCCGCGGCCACTCCGGCCGTGTGAGCCACCGATCCGCCCGCTTCGATCCCGGACCACAGATCGCTGCGCAGATAGCAGACGCGGCGGCCGGAGGCCGGGGCCGGTGCGTGCCGCGGAGCGCGGCGCAGCCGGGTGATGCGGGCGGCCGTCCTCAGGACGACCCAGGCGCAGGCCCCCAGGCCGGCAACGTACAGGGGCAGATCGCGCAGCAGGAAGCGCGCCGGCGACAGGATCATCTCCGAGCCCTGCAGATCGACGAGCCGTTTCGACCGCGCGGGCGCCAGCGCTCCCAGGGCCTGCAGCCGGATCATCTTGTGATGGAAATCCAGATGATCGCTCAGGACGATGAACTCCTCCGCCCGCATCCGCGCGAGGCGCGACAGGAGGGCCATCGGACCGAGCCCCTGAACCTCCTCCCTCCGGATCGGCTGGAGGTCCAGCCCCGGGAGGATCGAGGACAGGCTCCGCTCGACCCGTCCCGGGTCGCGCACGAGGAGCAGCACGGCCGCGGTCCTCACGGCGCCTCCGGCTTGCGCGCGAGACACCCGATCCGCTCGCCGAAGTGGACGAGGGGATACAGGAGGTCGCGAAACGGTTTCGGCATGAACGAGGGCATCGTCAGCAGACCGCGCCATTCGGACGAGAACCTGACGACGCGCAGCCCGAGCCCCCGGAGCTCGCGCTTCAGCTCCCAGGGACCGTACAGATAGGAGTAACCGTAATCGCTCCGCGTCCGGCGGTTGCGCAGGTGGGCGAACAGGAAGGTGCTGTAGCGGTTCGGCACCGTGACGATCAGATGCCCGCCCGGCCGGACGACGCGGAGCATCTCGCTCAGGGCCGCGCGGCGGTGCTCGGCGCCCGGGATGTGCTCGATGGTGGAGAACGAGACGGCCGCGTCGAACGAGGCGTCGGCGAACGACATCCGGCACGCGTCCTCGACGAGGAACCGCACCCGCGAGCACAGGTCGGGCGCCAGCTCGCGGCGCAGGATCCGCTCCGCCATCGCGACGGCGTCCTCGTTGACGTCGATGGCGGTCCAGGACCGCACCCGCCGCGCGAAGTGCAGCTCGTCGATCGGCTCGAAGCAGCCCACGTTCAGGACGTCGGATCGCTCGAGATCGAGATCTTCCAGCAGGTCCCAGTCCACCAGGGCCTTGGTCGCCAGGTAGGTCGGATTGTCCCTGAAGCCTCGCGCCTCGACCCGGCCCGCGTTCCTCGAATAGGCGGCCCGGACGTCGGCGCGAGCGCGGTCGACGTTTCTCGCCTCGAAGCTCATGTCCGCAGCCCCAGGAGGCCGGCGATCTCGTCCGCCGGCATGACGATCGTCTCGCGCAGTCCGGCCGATCCGGAGCGCACGAACCATGCCAGCGACAGGGCGAACATCAGGCCGTACGCCGCGGTCGAAGCGCCCGCGGCCCCGATCAGGCCGAACGGCGGGATCAACAGGACGTTCAGGCCCAGGTTGACCGCCAGTCCCCCCGCCGGGATCGCCACCGCCGCCCACGGAAGCCCCCGGCCCGCGAAATGATTCATCAGAATGCCGTTCACGCCGAGGGCCCAGACGCCCGGCAGGAGCCATCGCGTCGGGGCGACGGCCGCGGCGAACGGAGTTCCGTACAGGAGGTGAACGACCGGATCGACCAGGATGAACGCGGCTGCGCACAGGACGCTCAGAATGAGCACGGCGTGGCGGGTGACGCGCGCCGTGATCGCCTCGGGGTCGGCCGCACCCGCACCGGCGATGCGGGGCATGAGGATGGTGCCGACGGTCACCGGGACGATCAGCAGAACGTCGGCGATCTGCGCCGCGATCGAGTAGACCCCGGCCGCCGGCGTTCCGAGATAATAATTCACCAGGAGCATGTCGGACCGGATCACCATGAACGAGAACAGGCAGGCGACGTAGGCGCGGCCGCCGTAGCTGACCATGCGCCGGAACAGATCCGGATCGAAGCGCCCCCTGAACGGGGCGCGGCGCGCGCAGGTGAGGCCCGACGCCGCTCCGCCCAGCACGCCGACGATCGCGAGCAGGACGATCGTCCCCGATACGCCTCCGGCGAGACCGACGAGGTAGACGGCGACCGCGGCGAAGGCCAGGACCCGCTGGCCGATCTCGAGCAGGTTGAAGGCGGCGATGTCGTTCATTCCCAGCAGGGCGTTCTGAAACAGGAAGCCCATGAAGTGGAAGGGCAGAGCCGCGGCCGTCACGACGATCAGCGCCCGCGGAATGCCGGCGAACCAGTCGCTCCGGATCCATGCGAGACCCAGGATGACCGACCCGGCGGCTGCTCCCAGAGCCAGGCTGAGCCAGAGCGTGTTCCCCAGGATGCGATCCCGCGACCGTGGCTCGCGCGCGGCGAAATAGACGTTTCCGCTGTGCAGGCCCAGATTCCCGAACTGCAGCGCCAGGCCCGCGATCACGGAGAGGGTGACCAGCACGCCGCGCCCCTCCGGCCCGAGCCAGCGCGCGGTGATGATGCTGCTCAGAAACCCGATGCCGATCGCGAGGCCGCGGCCCGAGAGCGTCATCGCCACCCGGCCCCGGAAGGTCTCGGTGATCTTCATCCACTCTCCGGATTGAAGGACGACGCGAAACCTGCCGGCCCGCGCACCCCATCCCATGACTTTACAGACACTTACGATGCGCCAATATAATCCCCGCGCCCCCGCTTGTCCACAATTTGACGCTGGAGGAAGTTATTTACAGTCAATGACTTGCGCTTCGATCGCCGGCCGTCCCGCCCGGATCGAGATCCCGTCTGACCTCCTCCAGGCTTCCGGCGTCGAGGCGCACGATCTCACGGGCGTATCCGCTGTCCGGCCGGTAACCCGCGAGCCCCTCGCTCGCGGCCTCCAGCCTGCGGAATGCCTCGAGCGCCTCCGCCCGATCCCCTCGCTCGAGCAGCAGGCCGACCTTGAGGACGTGAGCGCGCAGCAGGTTCGGCTCCAGATCGAGGGCCCGGTCGAGCGCCTCCAGCGCCTCCACCGTCCCGCCCTGCTCCGACAGGTGCCCTCCGAGTTCCAGGAGCGGCCTCGGGTCGCGCGGGGCCAGGCGGGCGGCCTCCCGGTAGAGCGCGGTCGCCCGCCGGGCCGCCGTCTCGTCGCCGAACAGCGTGCGACCCACACGCTCCTCCAGGCGGGCCAGCAGCAGGGGAAACCGGAAGTCGATCGGCTTCAGGCCCCGCGCCTCCTCGAGCAGCAGCGCGGCGCGCGCGTAGCGCGACGCATCGACCGGTCCGAGATTCAGCATCGCCATGGCGAGATCGTGGCGATACTCGGGATGCAGCCGATTCAGGCGAGCGGCGCGCTCCATGCGGTGCAGCCCGTCGCGCCCGAGAGCCCGGGCCGCCCGGGCCTCCCGATCCGCCAGGTAGGGAGCGATCACGGCCCCCCACGCGGCGCAGGCGAACAGGACCACCGCTGCGATCGCCGGGGCGGCGCCGCGTCCGGATCTCCGGCGCGCCGGACCGGGGGAGGAGGAGACGTTCCCGCGCAGCGCATCCCCCACTCCATCGCGGCCGCGCCCGACGGCGAGCGCGATCCCGGCGAGGAGGGCGGGGACCAGAAGAAGCGCCGGACGGTGGTGGAGATCGTCCACGGACGCGTGCACGATCAGCGCGATGAGCGCCAGGCCGGTCCCTTCATGGACTCCCGCGACCCGCGATCCGGCGGTGCCCCGCAGGAGAAGGAGGGCGCTCAGGCAGGCGGCCGCCAGCAGGAACCCCGCGCCGGGCGCGCCGATCTCGACCGCCGTGGTCAGCAGGGCCGAGTGCGCCGCGTCGAAGGTGCGACCGTAGCGCACCGGAGCGTCCTGGAGAGGAAAGTTGTACGCGCCTGCTGAGTGCTTGAACAACCCCGGTCCGAAGCCGAGCAGCGGGCGATCGGCCAGCATGTCCAGAGACGCTTCCCAGATCCGCAGCCGGTGGTAGCGATACGGATCCCGGGCCGAACCGAAACGGTGCGCCAGCGCCGCAGTCCCGGCCGACGCCACGAGGAGGAGCGACAGCGCCGCGACGGCGCGCGCGCGCCTCGACCATGCCGTCCCCCGGTGGAGCAGGAAGATCGCCAGCGAGACGCCGAGCGCGAGAAAGGCGCCGCGCGAGGCGAGCACGGCGAGCGCGGCGAGATGCGCGAGCGCGAGCCCCAGCCAGATGAGGACGGCGCCGCGCTCCACCCGGCGCCACGCCGCTTCCGCCGACGCTGCGCACAGGACCAGGCCGATGACGATCCAGGCGGCCAGGTGATTCGGGTTCTCGAAGGCGGCTCCGGCGGCGGCCGCGCCGCCGCGCCATCCGCGCGCGATCGCAAGCAGGGCCTGCAACGTCGTCGAGCCGACGGCCAGAGCGCGGACCGCGGCGAGACCCGTCCAGTCGGCTCCGCTCAGGAGGACGGCGGCGAACAGACCCGCCGGCAGCAGGAGATCCAGCCACCCGAGCCATGCCGCGTAGGCGTAGCCGGCGCGAAGGCCCGAGCAGAGCGCGAAGAGCAGGCCGATCGCGGCGAGCGCGAGCACCGGGCGGGAACCCGCCTCCGCCTCGGCGAATCCGGCGCGCAGGCCCCGCAGAACCAGGATCAGCACGAGCAGGAGGCTCAGCAGATGGAGGATCAGGGTCGACGCCGGCGCCCTCCCGCCTCCTCCGAACGGGGCGAGCAGCACGATCGCGCCGAGCAGCGCCTGAGGGAGCGATCGCGCGATCACTCCGGCTCCTCCCCGGGGCGGACATGCGCGCCGACCCGGTAGCTCTCCTCGAGCGGGTGGAGCCTGTGGGCCGCGTACTGCTCCCGATACGCCGCCGCCGTCTCGCCGGCGGCCCGGTGGTACAGGGCGCGCGTGTGGTGCAGCACGGCCGACTCCGGCTGGAGCGCCAGGGCCGCCGCCGCCTCGATCTCCCCTTCGCGCCGCAGCGCGACATCCTCCATGGCGTGAGCCAGGATCGTCTGCGCGACGAACGCGCGCGTGCGCGGATCGCCGGGACGCGCGTCGATCGCGGCACGGCCGAGCGCGATCGCCCGGTCGATCCGCCCCGCCTCGATGGTGTCCGCGGCCCGATCCAGAAGGGACTCGGATCGTGCGGCAGCCAGGCCGTGGACGACGAGAACGCTCCCGAGGACGACTGCGCCCGCGACGCTCGCGATGCGAGCCGCTACCCGCGTCACGAACCGCCCCGGATCCGCCCGTGGCTCTCGGCCCGCCAAAGCCGCCCCGAGGAGGACCGCGGCCGGCAGCGCCACGGCGGGCAGATAGGCGGTGAAATCGAACAGATTGTGCAGGAGGAATGCGCTCCCGGCCGCCAGCAGGGGCAGCTCCGGCGCGCATGCTCTCCACGCCCGCCCCGCGGCGGCGGCGACGGCGGCGACGAGAGCCCCGATCGGCGCGAGGATCCAGATGCCCCAGGTCGCTGCCGCCTGTAGGTAGGAATTGTGGGCGTATCGCGTTTCGTTCATGCCCTCCCGCATCATCCGGGGGTAGAACGACTCGAAACCTCCCGGCCCGACCCCGAGGACGGGTCGCTCGCGGATCATGCGCGCTGCCGCGGACCAGTTGCCCGCCCGCAGCGAGATCGGATCCGCTCCCGGCCCGGAGAAGATCTCCGACCGGCGAGCGTGCACGAACAGCGCGCCGGTCAGAATCGCCATCACGACGATGCCCGCGAAGATCAGCCGCCGCCGCCGGCGCGCGAGGAGGGGGATCGTCAGGAGGACGCCGGTGGCGGCGGCCGCCAGCGCGCCGAGGGAGCGCGTGAGCAGGAGGGCGTAGATCTCCAGTCCCGCGGCCGCAAGCCCGGCGATCCGCAGGCGGGATCGTCCCGCCCCGGCCGTCCACGCGAGCGTGACCGGGATCGCCATCGCCAGGAATCCGCCGAGCGCCGCCGGCAGGAGGAACGGCCCCGAGGGCCGTCCGGCCTCCAGCCGGACGAGGAAGCCGGTCGGGTCGGCCGGATCGGCGGCCCTCAGGGCGGCGGCCAGCGTCGGATAGGTGACGTGGCGCTGCAGCACGGCGTGCAGCGAGGCGCCGCAGCCGAGGGCGATGAGAGAGAGCGTGAGCCAGCCCGATCGGCCATGGCGGGCCAGCAGGCCCCCGAGGCAACCACCGACGACGAGCAACGCGGCGGCGGCCGCCTCGTCATGGGCCCGGGCCCGGCAGGAGGCGGACCCCAGCGAAGCCACCGCCAGGGGCGCGAACGGCAGGAGCCAGAAGGCGACCGCGCCCGGCCGCGGCGCCCCGTTCCACGCGGCCAGGATCAGGGCCGCCGACGCCACCGCCGGGACGAGAAGCATGGAATACGGCGACAGGAGCGGGTTCATCAGGACGGGCAGGATCGGGACGGAGACGGCGAGCAGCAGGAGCGCGGGCTCGATGCGCCTCGTCGCGGCGCGATCAGCCGGCATGGCGGACTCCGGCGGCGCGGAGGAAAAAAGAAAACGGGCGGTGCCCGGAGGCACCGCCCGTGTGATTGAAGCGACGCGAGACTAGGTCTGCGTGCCCTGCGGCCACTGATAGAACTGGCCGCCGACGAACACGATGTCGCAGGCGAAATCGGTCGTCGTTCCGCCGCTGTTCGTGCCGGCGGCAGCGTCCTTCGCGATGCTGGTGATCGTGTACTGCGTGCCGTTCGCGTCCGAGTCGATGTCCCAGTTGTTCGACCAGCCGTCGGTCGTGGGCACCGTCTTGATGTAGATCGGGGACACGTGGGTCGTGATGCCCGACGCCGTGACGTTCGCCATGCCCTTCGGGTAGAAGTTGTTGTCGACCGCGTACGACTCGATCGCCGTGCCGACCGACCGCATGTCGGCCATGGTCCTCTTCTGCTTGCCCCTGTCGATCGCGTTGAGCAGGTTCGGGATCGCGATGGCCGCGATGATCCCGATGATCGCCACGACGATCAAGAGCTCGATGAGCGTGAAACCTTTGTCCTTGCGCATTCGCCACTCCTCCTTTCGTCGGAATGGGAAGAGCAAGGGCGATGCCATCCGGCGGCCCCCCGGAGGCCGGAGCGACAAGTGGCCTGAGGAGTTCGATTTGCACGATCGAGTCCAGTTCCGTCACCGGTTCCGAATCGCCCCGGACGACCGGAGGTAACACGATTCGTCAATGAAATCGATTCTGGTTGACACTCAGCGTCACCTCAGCGGCGCTCCCGCTGACTGCCCGGTTCGGCGCCGCCCCCCCCGCCGGGGGCCAGGCTCGAAAAAGTCCTCTGCAGCCAGCGGGCGCGGCGGCTGGCCGGATCCTCGAGCAGCTTGCGGTCCAGCTCGCCCAGAATCGGCGCCAGCGGGGCGCGCCCCGTGACGACCGCCGCCAGGAGGTGCTGCCAGTCGTCGGGGTGGAGATGCCGGTACTCCAGCCGCTCGATGAGTCGGTCGTGGCGCGGCTCCCGGCGCAGGAAGATCATGGCGTCGTCGTCCCAGTAGACGAGCGCCCACCGCTCCTTCGGGAAGTAGGCGGCCGAGAAGGCGCGGGCTCCCGTGCGCGGCATCCCGCTCTCGTCCTGTCCATAGACCACCTTCTGGAGCGTCCCGGGGTAGCGCAGGAAGGCCGCCCCGATGCCGTGGCGTTCGAGCAGGCGGTCCCAGTCGGATCCGTCGCGTAGCGCCACCGCGATGTCGCGCAGGAGATCGGCGTAGACCTCGTTCCGTCCGTCGATGAACACGGGCGCCCCCGGGCCACGCCGCCAGATCAGATAGCCCCCGAACCGGACGTCGTTGAACAGGCGGGCGTCGATGCCCTCCCGCTCGAGGAAGTCGACGGCCGCATGCGGCTCGTTGTGCGACGAGATCCCGAGGCCCCATTGGATCCGCGGCGGGAGGATCGTCAGGAGAGGAATGCCGGACACCGCGATGACGGCCGCGGCGATGAACCCGGGCCGGATGGCGCGACCGTCCCCCGGCAGGCGGACGTTCCAGCGCGCCCCGACGCGGTCGATGATCGCGCGGGCGGGGCCCGCGATCCCGAGGGGCAGCAGGAGGAAGAACAGTCCGATGTTGCGCAGATGCAGGAGGGCCAGAACCGCCGTCAGCAGGAGGGCCGGCGCCGCGATCGGATCGAATCGGCGGCGTCCCGCCGCCAGGACGATCGCCGTCGCCGCGATCGAGACGTAGAAGAGGGGGAAATCGCGCGGCTCGGGACGCGCCCATTCCAGGTTCGGCCACGGAAGCGACGCCAGAAGTCGAGAGAGGTGGAACGGAACGCCGTAGATTGCGAATCCGTACGGGTTCGCCGCCAGAGCCACGAAGGAAGCCGCGGTCGTGACGGCGAGCCGCCTCTCGAACGCCGGACCGGGGCCGGTCCGGCCCCCTCCGTACCCGGCCGGTCCGCCGACCAGGCGCGCCCCCACCGTCGCCGACAGAGCGAGCAGCAGGAACGCGGGCGCCAGGACGATCCCGACGTGCAGGTTCGCGCCGAGGGCGCAGAGCACGGGGATCAGGACGAGCGGCCGTGCGCTGTCCCCGTCCCGCGCGCGCGTCGCCAGCACCAGGATCAGAGGGACGAGCAGAAGCGTCGCCATCTCCGGGCGGACCTGGAATCGGAACCAGGAACCGAGGAGCGTGACGACCAGGATCCCGGCCGTCCCCGCGGGACCGTGGCCGGCGTGCCGGAGGTGCCCGGCGAGCAGGAAGGTCAGGGCGATCACGCACAGGATCTTCATGACGACGAGGGCGCCCGGTCCGAGGATCTCGTGGGCGCCGTAGGCCAGGATCTGGAACAGCCATTCGTGGTCGATCCACTCCGTCCCCGCGGCGGTGAACGAGAAGGGATCGGCGTGCGGGATCGATCCCCGCTCCAGGATCAGCCGCCCCGTGGCCAGATGCCACCAGTAGTCGTAGCTGCCGATCGGGGTCAACGATGCGGCGATCGCGAGCAGCGCGACGAGGCCGTAGAGGAGCGACCGGTCTCCGCGCTGCCGCGCGCTGCCGACGTTCCCTTCCGTCCGCGGCTCGTTCATTGCCTCCGTCTCCACGATCGCGATCCCCACGCCCCGGCCAGGACGAGCGCGGCGAGCGAGATCCAGCCCCCGATCCGCACGCTCGCGGGAGCGTAGCGCATCGTGACGGTTCCCCCGCCCGCGCCGATCCGGACCGCCCGGAATAAGCCGTTCGCGCGCACGATCTCGGCCCGCTCTCCATTCACCTCCGCCGTCCAGCCGGGCGCGAACGCGTCCGCGAGAACCAGATGCCCGGGCTCCTGCGACTCGACGCGGATCGCCAGCTTCTCGGGCTCGTCCTCGACGATGAGGACCCGGGCTCGATTCGCGTCCGCGGCGCCGCCGGGGATTCCGTCTCCATCCGCGCCCTCCACGATGACGGACTGGAGCGGATCGAACCCCGGATCGGCCAGGCGCATCAGCACGTCTCCCTGCGCCGGAGGTGCGATCGCGCGCCGAACGAAGCGCGCCCGCGGGACCCGGTTCTTCACGCGGTAGACCCGCAGCGGGGGCTGGCTGAATCCGTCGAGTACCGGACCGGGCTCGAGATCCGGGTGATCGATCGACTCATGGGTCAGAAGGTATCCCGCGTGCGCGAGGGCCAGGACGCGCGCGCGCGCCTCGATCGGCAGGTCGGGCAGGCGGCGGCCGATGGCGGGCGAGTCCCGGAGATCCATTCGATCGGTGGCCGCATCGAAGATGGTGGGCACGCCGTCGAGGTGCCCCGTCGCGAGCGCGTAGGTGAATCGATCGAACCGGTGGCCCCAGACGAGCTCGTCGGTCTTCCCCCACACGCTCAGATTCTTCGGACGGCTCCCGTGGTGCACGCGCGGCGCGCGGAGACCGCGCGCGATCTCCTCCCGCAAGGGCGAAGGCGAACGCATCCATCCCGGATCGGCGGTCGACAGCGCGGGCGCGGCCGCCACTGCGAGCGACAGGCCCGAGACGACGACGATGCTCCAGCCGACGGCGCGCGTCGCGCCTATCGACGCCCCGCGCAGGGCCCACGCGGCGCCGAAGGCGAGGACGGCCGCCTCGCCGAACATCCACAGGCCCGTCCGGAGCATCGCCCCGCGCAGCCCGGGTCCCAGCTCCGAATCGAGGACCTCGGCCGGCACCGCGAGACCCGATCCGAGGAGCCGATCGCCGAGGGGCGGAACGGCGGCGAGGAGCGTCACGAGAACGAATGCACCCCCGGCAGCCGTGGCCACACCGACGATCGCGCGGCGCGCGGCCGGTCCCTCCGGCCGGGTGAGTCGATCGAGTCCGAGCGCGGCCAGGAGCGCCACGGCCGCGAGAGTCACCAGCACGAAGCGCTCGGGGTAGCGGATCTGAGCCAGCGCCGGGACGGCGTGGAACAGGGAGCGGTAGACGATCCCGTTGCCTCCCAGCGCGAGCACCAGTCCCAGCAGGGCGACCGCACCCAGCCCGCGACGACGCCCCCCGTCCCGCCCGCCACCGAACATCGCGATGAGCGCGAGCGCGCACGGGATCAGACCGGTGTAGAGGCAGAGCAGGAACGGATAGCGCCCCTCGAACAGCCAGCCGCCCCACCACGAGGCCGGATGGAGCCGCGTCGGATCCCCGAGCAGCCCCGGCGCGACCATCTCCAGCAAGCGGATCGGGCGCAACGACCACTTGAGCGCTTCGCCGGGCGGGAGTCCCCCGGCCCGCGGCGTGAGCGGCAACAGTTCACGCGCCGGCAGGAGCTGGACCGCCGCGACCGCCGCGGCGAGGACGAGCACGGCGGCCAGCGGGAGGATCGACGCGCGCCCCGCGGCGCGACCGTCCGCCCCGGGCGAGCCCCACGCGAGCAGGAGCGCCAGAACAAGGAACGCGAACAGGGAGGCGGGCTCGGCGGCGATCAGGATCACGCCCACCACGGCCGCTGCCGCCGCCAGCGTTCCCCGGCGGCCGGGCTCGAGACCCCGCAGGAAGAGCCAGACCCC
>JBFGDZ010000081.1:0-15252 GCA_041580375.1 Candidatus Polarisedimenticolia bacterium
CATCCGGTGATCCCCGTAGGTCTCGATGCGGGCCCCGCGCAGCGGCCGGGGCCTGATCGTGAGTCCGTCCTCTTCGGCCGTGGCCTCGCCGCCGAGCCGGGCGATCTCGGCCGCGAGGGCGGCGATGCGGTCCGATTCCTTCAGCCGGAGATGGGGGACCCCCCGGATCCGCGTGTCGCCCCCGGCGAAGAGCGCCACGACCGCCAGGGTGGGCGCGACATCCGGCATCGCGCCCAGATCGGCATCGATCCCGCGCAGCGTCCCGGGCCCCTCGACCGTGATCGCTGCGGCTTCCCTCACGACGCGGCATCCGGCCTGTTCCAGCAGATCGAGCAGCCGCGCGTCCCCCTGCGCCGATCCGGGATCGAGGTTCTCCACCCGCACGCGGCCGCCGGTGACGGCCGCCGCCGCGAAGAAGTAGGAGGCCGACGAGTAGTCCCCCTCGATCGTCAGGGTGCGCGCACGGTAGGCCTGCCCGTGCGGGACGACGAAACGGCGCGCGGCCGGCCCCGGGGGGTCCGGCTCGACGCTCACGCCGAAGCGGGCCATGGTCCGGATCGTCAGGTCGACGTACGGTCCCGAGACCATGTCCCCCTCGACGCTCACCTCCACGGTCCCGGCGGCCGCCGGAGAGGCCATCAGGATCGCCGACAGGAACTGGCTGCTCTTCGAGCCCGGCATGGTCGCCGATCCGCCGGCGATGCCGCGCCCCCCCACACGGACCGGAGGGAACCCGTTCCCGTGGATCGCTTCGGCCGAGGCCCCCAGCGCGCGCAGAGCGTCCAGCAGATCGCCGATCGGGCGCCGCCGCATCCGCTCGTTGCCGTCGATCTCGTACGAGCCCCGTCCGAGCGACAGCACGGCGGTCAGGAATCGCATCGTCGTTCCGGCGTTGCCGACGTCGAGTCGGGCGCGCTCGGCCGGGATCGCGCCTCCCCGCCCGTGCACCTCCACGGACGACGAGCCCCGTCCGCCGACGACCCGCGTCCCGATGCCGACCGCGCCGAGCGCCGCGATCAGATGGCGCGAGTCGTCCGACAGGAGAGGATCGCGAACGACCGAGCGCCCCCCCGCCAGGGCCGCCGCGACGAGGGCCCTCTGCGTCAGGCTCTTCGAAGGGGGAGCCTCGACGCGGGCATCGACGGGCCCGGTCACCCGGATGGAGCGCGCGCTGTCCACCATCGGCCTCATCGGCGCGGGACGACGGCCGCGCGTCGGACGTCATTTTCCGCGCCCCATTCATCGTACACGAGATCTCCGCTTCTTGACGCGCCGCGGCGGGGCCTCTATCTTTATGATCGCCGACCGGTTGCCCGGCCCGGAGGTTCGCCGTCGCATGTCGTTCGATCGCCGTCACCTGCTCCTCGTCCCGCTCGTGCTCGTCGCCGCGTGGGGGCTCACGCGGGCCGGCGCGCCGATCGCGGGGGACGCCGCTCCGAAGAGTCCGGGCGGCGCCGGTTCGGGACGCCCCGTGGCGTCCCCGCGCAGCCCGGACGACGGCGGCTTCTCCATCGTCCTGACGAGCCCACTCGATCGCTACCTCGTCGGCGTGCGGAGGGTCGCCGTCGAGACGATCGTCCCCGAGGGGGACGCGGTCGCGCGCGTCGACTTCCTCGTCGACGGACGGCTCGTTCACACGGCCCTCGAGCCCCCCTTCGCCTGCGAGACCGACTTCGGCGACGAGATCCTGCGCCACACCATCTCGGTGAGGGCGACGACGCGGGACGGGCGGCGCGCGCGCGTGTCGCACATCTCCCGGTCGAGCGATCTCTCCAACGGCGCCGCGCAGCCCCTCGAGATCGTCCCCGTCCTCGTCCGCGATCGGCGGGGACGACCCGTCAGCGGTCTCACCGTGAGCGATTTCGTCCTGATGGAGAACGGGCGCCGCCAGCGCATCGTCCATTTCGACGACGAGCCGGCCCCCGCCTCGATCGCCGTCGTCGTGGCGGGGCCGCCGGACGACGCCGCCGCCCGTGAAGAGATCCTGCGCGGCGCCGGGCGCCTCTCGGAGCTGCTGCCGCAGCAGCACGCGCTGCGGCTGGTGGATGCCTGGGATCCGGGCCTCGCGAAGAGCGGCGCGGCCAGTGACGGGGTGAACGGATTCTCCTACCTGCGCCACCGATTCCACGACAGCCTCGCGCGGGCCGCGGAGTCCGCGCCCCCGGGCAGCCCGAAGGATCTGGAAACGATCCTCGTGGAGGCGGCGGCGGACCTGGAGCGCCGGCCCGGGGGGCGCGTCCTGCTCCTGCTCGGCCCGGGCATCGAGGAGGCCGACGGCCCGCCGCCGGCCGGCACGGCTCCGAGCGCGGGAACGAGCGATGACGACACCCCGGGCGGCGCGCCCGAGGACGGGGAGGCGCTTCCGGACGGCCGGGAGCGCGCCGATTCGCCGGCGCCGTCGCCCCTGGCCGGGGCGCTGGAGGCCTTCAAGCGGGCGCGGGTGGCCTTTTACGCGATCGTGCCCGGCCGTCCGGGATCGGGCGACGGCCTCGCCGCGGCATTGAAGCGCGCCGCGGACGAGACCGGCGGTGAGGTGCTGCGCGCGGCGGACGCCTCGCAGTTCGCCGAGTTGAGCGAGAAGGTGTCGGTGGACCTGCGCAGCCGTTACCTGCTCTGCTATCTACCCGAACATCCTGACCGGAAGGGCTGGCGCTCGCTCGACCTGAGCGTCGGGCGGTCGGGCCTCGAGGTCCGCGCCCGCCGGGTCCACGCCCGCGGCCTCGAGCAACCGCCGGAGCGGGCCGGCGACCGCGATCCGTCCCCCGGCGCTCCGTCGGAGTAGTCAGGAGGTCGTCGCCCCGCCCGTCGCGGGGCTCCCGCCCCGGCCGCGCTCGCCGGGACGACCCGGAGTGACCCGCGCCCCGCCCGGCTCCCCGTCCTGCCAGTTCATCGATCGGCACTCGACGAGCAGCTCGCACGTCACGCATTCCTTCATCTTCTTCAGGCTCGAGATGACCGTGCCGAAACAATCTTTCATGGGAGTCGTCAAGGGGATCTCCGGGACGGTGCGGAGCTCGCTATCCATAATCTAGGGTGAGCCGCGGCCGTGTCAACCCGGTGCAGAATTGAAATACCCCCATCGTTGGCCTATACTCCCGCAGTCATCGACTCTGCGTCGATCCTGTGGCCCCGGATGGGCCGGCGATCCGGGCGCCGGGGACGGTCATCCCACATGTCAGGAAGATTCCGGCTCGTCGCATCTCTCGCGTTCCTCGCCCTCGTGCTCCCGGGCGCCAGCCGCGGCATCTCGCTGAAGGACCAGATGCGCTTCGGCGTCGAGGCCGCCGAGCGGGGCCTCTGGCGCGAGGCGGTGTTCCGCTGGGAGAAGTACGTCCAGGAGCGTCCGGACGACGCGCGCGTGCGCAACAATCTCGCGGTCGCCTACGAGAGCCTGGGGGACTTCGATCGCGCCCGGCGCGAGTACGAGGAGGCGCTGCGTCTCGACCCCGATCGACGGGAGATCCGGGAAAATTTCGACGACTTCCAGCAGATCGTCGACCTGCTGGCGGCCCGGTCCGCCTCTCCGGGTCAGGCCGATGAGTAGGCGCCGGCGGATCGCGTCCGGATTCGCGATCCTCCTGGCGATCGCCGCCGCGCCCTCGATCTCCGCGAAGGACGTCTCGCGGGTGACTCTGCGGGTGCCGATCCCGCCCCGCATCGCGATGGAGGGAGTGCGCACCGTCCTCGTGACGCGCTTCCTCGTCGATCGGGACACCGAGACGATCGATCTGAACCGGGAGCTGGTCTCCCTGCTCCGTCGGCAGCTTCGCAAGCGCTCGAATCTCGAGGTCCTGGACGTCGATCCGCCCGCTCTTCCCGAGCAGCCTCTCGAGCTGCTGCTCGCCAACACCGGGTTCTGGAGGAAGATGGGAGCGACGTACGGCGCGGATCTCATCATCACGGGCAAGGTCGGCTACGAGGTCTCGGATCGCTCCGGCTTCATTCAGAGGGACGAGATCTCTCCCCTCACCGGGCAGCGGGTGCGGCGGACGCGCTTCGTGGATCGCGAAGGAATCCTTCTGAATCTGAATCTGTTCTTCATCCGGGGCTCGACCGGCCGGCTCGACTACGAGGATCACTTCACCGCGGAGGACACGATCATCGGCCGGGGGAACGACCCGCTGACGACGCTCTTCGTGATGTTCGAGCAGTTCGAGGACGACATCCTGGGCATCGTCGTCCCCAGCGCGAAGACGGTGCAGCGGTATCTGCTGACGGATTAGATCACGCGGCGGGGACCCGCCCCCCCGCGCCGGAGGTCCTGCGTGAGACGTCTGTTTCGAGTGACCCTGGTGCTCTGGGCCCTGGCCCTGCTCGCCGCCTCGCCGGCCCGCGGTTTCGGCAAGAACAAGATCAACTACGAGCGGTTCGACTGGCACATCTACAAGTCGCCTCACTTCGACGTCTACTACTATCCGGAGGAGGAGGCGCTGCTCGATCAGGTCGTCTCCTTCGCGGAGAGCCAGTATCTGCGGATCTCCGGGATCCTCGATCACGAGATCAAGTTCCGCATCCCGCTCATCTACTACAAGACGCACGTCGAGTTCGAGCAGACCAACATCGAGCTGGGCTTCATCCCCGAGTTCGTGGCGGCCTTCGCCGATCCGATCGAGCACCGGATGGTCCTTCCGGTCGACAGCCCCCCGGACAAGCTGTACGCGCTCATCGGGCATGAGCTGACGCACGTGTTCGAGTTCAGCATCCTGTTCCAGCAGTCGATCTCGCGCGCCTACCGGGCCAACACGCCGGGCTGGATCATGGAGGGCCTCGCCAGCCACCTGGGCGAGGACGAGGACAACTTCGACAAAATGGTCATCCGCGACGCGGTGGTCAACGGCCTGATCCCGCCGATTCACCGCCTGCGCGGGCTCAACTTCCTCACCTATCGGTACGGGCAGGCCGCGTTCGACTTCATCGAGGAGAAATACGGCTCGGAGGGCGTCCGCACCTTCCTGTGGGAGTTCCGCAAGGCGCTGCTGTCGAACGACATCCGCAAGCCGATCCAGGACGCGTTCGGCATCGAGGGGGACGAGTTCGACCGGCAGTTCAAGAAGTACCTCCAGAAGCTCTACCTGCCCGCCCTCCTCGAGCGGAAGGAGGCCGAGGACTACGGGCGCGAGATCATCACCCGCGAGGAGCGCGAGCGCCGCCGGCAGGGGGTCGTCACCTTCTCGCCCGCCCTGTCGCCCTCGGGCGATCTGATCGCCGCCATGACCAACCGCTGGGAGGACCTGGACGTCGTCATCCTCTCGGCCAGGGACGGCAAGGTCATCCGCAATCTCACGAAGGGCTTCACGAACAAGTACGAGTACCTCGTCTACGGGGCGTTCAGCGGCAAGAAGGACATCACGTGGTCCCCCGACGGCAACCGGGTCGCGTTCTTCGGCCGCCGCGGCAACGAGCGGGTGCTCCTGATTCACGACGCCCTCAAGGGCTCGCTCGAGGAGCGCCTCAGCATCCCCGGGATCGACGACGAGCTCTCGCCGGCCTGGAGCCCCGACGGCAGGCGCATCGCCTTCGAGGGGAACAAGGGAGGCGTCGTCGATCTGTTCGTCCTGGACCTCGACTCAGGCGCGATCGACAACGTCACCCAGGACCCCTTCTACGACGGCAATCCCGCCTGGTCCCCCAAGGGGGATCAGATCCTCTACAACCGGCGCATCAACCGGTTCGAGAAGGTGTTCATGGTCGACGTCTCCGACCCCACGCGGAAGATCCAGCTGACGTTCGGGGACAGCAGCGATCTGCAGCCCGCGTTCTCGGCGGACGGGAATACGGTCTATTACGTTTCGGACGTGGAGGCCGGGATCTTCAACCTCCACTCGTTGAGCCTGTCGAGCGGCGAGATCCGCAGGCTGACCGACGTCGTGGGAGGCGTCTTCACCCCCCTGGAGCTCCCGATCGACGACGGGAAGAGCGCGCTCGCGTTCACGTCCTACAGCCGGGGCCAGTTCCGCCTGTTCCGGATGGAGCCGGGCGAGCCCGAGTCGGTGAGCCACCCGGCCGATCAGACGAAGGAACCGGACGAGCTGGAGCCCTTCCGGCCCCCGGTGCAGCTGAGCCTCGACGACGCGAACCGGAGCAAGTACGACAAGCTCAAATGGCACATCTCGAGCCCGCCGTCCGTCCTGGTGGGCGTGGCCGACGACGGGACCGTCCTGAGCAACGCGCAGATCGTCGTGTCCGACCTGCTGGGCGACCACCGCTACTTCTTCGACTTCCAGTCGGTGTCGAGTTTCTCCAACTTCAACTTCCAGTATCTGAACCTGAAGAACCGGTTCAACTGGGGCGTGTTCGCCACCGACTTCCGCGACTTCTTCCTCGCGCGCTCGGCCCTGACCGGCTCGACGCGCCGCATCCGCCAGTTCCGCAGCTTCACCGGCGCCGGCGCACAGATCAGCTACCCCTTCAACCTCTACTACCGCGTCGGCGCATCGGCGGGGTATTTCCAGCGCTCAATCGACCGGCCCGTGACCGATTTCTCCAGCGGGCTGACCACGTTCCTGGAGCTGGACGAGAGCTACCCCTTCGTCGGCTGGAGCGTCAACGGCGACACCGTCCGCTTCAAGGAGTTCGGACCGTATCACGGCCAGCGGTTCCAGCTTTCGCAGCAGTGGGCGCCGACGATGAGCGCCTCGGGCGACACGAACCTGTTCCGGAGCGGCCCGTTCGTGAACACCTACTTCGACTACCGGCTGTACCGGCGCGCGACCTCCCGATCGCTGCTCGCCATGCGCCTGGTCTCGGCCGTGAGCAACGGGCGCGGATACGATCTCTACTCGTTCGGCGGGCTCAATCAGCTGCGCGGCTACGATTTCCGGGACTATTTCGGAAACCGCGTCTCGTTCGTCAACCTGGAGTACCGCTTCCCCCTCATCGACGCGCTCGCCTTCCCGTTCGGTCTGATCCGGAACATCCGCGCGTTTCTCTTCCTGGACATCGGGACCGCGTGGGGCGGCGGCCCGTCGGGGAGCCGGGACTTCTTCCATCCGGACCTGGGATACGAGATCACCGCCTCGCAGAACGGGGTCGTCGATCCGAACACCATCTTCATCGATGCCATGACGGGCGAGGCGGAGCTCAGACGGTTCGATTTCTGGGATTCCAAGAACAACAGGCTCGGGGACGGACGCGGCTCCTACGGCGTCGGGCTGGGCTTCTACCTGGGGCCGTTCCAGTTCACCTGGGCCTTCGCCCACACCCTCAAGAACACCGTCGAGACGATCGACCTCATCTCGGGGGAGCGGGTGCGCGTGGATGATCCCTTCCGCCCGCGTGGCAGCGTGACGACCTTCTACATCGCGCGCGAGTTCTGATCCGGCGGCGCGTCGCGTGGCGCGGGAGTCGGGACGTTCAGTAGCTTCCGGCCCGCCGCAGCGCCAGTGCGGCGGCGATCAGGCCCAGCGCCGCCCCCGAGAGGGCCAGAGCCGTGATCGCGCCTGCGGGGAGGAAGGATCCGAACACGACGGAGAGAAACGGGTTCGTGCGGGCGAGATCCGACAGCCCCACGAGGCGGTGCGTGAGCATCAGCGCCCCCACCGCCAGGCCGCTCCCGAGGATCCCCTGCGCCGTCGCGCCCAGCAGGAAGGGGCCGCGGATGAACGCGGCGGTCGCCCCCACGAGCTTCATGATCTCGATCTCCTCCCGCCGCGCCAGCACCGTGAGCCGCACGACCGCTCCGACCGTCACCATCATCGCCAGCGCCAGCAGCGAGCCCAGCCCGAGCCCGCCTCCCCTCACGAGCGCCACGGCCCCCGCCAGGCGCTCGATCCAGCCGAGATCGAAGCGGATCTCCTCGACGCCGGCGTCGGACCGGTAGTGGTCGGAGAACGCGCGCAGGCTTGCGGCGTCGCGGGACTCCGGACGGAGCCTCACCTCGAACGAGGCGGGGAACGGATTGCCGCGGATCGTCTCGGAGAGATCCCGAAGCGTCGGGAACGTCTCCCGGAACCGGCTCTGGGCCTCCTCCTTCGAGATGAAGTGCACGCCCTCGACCGTCGCGTGGCGCGCGAGCCGCCGTCCGAGTGCGCGGATCGCGTCCTCGGTCACCTCCGGCTTCAGGTAGATCTGCACCTGGACGTCGCGGCCCAGCGCCTCGACGTACCGGTCGAGGTTGAACGCGACCAGCGAGAAGAGTCCGACCACGTAGATAGCGACTCCGATCGAGACCGCCGACAGCAGGCTCAGGGCGGGATTCCTCCACAGTCCGTCCCAGGCCTCTCCGAGACCGTGCCGGCAGCCGCGCAGGAGGCGCCGCATGATCTCAGCCGCCTCGCCGGGTCACGGCATGGCCCCCGGCGGGGCCAGCTGGCCGTGATCGAGGGCGAGCACCCGGCGCCCCATCCTGCGGATCATGTCGCGATCGTGCGTGGCGATGAGAACGGTCGTGCCGTGCGAGTTGATGTCCTTGAAAAGTCCGATGATCTCCTTCGAGAGATCGGGGTCCAGGTTGCCGGTCGGCTCGTCGGCCAGCAGAATGAGCGGCCGGTTCACCAGCGCCCGCGCGATCGCCACCCGCTGCTGCTCGCCGCCGGAGATCTGCTCCGGGTAGTTGTGCAGGCGGTGGTTCAGCCCGAGCATCTCGAGCATCTGGAAGGTTCGCGTGCGCTGCTCCCTGGACGGCAGACCGACGACCTGCGTGGCGTACGCCACGTTCTCGAACACCGTCTTGCGCGGCAGCAGCTTGAAGTCCTGGAACACGACTCCGATCCGGCGCCTCAGATGCGGGATGCGCCCGTGGCGCATGGTGGCGACGTTCTCGCCGTTCACCATCACCTGTCCGGAGGTCGGCACGTCGTCCCGGAAGATGAGCCTCAAGAGCGTCGTCTTGCCGGCGCCGCTCGGTCCCGTCAGGAATACGAACTCCCCCTTCTCGACGTGCAGGCTGACGTCGGAGAGGGCCGGCGATCCGGGCGCGTACCGCTTCGTGACGTGGAAGAGCTGGATCATGAGCGGGCTCTCAGTAGCCTTCGAGCCGCTTCTTGAGCAGCCGGTTGACCAGGGCGGGGTTGGCCCGGCCTCCCGTCGCCTTCAGGACGCGGCCGACGAAGTATCCCAGCACCGCCGTCTTGCCGCCCCGGTACGCGGCGACCTGCTCCGGATTGTCGGCGATCACCCCGTCGATCGCCCGCTGGATGAAGTCCTCGTCGCTGATCTGCGTGAGGCCGCGCCTGCGGACGACGGCGTCCGGATCGGCGCCGGTGCCGTAGATCGCCTCGAACACCTCCTTCGCCGCCTTGCCGGAGATCGCCCCCTCCCGGACCAGACGGATCAGCGCGCCGAGGCGCCCGGGGGGGAGCCTCACGGGCAGATCCTCGACCGCGCCCTTCTCCTCGTTCAGCTTGCGCAGCGCCTCGGTGAGGATCCAGTTGGCCGCCGGCTTGCCGTCTCCCGCGGGATCGCCGCCGGCGCGGGCGGCGTCCTCGAAGTAGTCGGCCAGGGCGCGGCTCGCGGTGAGCACCCCGGCGTCCTGATCCGGCAACCGGTACTCCTTCACGAGGCGCGCCCGGCGCGCCGCGGGAAGCTCCGGAATGGTCGATCGGACCTCCGCGATCCAGGCTTCGTCGACGTCGAGGGGCGGCAGGTCGGGCTCCGGAAAATATCGGTAGTCGTGCGCCTCTTCCTTGGTGCGCATCGGCTCGGTGCGTCCCGTCTTCGGGTCGAACAGCCGCGTCTCCTGCACGACCTCCACGCCCGCTTCGAGCGCCTCGCGCTGCCTCCCGATCTCGTACTCCAGCGCCTGCTGCACGAACTTGAACGAGTTGAGGTTCTTCAGCTCGGTCTTCGTGCCCAGGGTTTTCCGTCCCTCGGGTCGCAGCGAGACGTTGGCGTCGCTGCGCAGCGATCCCTCCTCCATGTTGCCGTCCGTGACGCCGATGTAGACGAGGAGATCGCGCAGGTCCCGGTAGTACGCGTGCGCCTCTTCGGGCGAGCGGAGGTCCGGCTCGCTCACGATCTCGATGAGCGGTACGCACGCCCGGTTGTAATCGACGTACGATCTGCGGCCCGAGTCCGGAAATCCCTCGTGCAGGAGCTTCCCGGCGTCCTCCTCCATGTGGACGCGGGTGATCCCGACCCTCCGCCGCGCGCCGCCGACGGCGATGTCGAGATGACCGCGCTCCGCGAGAGGCTGATCGTACTGCGAGATCTGGTACCCCTTGGGGAGATCCGGATAGAAGTAGTTCTTGCGCGCGAAGATCGAGCGCGGGCGGATGGCGCAGTCCAGCGCGATCGCCGCGCGCAGCGCCAGATCGACGGCGCGCCTGTTCAGCACCGGCAGGACCCCCGGCATGCCGAGACAGACGGGACAGATGTTGGTGTCGGGGGGATCGCCGAACCGCGTCGAGCATCCGCAGAACAGCTTCGAGCGAGTCAGGAGCTGGCAGTGGACTTCGAGACCGATGACCGCTTCATAACGCATGCCGCTCCCCCGGCGCTGCGGCGCGGCCGCACGCCGTCGTGGCCGCGGATTATAGCACCGCCCTCTGTGCTAGAGTACGCGCCGACCGGGCGGGGCCGGGCGGAGCGGGCGTGTCGGGTGCGAAGTTCGCGGTGCTGGGCGCCGGTAATCTGGGAACGACCCTCGGACTCGTGCTCGCGGGCGGCGTGCCGGGCATCCGGGCCGGCAAGGCGCGCGACGTCGTGCTGTGGACGATCGAATCGGACGTCGTGGCCGAGATCCGCGAGCGTCGGGCCAACACGCGCTACCTGCCCGACGTGACCTTGCCGCGCGCCCTCGAGGCGACGGACGATCTCGACGCCGCACTCGCCGGGGCCCTCGTCGTCGTCATGGCGCTGCCGTCGAAAGTCGTGCGCGAGGTCGCGGGCCGCGCAGCCGACGCCCTGCGCGCGGGGGGAGGCTACCCGTCGGCGCGGGCCGCGGATCGACCGTTCGTCGCTCCCGTTTTCGTCAGCGCTTCCAAAGGGCTCGAGCCCGGTTCCGGCCTGCGCATGTCGCAGGTGATCGCCTCCGAGCTGCCGGAGGGCGCGCGCGCGAGGGTTCTCGCGCTGTCGGGACCCTCGATCGCCCACGAGCTCAGCCGGGGCGTTCCGACCGCCGTCGTCCTGGCGCACCACGACGCCGCCCTGGCGCGCGCCGTGCGGCGCGAGATGCAGACGCCGATCCTGCGCATGCAGGTGAGCCGCGACGTGACGGGCGTCGAGCTCGGCGGCGTCCTGAAGAACGTCTACGCGATCATCCTGGGTCTGTGCGACGGGCTCGGCCTCGGGCTCAACACGAAGGCGGCCCTCCTCACGCGAGCGCTGCCGGAGATGACCCGCCTGGGGGTCGCGCTGGGAGGGCGCCGCGCCACCTTCTACGGCCTCGCCGGCCTGGGGGATCTCGTCGGCACCGGCCTGTCGGAGCACAGCAGAAACCGCCGCATGGGCGAGGAGGTGGCGCTTCAGCGCGATCGGGACGGCGCGCTCGCGGCGATCCCCAGCGTCGTCGAGGGCGCGGGCGCCCTCGCGGTCGCCCGCGACCTGGCGTCCCGCCGATCCCTCCGCCTGCCCGTGCTGGAGGGGATCGCGGCGATCCTCGAGGGCGGCGCCGATCCCCACCGCACGCTCCTCCGTCTGGTGGGGTGACGGAGGGGACGGACCGGATCCGGCATCGATGATAGAATGTCGCTCACGCGGCCGGGCCAGCCGGGCGCCGTCATCTCAAACCGAGCACCGGATCGATTCGAGCGGGAGGCGATCATGCCGATCTCGAGCGTCTTTATTTTTCGCGTGGGCCGCGCCGCGGCGTTGATCGCCGCCCTCGCGCTCGCCCCGCATGCCGGATCCGTCCTGCAAGCCGCCCCGCAGCCGGACGGCGTCACCCCCGACGTGGCGACCCTCGACGAATTCGAGCAGATCTTCGATGCCTTCTACCGGACGGGGCTCGACGCCTCGAAGGCGTACGCCGTGAACAACCTGACGCTGCGCAAGGACAACATGTCGATCCTCCTCGAGGACGGCACCGTGTTCCTCGCGCGTCCCGTCGGCGAGTCGATCACCGGCGCCGCCTTCATCGGCCGGGGCCGCATCAGGATGACACCGCCGAACCGGACGGGACGATACATGCTGACGAAGTACGGCGGCGCCGAAACGCTCGACGAGCCGTTCTCCGAGGCCGTCTTCCGCTTCAGCGACGGCTCGGCGAAGACGATCCTGGCGTCGTCCCGGCCCGCTCCCGACGGCGCGTCACAGTCCGGGAAGACCGAGCGGCTGTACGCGGAAAGGAACTCCTTGCTGAACGGCGCGCGGGGCGTGCAGCTCGAGATGCACTTCATCGAGAACCGCATCTCGTCGCTGCGGGGACGGGATTTCTTCCTGGCCGACTTCAACACCGCCAAGCACGGGTGGATCGCGTACTATTTCGACCCCGTCAACAAACTCGAGCACGGCCTCTACGCCAGCGAATCCCTGGGCGCCAAGGGGCGCCGCGTTTTCTACCCCTGGATCACCTGGCACCTCTCGGCCGATTACGGTCCCGCCGGGCACTACCTCAAGCACCCGGACGGCGACGGGATGCTGGCCTTCCGCATCAAGCACCACGAGATGACGCTCGATCTGCCCGACACCCGCTCCGTGCGGTGGGAGCGAACGGTCACCATCGAGCCCCTGCTCGACAATCTGGCCGCGATCGCATTCGACCTCGTCAACAATGCCGATTTCACCGCCGACTGGACATCCACGGCCCGCGCCGTCCGGATCGACGCGGTGACCGACGGGGCGGGGCGGCCGCTCCCCCACATGCACCGGAAGGACAGGCTGCTCGTGCTTCTCAACGAGCCGCTGCGTCAAGGAACGACGGCCGTCCTGAAGTTCCGGGGCGAGTCGGAGGTCATCTATCAGCTCACGGCCGAGTCGTACGGCCTGATGCAGACCGACTGGTATCCACAGATCGGGTTCCTGGGGGGTCGCTCGACCTTCCGGTGGACGGTCCGCGTCCCCCGGCCCTTTCTCATCAGCGGCTCGGGCACGGTCGTCAGGCGGTTCGAGGACGAGGAGACCAGGCAGAACGGCCTGGAGATGAAGTGCGACATCCCCGCCCATTTCCCCTGGATCATCTTCGGCCGCTTCCAGCACGCGGAGACGGTGTACGAGGGGCCCGAGACCGCCTCCAACGTGCCGATGACGATCCACTCGTTCCCCACCATGACTTACACCATCACGGATACCGACTTCCTGAACAGGTATGGGCTGACGCAACCGTATCCCGTCACCCTCACCGCCCCGCGGAGAAAGGTGGACGCCATCTTCGAGGAGGGGAAGGAGATCCTCAAGCTGTTCGAGAACATCTACGGGCCGTACCCCTACGAGCAGCTGCACATCGCGCAGATGGCCCCCTTCCTCGGCTTCGGGCAGGCGCCCCAGGGGTTCGTCCAGTTGACCGGGGAGGCGTTCATGTCCCAGGCACAACTGGAGAGCGACTTCTTCCACGGATTCCTGGCGCACGAGTTCGCCCATCAGTGGTGGGCCCATCAGATCGGCTGGGCGTCCGGGGATGACGAGTGGCTGAGCGAGTCGTTCGCCGAATACGCCGCCGGGATCTTCGTCAAGGAGTTCCAGGGCGCGGCGCGCTTCCAGCAACAGCTGAGCGAATGGCGCGAGCGCGCCAAAATGAGCGACGCGGAGGCCCCGATCGCCGCGGCGAACACGCTCCGGATGATCGGCGGCGGCCGGCACCGCAACTACCTCCTGTACAACAAGGGGCCTTACGTCGTGCACATGCTCAGGGTGCAGCTCGGCGACGAGATGTACGTCAAGGCGATGCGGAGCATCATGCAGCGCTACGGACACCAGGACATCTCCACCGAGATGCTCCTCTCCGAGCTCAACCGCGTCACCGGATCGGACTACACCTACTTCTTCGATCAGTGGTTCTGGGACGTCGGCATTCCGACCTTCCGCTACTCCTGGAGGGCGGATCGCACGCCGGAGGGGAAGTACCTGGTCACCGTGCAGGTCAGCCAGGACGACAAGGACCGGCTCAAGCGCGTGCTGATGCCGATCCACCTGCACTTCAAGAAGACGTCGATCCCGCAGTACCGCCCCGTCGTGGAGGCGTCCCAGGAGATCAAGATCCTGGTCCCCGAGATGCCGAAGGACGTCACGCTGGACGACGAGCGGACGCTCCTGGCCGAGATCGTGAAGCGGTAGGGACGATGCGCCGGCGGGGACGCGCGCGCGGGGCGGCGGGTTGAACTTCGAGGCGGGCCTCGCGCAGGGGCTGCGGGGGATCCTGTCGGTCGCCGGCCTGATCGTCGCCGGCGCGCTGGGGCTCAAGGTCCTGGCGCTCGTCGCCGAGCCGCGGCTCACCTTCATGCCGGTCGCCGGGCTTCCGATCACGCCCGCGCGGTTCGATCTCCCTTACGAGGACGTCTTCATCGAGTCCGGGCCCGACGTCCGGATCCACGGCTGGCTCATCCCCGCAGAGTCGAAGGCGCCGGCCGCCGGCCAGGGCTCGCCGGCCATCCTCTTTTTCCACGGCAACGCGGAGAACATCGCGCCGTACGCCGCGCTGGGCCGGCTCGCGCGCGAGGCGGGGCACGCCCTCCTGCTCGTCGACTACCGCGGCTACGGCCGGAGCGAGGGGAGTCCCTCGGAGAGGGGGATTTACCGGGACGGCGCGGCGGCCCTGCGCTATCTGAGGGCGCGCGACGGGATCGATCCGGCGCGCATCGTCGCGTGGGGGCGCTCGATCGGCAGCTGCGTCGCCTTCCGCCTCGCGGCCGCCCCCGAGGACGGCCAGGCGCCTCCCGCCGGCCTCGTGCTGGAGTCGACCTTCACCTCGGCGCGCGCGTTGCTGCGCGAGGGGGGCTACTGGCCCCTGTACGCCCTGTCATTCCTGGGGACGTATCGGTTCGATCAGGCCTCGCTCGCCCACCGCGTCACGGCGCCGACGCTCGTCGTGCACGGCACGAACGACGAGGTCGTACCGTTCTCCCTCGGGCGCGACCTGCACGACCGGATCCCGGGACGCCGGGCCTTTCTCGCCATCGAGGGGGGAGGCCACAACGATCTGATGGCGCTCCACCTCGACGCGCTGTGGGGCGGAGTGCGATCCTTTCTCGAGTCGCTCGAAGGACCGGCCGAGCGGCCCGCGGCGGCACACGATCAGCCGGGGTAGGCCTCCTCCACGCCGAGGGTCGTCTTCGCCCCCCGCGCCTCCAGGTCCTTGAAAAATGCTGCCGGGTCGACCGACTGCTCGGGCGGCTTCACCCCGGTCTCCTTCAGGCGGCCGCTCGCCAGCCAGCGCGCGAC
>JBFGDZ010000082.1:0-15019 GCA_041580375.1 Candidatus Polarisedimenticolia bacterium
GACGATCACGCCCGCGCACTCCTCCGCGATCGTGGCGGGATCGCAATCCCAGGGGACGACGACGACCCGCGCGCCGCGGGCCAGCAGCATCCGCACCTGGTTGTTCTTCCGGCCGCAGTCGACGAGGGCCACGGGCGTGCCCCGGCGGCCGTAGCGCGCGACCTCGCGCGTCGACACCTCGGCGACCAGATTGCGGCGGTTGGGATCGTCGAAATCCGGCGCGGGCCGGCCCTCGATCTCGATCCGTCCGAGCAGCGCGCCGTGGGTCCGGATGCGCTTCGTCAGCGCCCGGGTGTCCACGCCGGTGAGCGCCGGAACGCCCTGATCCCTGAGCCATGCGCCCAGGGCCATGCCGGCGGTGTGGTGCGAGAATTCTTCCGAGTACGAAGCGCAGATCAGGCCGGCCGCCTGGATCCGCGCCGACTCCATGGGACGCGGCGGCAGCCCGGCACCCTCGCCGTCCGGCGGGCCCCCGACGCGGCCCGGCACGCCGTAGTTGCCGATGGAGGGGTAGGTGAAGGTCAGGATCTGTCCGCGGTACGAGGGATCCGTCAGCGCCTCCGGATAGCCGACCATGCCGGTCGTGAACACGGTCTCGCCCGCGCAACCGGCGGCGGCGCCGAAGGAAACGCCCGGGAACTCGGAACCGTCCTCCAGAACGAGCCGGCCCCTCGCCTCCTGGCGCCGTATCTGCCTGCCTCCGCCGTGCCGCATGCGTCCTCGGGCCTCTCCTCAGTCCTCAGGTCGCGACCGGGGGTCGTCTCGTCGGGAGCCTGGTGCGTGGGAATGGACCCGCAGAATAACACACCTGTGCGAGGGCCCGAAGGGTGCTAGAATGCTCACATGATCGCGAGGATTCACGGTCCGGGTCGACGGATCGCACTCGTCCTCGCCGTGTGCGGGGCGTTGACGACCGTTTCACCGGCCGCGACGGCCGCATCCCACCCGGAGCCCGATCCCGGCACGAGGACGGACGTCATCCTGCAGACCGACGAGTTGCGGATCTACCGCATCCGCAGGTCCGACGGGCGGCGCGCACTCGTCCTGACCAATCTCGACGAGGGCGGCCGCCGAATGGGAGGCGAGGGACCGCCCCCCGCGCCCCGCGACCTCGCGCCGGATCGTCGGAGCGCGATCTCCGGCACGCGCGCGGAGACCGAGGATCCGGCGCCGGAGGAACGGGGGGCGACTCCCGGCACGGCGCCCACCGTTCAGGTCATCGTGCGGCGCGACGACGGCTCGCGCCACGCCGTCGAGGCGGGTGACGTCGAGATGGATCCGCGCGGCGATGGAACGACGATCATCATCAACATCGACGCGACTCCCGCTTCGCCCCCCGCTGCCTCGCCTCCGGTGCTGGTGGCTCCCGTCGTGGCGATCCCGGGCATCGGCGGCATCCGGGGCCCCATCCGCTATCCCGAGCACCACCACTTTCTGGGGTACGGACACGACATCTCGTCGCCGGGGTATTTCGGAGGACTGGGGCTCAACGCGGGCAACGGCTTCGGCCTGAGCAACGCCCGCCCCTGCGGCCGCGGGTTCGATTGCATGTTCGGTCCCGGCCGCGATCACCCCTGACCGGCGGCCCACCCGCCCCGCTCAATGGACGTCCCCCAGCTCCTGGTAGCCGGGCGATTCGATCTGGACCGTCGTGTGGACGATGCCGAAGCGATCCCGGATCGTCCCCTTGATGCGGTTCAGCATCTCGTCGGCCCGGTCGTGCATGGCCGACTCCACGCGCACGTGCCCGCTGAGGGCGTGCAATCCCGTCGTGATGCTCCAGATGTGCAGATCGTGCACCTCGAGCACGCCCGGGATTGCGGCGATGGCACGGCTCACGGCGTCCAGGCCGATCCCCGCCGGCGCCGCCTCGAGCAGCACGTCCACGGCCTCCCGAATGAGCCGCAGGGCGCCCGCCACGATCACGAGCGCGATCAGGCCGGCCACGATCGGGTCGATCTGAAACCAGCCGGTCGTCCAGATGACCAGACCGGTGATCAGCACCCCGCAGGAGGACAGCGCATCGCCCATCAGGTGCATCCGCGCGCCCCTCACGTTCAGGCTCCGGTGCCCGCGGGAGAGGATCAGGAGGCCCGCCAGATTGGCGATGAGCCCGACGAGCGCCACCGTCATCATGAGACCTCCCCGGATCGGAACGGGGGAGACGAACCGCTGCACCGCCTTGACCATCAGCACCGCCGAGATCAGAAGCAGCAGCGTCCCGTTGAGGAGCGCGGTCAGGATCTCCAGCCGGTGATAGCCGTAGGTCTTCTCCGGCGTGGCCGGCAGGGACGAGAAGCGCACCGCCATGAGGGCGAGGACGAGCGCGAGAAGGTCGGTCAGCATGTGGCCCGCGTCGGAGAGCAGGGCCAGGCTGCCGGAGAGCAGGCCTCCGATCGCCTCCACGAGCAGGATCGTGCCGGTCAGCGCGATCACGGCGATCAGCTGGCGACCCTGCACCACCCGCGCCGAACGCACCCGGGACTCACCGTTCATCGGCGTGATCTCCCGCCCGGCCGCACGCCGGGCCCCGCCCCCTCGAGAACGACCACGGCGACCGCGAGATCCCCCGCGTGGGACAGGGACAGGTGTGAGCGCGCGACGCCGAGCGTCCGCGACAACCGGGCGGCCGCGCCTTGCAGGCGCAGGCTCGGGCCGCCCGATCGGGCGTTCGCGACCGACACGTCGCGCCAGCCGACTCCCCCGCCCCAGCCGCTGCCCAGCGCCTTGAAGAACGCCTCCTTCGCGGCGAACCGAGCCGCGTAATGCAGCTCCGGCCGGGCCCTCCTTGAGCAGTAGCGCGCCTCCGAGTCCCGGAAGACGCGCCGGCGAAATCCGCGCCGCGCCAGCGCGCGGCGAATTCGATCGGCGTCGCAGAGATCCACTCCGATCCCCAGGATGTTCATCGACTCCCCGACGGAAGTGGCTATGATATCCCCCGTGTCCGAGCGGATCAACGTGAACGGAGTCATCACTCCGCCCGAGGCGGCCGTCATTCCCGCCCTCGACCGGGGATTCCTGTTCGGCGATTCGGTCTACGAGACGATCCGGACGTACAACGGCCGGCCGTTCCGCCTCCAGCAGCACCTCGATCGCCTGCACCGCTCGGCCGAGGCTCTGGGCATCCCCCATCGCGACGCCCCCGTGGACGCCGGGGATGAGGTGATCCGCACCCTGCGCGAGTTCGGAGACGGTGAATCGGCCGTTCGCGTCGTCCTCTCCCGCGGCGTCGGGCCGATCGGATACGACCCGGCCCCCGCGGGACCCCCGACGGTCGTCATCTACGCGCGTCCCTGTCCCGAGATCCCCGCGGCCTGGGTCCGGGAGGGCGTGGACATCGCCGTCGTCGACGTCCAGCGCAACGATCGGCTGGCGCTCGACCCCGCCATCAAGTCGAGCAACCTTCTCAACAACCTCACCGCCTGGATGGAGGCCCGGCGGCTGGGCGCCTTCGAGCCGATCCTGCTCAACGCCGCCGGGCATCTGAGCGAGGGCGCCTCGAGCAACCTCTTCCTCGTCGGCGATGGCCGGCTCATGACTCCCGATCCGGAGAGCGGGATCATCCGCGGCATCACCCGCGCCCTGGTCCTCGACCTGGCCCGGGCCGACGGTATGTCCGTGGAGGAGCGATCCCTGACGGCCGACGCTCTCCGCCGCGCGGACGAGGCCTTCATCACCAGCACGCTCAAGGGGATCCTCCCCGTGCGGCGCTGCGACGGCTGGCCGGTTCACGATGGACGGCCGGGCACCCTGACCCGGAGGCTCATGGATCTGTTCGAGCGGACGGTTCAGGAGGAGACGAATCCGGGCTCCACCCCGGGATCGAGCCTCAGATAGCGGTGGCCCTCCCGCCAGGCCGGCAGGACGTAGACGGCCCCCGTCCGGTCGCCCTCGCGGTACTCGATGCGCCGCTCCTCGTGAAAGTGGCCGAAGACGAGAAGGTCCCGGCCGCCCCGGATGCGCGGCCGCGCGTACGACTCGCACTCGTCGAGGGGGAAGCCCCGGCGGAAAGAGGCGTTGGTGCTCTCCATCGACGTCTCGAGCCGGTCGATGATGCGCATCCTCGGTCCGGGCGGGATCAGGTTGAAGCAATCGAAGAACAGGCGGTTTTTGGACAGCGCGCGCCAGGCGCGATACTGACGATCCCGGGTGTTCACCATGTCCCCGTGCGCGAGGTGCACCGACCGGCCCGCCAGGTCGAGGTCGAGCGGCCACGGGGACAGCAGATCGAAGGGATCGCCCGCGTAGAGGGGGGACAGAAAGAAGTCGTGGTTTCCCTCCACGTACAGGATGCGGCAGCCGCGCGCTCTCCTGCGCCTCAGGGCGTCGACGACGTTCGCGTGGTGGGGCCGGATCAGCTCGGGCCGTCCCACCCACGCGGTGAACAGGTCGCCGAGGATGACGATCGTCCGGATGTCGTCGGGGAGGGCCTCGACGAAGGCGACGAAGGCGCCGACCTCCGGATCGTCCCCGCCCAGATGGGCGTCGCCGAGGAGAGCGACCGCCCCGTCACGATCCCGCATGCTCGGATCCGGAACGCGTCGTGAGATCGTCGAGCGATCGCTCCAGCCGCGTCATACTCTCCTGGACGTGACGGGCCCAGTCAAGGACCCGCGCGTCCCTGTCGCGCACGGCCTGCCGCACGAGCTCGGTCCCTTCCGAGAGCGCCCGTTCGGCGCGCTCCCGGGCGCGGCGCGCCGCCTCCCGCGAGGGTTCCGGGCCGTCCTTCACCAGCGCCTCCACCGACCGGCGGGCCTCGTCGAGGTCCGAACGGACCTCCGCGACCCGTTCGGCGAATCTGCGGCGCCAATCCTCGGCGCCCGATTCCCGGGCCTCGCGGCCGCCCCCCTTCGATTCGGCCGGCCCGGGATCCGGCCCCGATCCGCAGCCGGCGATGCAAAGGACGACCGCCAGGATCGCGCCGGCCGGAAGCACGAAGACCGTCCCCCTCGTCATCGCAACACCAGGTCGTCCATCGACTCCGCGGCGCAGAACTCGCTGAGCCGCGCGTCGCGTATGAGACGCTCCCGCAGCAACGCCGCGAAACGTTTCTGATGCTCCCTCATTTCCGACGGCAGCGGGTCGCCCGGCCGGTAGGCGTACTTCTCGCGCACCCGCCGGTATCCGGCGGCGGCGTCCCGGATCCGCTGATCGAGCAGATCATCGAGCATCGAAGTGATCGACGCGCCGTCGAGGTCCTCCTCGGCCAGCGATCCGGCCTCGCCGGCCTTGCGGGCGAGCTGCTCAGCGTACTGCGCCTCCCTGGCGATCGAATCGGACGCCGCATCCCCCTCCGTTTCTGCGCGGGATCCCTGCGCCTCTTCGAATTTTTTGATCGCATCATCGATCCGTCCGGCGCCGAACAGCGCGAGGCCGTGGCGGAACGGGTGCACGACTCCCAGTGACGCCGCGATCGGGTGCGACTCATCGTACCCGGTCGCGGCCCGCTCGTAGTGGCCGTTCCTGAAGTCGAGATCGGCGATCCAGGCCGCGGTCAGCGCCCGATACGCGTCGCGTCTCGAGTTCTCCTGCTGGAACATCGAATGGGCGCGACGGTAGGCCGCCTCGGCTTTGGACGCCTCGTTGAGGTATTCATGCAGGCGACCGAGACGGAACCAGTCGGCGCCCTCGAGGGTCCCCGGATCGCCGCCCTCCTCGTACCTCTCCACGGCCCTGCGCGCGTATCGGCGCATGGCGTCATAGTCGTATTGATCCAGGTTGATCTTGGACAGGTAGTAGAGATGCTCCAGCTTCACGCCATCGCCGGAGGCGATCTCCGTCTCGATCAGACGCTCCGCCTCGCCCCACGTCTGCATCAACGCATCCCGGTCGCGATCGGAGACGTAGCGGGCGAAGCCGATGCGGAATAGCAAGCCACCGTCCTCCGGACTGATTTCCTGATCGCGGCGCAGGAGCGGGAGCGCCTCGTCATAGCGCCCCTCGTCGTACAACGACACCGAGCGCGGCACGGCCTGGCGCGCGGACTCGCGCCCGCACGAGGCCACGACGAGAAGAAGCGCGGCGCCGAGGATCGGCGCCGACCGGCGGCGATTGGCCCATCCGGAGAATGACCGAAACCACATTCCGGCGCATGATATCACCGGGGTGTCTCCCCATCCAACTCCCGCGGTGCCTCCGGGTTCCTGCGCGCCCGATGCGTCCGCAGCAGATCCGCATACCGACCTTCCTCGATCGCCGCGCGCGCGGCGCGCATGAGGGAGGCGTAATGATGGAGGTTGTGCAGCGTGTTGAGACGCAGCGCCAGGATCTCTCCCGCCATGAACAGATGCCGGAGGTAGGCCCGCGAATAGTGACGGCACGTCGGGCAGTCGCATTCGGGATCGAGGGGCCCGGGATCCTCCCTGAACTCGCTGCGCTTGATCTGGAGACGGCCCGTCGAGGTGTACAGCGTTCCGTTGCGGGCGTTCCGAGTCGGGAGAACGCAGTCGAACAGATCGATCCCGAGAGCGACCATCTCCACGACGTCCGCCGGCGTTCCCATGCCCATCAGGTAGCGCGGCCGGTCGTCCGGAAGCAGAGGCGCCGTCATCGACGCCGTCGCCAGACTGTCCTCCGCGGATTCGCCGACAGACACGCCTCCGATCGCGTAGCCGTCGAATCCGATTGAGCGGATCTCCGCGGCGCTTTGCTCCCGAAGGCCGCGATCTCCGCCCCCCTGAACGATGCCGAACAGAGCGCCGCCGTCTCGGGGGAACGAGCCGCGGCTGCGCCGCGCCCAGAGCGTCGTCCGCCGGACCGCCTCGCGCACGCGCTCGGGAGACGACGGGAGCGCCGGACAGTCGTCGAAGGCCATGGCGATGTCGCTCCCGAGGGCTTCCTGGATCGCCATGCTGCGCTCCGGCGTCATCTCGAGCGGCGTGCCGTCCACGTGGGATCGGAACAGCACCCCCTCGTCGGTGATCGATCGTCGTGCCGCCAGGCTGAGGACCTGGTATCCGCCGCTGTCGGTGAGGATCGCTCCCTCCCAGTGCATGAACCGGTGCAGCCCCCCGAGCCGTCGGATCACGTCCTCACCGGGCCGCACGGCGAGGTGATATGCGTTTGCGAGAACCAGGTCGAACCCCAATCCGTCCAGGTCTTCGGGCGTCATCCCCTTCACGCTCCCGGCGGTGCCGACGGGCATGAACGCGGGGGTCTCCACGCGGCCGTGTCGCGTGACGAGGAGGCCGCGGCGAGCGGCCGTGTCCCGATCGCGGCTTCCGATGGTGAACGAGAAGGGCGCGCTCATGTGAGGAGCATCGCGTCGCCGTAAGAGTAGAACCGGAACCCGCGTTCGACGGCGCGCGCGTACGCGCGCAGGACGCGCTCCCTTCCGGCGAACGCCGACACCAGCATCAGGAGCGACGATCGGGGCAGGTGGAAATTGGTGAGCAGGGCGTCCACGACGCGGAACCGGTGCCCGGGCAGGATCGTCAGATCGCACATCCCTTCCCCAGGCCGCACCCGTCGTCCCTCCTCCGCCCGCCACTCGAGAACGCGCGTCGTCGTGGTGCCCACCGCGACGACCCGGCCCCCGCGGGCCCGGCATGCATCGACGGCCGCGGCCGTCTCCTCCGGCAGTCGCGCCCACTCGGCTTCGACGACGTGTTCCTCCACCCGGGCCGTCCGGACCGGCCGGAAGGTTCCCGGCCCCACGTGCAGCGTGATCCGAGACGTTCCGACCCCGGATCGATCGAGCGCCTGGAGAAGTTCCCGCGTGAAGTGAAGCCCGGCCGTGGGGGCCGCGATCGCCCCCTCATCGCGGGCGTAGACCGTCTGATAGCGCTCGCGATCCATTCCCTCCCGCGGGTCGCCCGGCCCGCGCCGGATGTAGGGCGGCACCGGGGGAACCCCGTGTCGGTGGATGGCGCCGGCGACGTCGCCATCCGGGGCGTGGAGCCTCACCCGCAGCCTCCCACCCTCCTCCCATTCCTCCACCTCCGCCTCGAAGTCAGCGGCGATCGTCAGGCGCGAGCCCGGCCTCAGCCCCCGCCCCGATGAGATCATGCACGACCACGAGGCGCGGGCCGGGTCGCCCCCGGCGGGCCGCACGAGCAGGATCTCCACGCTCCCCCCGGTGGCCTTGCGCGCGCGCAGTCGCGCGGGCAGGACCTTCGTGTCGTTGACGACGAGAAGATCGCCCCTTCGCAGATGCTCCCGGATCCCCGCGAACCCGCACTCGGCCGTCGTCCCGCGCGCGCGATCCACGATCATGAGACGGGATTCGTCCCGGCGCGGGACCGGCGCCTGAGCGATGCGCTCCGGCGGAAGATGGTAGTCGAACTCCTCCACCCTCATGGCCGGTACGGGAGCGGATCGACCAGACCCGCCTCGCGAAATCCTTTCAGCCTCAGGCGGCAGGATTCGCACCGCCCGCAGGCGACCTCGTCCTCCGTGTAGCAGGACCACGTGAGGTGGAAGGGCGCCCCCAGGAGCGCTCCCTGGCGCACGATATCGGCCTTGCGCAGGTGGATGAGCGGAGTGACGATCGTGATCCGGGTCTGCGGCCGCGTTCCCACCTCGACCAGCCGGTTGAATGCCCGGTAGTACTCCTCGCGGCAGTCGGGATAACCGCTGCTGTCCTCCTCCACGGCGCCGATGTAGACGCGGCCGGCGCCGATCACCTCGGCCCAGGACACCGCGATCGCCAGCAGGTGGGTGTTCCGGAACGGCACGTAGGTGTCCGGGATCTCCGAGTCGTCGCGGCGGGCGCGCACGGCGTCCCGCGTCCGATCCGTCAGCGCGGAGCCGCCCATTGCCCCGAGCGGATCGAGGCGCGCCTCCAGGATGCGCCCGGCGCCGAAATGGCGCGCGATCTCCCGGAACGCCCGCAGCTCCCGCCGTTCCGTCCTCTGCCCGTAGGAGACGTGGAGCAGCGCGAGCTCGTTCGTCTCATGGGCGATGGCGGCGCAGACGCACGAGTCCATCCCCCCGCTGACGAGCGCGACGGCGAGAGGTCGCGACGGGCCGGTCGACGAGCCCATCGCCCGCTCACACGCCCCGCATGTCGGCGGGCCAGATGTATTTGTGGATCTGAACCTGCAGCCGGACGTCCAGACCGTCCTCGAGGATCCAGCCGGCGAGAGCCCGCGGGTCCAGGAGCCCGTGCGCGGGAGAGAGCAGGACGTGGCAGATCGTCGTCAGGCGGCGTTCCCGGATGACCCCGGCGGCCCATTCGTAGTCGGCCCGATCGGCCAGGACGAACTTGATCTCGTCCGACGACTTCAACCACCGCAGATTCTCCCAGCGGTTGTGCCCGTCCATGCCGCTTCCCGGACACTTCAGGTCCATCACGATCGCCACCCGGGGATCGAGCCCGGAGATGTCCAGGCTGCCTCCCGTCTCCACCGCGACCTCGCGGCCACGGCCGAGCAGCGCCTCGATCAGATCGTGCACGCCGTCCTGCAGCAGCGGCTCGCCGCCCGTCACGAGGACGAACGGCGTGCTCCACCTTGTCACCCGGGAGACGATCTCGGCGACGCTCGTCGTCCGCCCCTCCTCGAACGCGTAGGCCGTGTCGCACCAGACGCAGCGGAGGTTGCACGCGGTCAGCCGGACGAACACGCAGGGCCGGCCCGCCCGGCTGCTCTCCCCCTGGATGCTGTGGAAGATCTCGTTCACGCGGAGGACCGTCGCCGCCGCATCGCCCGTCTTCCCTGAGACCCTCATGCCCGCTTCCCCCGGCGGCGCCCCGCCTCCGTCCTCCGGCCGGTCCGATCCGCCGCCCGGCCCGGGCGGGCGTGTCCCCGCGGCCCGACGAGGCCCAGCAGGACCGTGAGATTCTCGACATCCTCCCGGCAGTCCTCTCCTTTGGGCGTTTCCAGGATCAGGGGAATCTCGAGCAGCCGTGGATCGTTCATGAGATGGCCGAACGCCTCCAGCCCGAGGTGGCCGCGCCCGATGTGCTCATGACGGTCGACGCGGCAGCCGAGATCCTTCTTCGAGTCGTTGACGTGAACGGCCACGAGGCGCGACAACCCGATCTCACCGTCGAAGGTGCGCACCGTCTCCTCGTACCCCGCGCCGTCCCGGATGTCGTATCCCGCTGCGAAGACGTGGCACGTGTCGAGACACACGCCGATCCGCCCGGGAGCCGCCGTCTTCCGGATGATGCGGGACAGCTGCTCGAACCGGTATCCGATCACGGTTCCCTGGCCGGCCGTCGTCTCCAGCGCCAGGCTCGACGATTCCGCCGGGCATCTCTCGTGGATCGCGTCGATGGCGTCGGCCATGCGGCCGATGCCGTACTCCTCGCCGCGCCCCATGTGACCCCCGGGGTGCGCGACGAGCCAGCGGATCCCCAGCCGCGCGCAGCGGTCGAGCTCGACGACGCACGCGTCGATCGATCGGCGCCAGAGGGCATCGTCGGGAGAGCAGAGATTGATGAGATAGGAATCGTGCGCCACGACCGGCCCCATGCCGGTACGCGCGATCTCCTCGCGGAAACGGCGCGCGCCCTCCTCCGTGAGCGGCTTGGCCGCCCACTGATTACTGCTCTTCGTGAAAACCTGGATCGCCGTGCAGCCGATCGCCGCCCCGCGCTGGATCGCGCGCTCGTGCCCGCCCGCGATCGACATGTGCGCGCCCATGGGCCGGCCGGGGATCGTCCACCTGAGCGGCCGCACCTCTCTCCCTTCATTCGACACGAATGCTCCCGAGCGCCCTCACGCGCGGCCGGCGCGGCCGCGCCATCGTCCATTCATTTTAGATCAGGGCCCGCCGATCGCGCGGCTCATCGCGAGGCGCCGCCGCGCTCGATCCGCGATCCGTCGCCCCAGGCGGGACCCGGCTCGCCCAGCGCCCGCCGCACCGGGCGGACGATCGGGCGCGCGAGCACCCGGAGCGCCAGGGCGAGAGCGTCCAGGATGCCGTCCGTGAGCAGCAGGCGCGTCGGATAGCGCGAGGGCCCTTCCGGATCCTCGTTCATGAACTCCACCGGCTCATCGAGCAGCCGGCGCTGCAGGAGGGCCAGGCGCGTGCGGCCGGGGAGGAGATCCCTCAGGAGCGCCTCCGGGGTCGTTCCGGGGAAGATCGACTCCAGATGCCGCAGCGCGAGATAGAACGCCGTGCGCACGCGGAACTGGCCGCTCCGGGAGGCCAAGCGAGCGGGATCCGGTCGCCGGCGGTGGAACATCAACCTCAAGTCGAGAACCCACTTCAGCGTCGGCCCGAAGTGGTGATCGGCCTGGTGGTAGGCGTGAAACAGGATGGCGTCATCGACGTCCAGCCTCCGGCACGGCACCTGCTCGAGCTCGCAGGACCGGGATCGTGCCCAGATGGCGCGCTGTCCGATGCGCGACCGGCGCGGCAGACCCAGCCGCCAGTGGATCTCGAACCGGCAACGACCCGCCCCAGGCCGCCGCATCTCGAAACGACGATTCTCCGGGTAGTCGGCGCCCACCTCCGGTTCGTAGCCGTGCTCGCGCAGCAGTCGCGCCGCGCGATCGGCGTCCTCGGGCCGGACGAGCAGATCGACATCGGTCAGAACGCGTTCGGCGGGATCGTCGTACAGATCGATCAAATAGTCCGCGCCCTTCAGAAGCATGACGGGAATCCCGTTCTCGTGGAGGAGCCTGCCGACGAGCCGGAACTCGGCCAGAGCCGCCAGATTGTCGATCTTCGTCCTGTCGTGAAGCCGCTCGAGCGCGGCGCGCCACTCCGGCTGGAGGCGCTGGAGTTTCCCGGCCGTCGCCCACGCATGCCGCAGCCAGCCGCCGCACTCGTAACGTTTCAGGGCCGCTTCGATGTCGGATGCGGCGACGCCCTCTTCCGGCACCCGGCCGTGGAGAAGATCGAGGATCGCCCTCTGAGCCGGAACGCCCGGACGCGGCCGCCTCCGGCGACCGTTTTTCCCGGCGACGACCTGACTGTCCCGCACGCGCATCCCCTCTCCCGCCGGCCCGGTCGGATCCGCAGCCGCCGCCCGGCGTGATCGAGGACCATTATATGTGCGGTTTCCGCGCGCCGCCGACGGCCGGCGGCCGCCGGCGCCGCCCGCCTCCGCTTGACTTCGCCCGGATCGGGCACTAGACTCGATTCGTTCACGTCATCGTCAGGACCGGGGAGACATTCCGAATCGTGCAGATCGTTCGCCTCTCAATCGTGGTCCCGCTGAGCCTCGCGATCGCGCTTCTCGTGGTCGCCGGCTGCGGCGGCTCCGGCACCCCCCCGGCACCCGGCGCCGCATCGTCGTCCGGAGCGTCGGAGGCGGCCCAGGAGCGCCGCGCCACGGCGGACGCCCAGGCCGATCCGGCCCGGCCGGCCGATGCCGACCGCGAGGATGATCCGGCGGGCGTCGATGCCGAAACGCTCTTCGAGCCGTCCCAGGCCGCCGGCGCCGTCGTGGGCGTCCCCGATCCGGCCAACACCGCGCCGATCGTGGCGGTGGCCAACTACTACACCGAGCTTCCGGGATACGAGTTCGGCGACCTCACGGAGCGGCAGCGGGAAAAGTTTCTCCACCGCATCAACAGCGAGCTGTGCACCTGCGGCTGCAAAAATGACACTCTGGCCCGATGCTTCGTGAACGACCCGCGCTGCCCTCTCGTCCGGGGCATGCTGGACCGCGTCCTCGAGGACATACGCTCGGGCAAGTGACGCGGCCGCTTCCCATCGCTCTCCGGACCGGCGGGCGCATTGTTGTCCCCTCCGAAATTCCTGTGCTATAGTCGGCGACCGGCACCAGGCGCACATCATCAGATTCGCGAGATCGGCCGGATCCCTTGACCCGCGAGTCTTTCAGGGGAGCCCGACCCGCCGCCGAAAGGGGATCCATTCATGAAGGCGTACGACATCGCGGACATCCGGAACCTCGGCGTCATCGGCCACGGATCATCCGGCAAGACCACCCTCGTCTCCGCGTTCCTCTTCTGCTCCGGCACCGTGAACCGCCTGGGCCGGGTCGATCAGGGTACGGCCGTCACCGACTTCGACGAGGAGGAGATCGCCCGGCAGGTGTCGATCCGCTCGTCCCTCTGCCATCTGGAGTGGGACAGGAAGACCAAGATCAACATCATCGACACGCCCGGATACGGGGCCTTCATCGCCGATGCCAAGTCCGCGCTTCGCGTTCTGGACGCGGCGATCGTCGTCGTGGACGGGGTCTCGGGCGTCGAGGTGCAGACGGAGGAGTCCTGGCGCTTCGCCGACGAGTTCGATCTGCCCCGCCTGATCGTCGTCAACAAGCTGGATCGCGACAACGCCTCGCTCGCCAGAGCCATGGAGTCGATCAACGCCTCGTTCGGCCGGAAGGCGATGCCCCTCCAGATCCCGATCGGCTCCGAGAAGTCCTTCTCCGGCGTCGTCGATTTGATCTCAGGGCGCGCGATCAACTATGCGATGGACGAGAGCGGCAACCACGAATCGGGAGATCCCGGCGCCGATCTGACGGAGCGCATCAAGACTTCCCGCGAGAAGCTCATCGAGATGGTCGCCGAGGTGGACGATACGCTCATGGAGAAGTTCTTCGAGAGCGGAGAGCTCCCCCAGGAGGACCTGCTCGCGGGCCTGAAGCGCGGAGTCAGGGAGCGGACGATCTATCCGGTGCTCTGCGCCTCCGCTCTGCACAACATCGGGATCCACCCGATCCTGGATGCCGTCGTCGCGTATCTCCCCAATCCGGGCGAGCGCGGGCCCTTCAAGGGCGCGAACCCGGCCGACCAGTCGGAGATTCAGCGCAACGGCACGGCGGATGAGCCCTATTCGGCCTTCGTGTTCAAGACGATCGCCGATCCTTATTCGGGGAAGATCTCGCTGTTCAGGGTCTATTCCGGCGTCATCGCGTCCGATTCCTCCATCCACAACGTCAGCAGGGACGCGGCGGAGCGGTTCGGCTCGATCGTCGCGCTGCAGGGGAAGGACTCGGAGACCATGACCGAGGCGCGCGCCGGCGACATCTGCGCGGTCGCCAAGCTGAAGGAAACCGCCACGGGCGATACCCTCGCCGACAAGTCCTCGCCGATCATCTATCCGAAAGTCACATTCCCGGAACCGTCGATCTCGTTCGCCCTCGAGCCCAAATCACGCGGCGACGAGGAGAAGATCTCCTCGGTTCTCAACCGCCTCAACGAGGAGGATCCGACGCTGACGTTCCGGCGCGATCCCCAGACGCACGAGCTGATCATCTCCGGCAACAGCGACATGCACGTCGAGGTCGCGATCGCGAAGATGAAGAAGAAGTTCGGAGTCGAGGCCATCCTGCACGCCCCCAAGGTCGCGTACCTGGAGACGATCAAGAGGAAGGCCGAGGCTCAGGGCCGGCACAAGAAGCAGACCGGCGGCCACGGCCAGTTCGGCGACTGCTGGATCCGGCTGGAGCCGCTTCAGCGAGGCGCCGGATTCGAGTTCAAGGACGAGATCTTCGGCGGTGCGATTCCGAAGAACTTCATCCCTTCGGTCGAGAAGGGCATTCAGGAGACGCGCTCGCAGGGTTATCTCGCGGGATTTCCCGTCGTGGACTTCCGCGTCGTCCTCTACGACGGCTCCTACCACACCGTGGACTCCTCGGACATCGCCTTCAAGATCGCGGGCTCTCTTGCATTCAAGAAGGCGATGGAAGCGGCCGGGCCGACCCTCCTCGAACCGATCATGACCGTGGACATCTCGGCTCCCGAGCAGTTCATGGGCGACATCATGGGTGATCTCAACTCGAGGCGCGGCCGGGTCCAGGGGATGACCACGCAGGGATCGAATCAGGTGATCAAGGCACTCGTTCCCTTCGCCGAGATGCTCACTTACTCGTCCACGCTGAAATCGATCACGGGCGGGCGCGGCTCCTACCACATGACCATGTCCCACTATGACGAGGTGCCCCAGCACCTCCAGGCCAAGATCATCAGCGCGCAGAAGGCGGCGAAGGAAGGAAAGGAGTCGACGCCCGGCGCCTAGGAGCCTGTCCGGGTATTGCGTCGGGCCGCGTTCGGAGCGCCGTGGCGCCGGATGCCAGGCGCCGCGACGACGCGATGGGGATCCATCGCGGTGGAGCGGCAACGACGTAGACGGTGCCAGGCCGCCCGAACCC
>JBFGDZ010000083.1:0-14935 GCA_041580375.1 Candidatus Polarisedimenticolia bacterium
GACTGCTGCAAAAGCAGAACCACGCGCAGGCCCTCGAACGGTTCCAGGCCATCCAGGAGCAGTTTCCGGGTGAGAAGGAGCTGAACGATCGGGTCAGGTGTTACGTCCGGATCTGCCAAGCGCATGTCGAGCGCAAATCGACGCAGCCCAGAAAGCCGGAGGAGTTTTTCTACCACGGCGTCCTGCGCGCGAACGACGCCGACTTCGACAATGCGGTCTCGCTCCTCGATCGCGCGCTGCAGATGAGCCCGAAGGACGAAAAGGTGCATTACGTGCTCGCCTCGACGCTGGCGCTCAAGGGGGATCGCGGCGAGGCGGTCCGACATCTCCGGGAGGCGATCGAGCTGAACTCCACGAACCGCATCTATGCGCGGAACGATCCCGATTTCGAGACGATCCGCGACGACGAAACCTTCCAGGATCTGGTCTATCCCGAGGAGATGTAACGACCCGGAGGGTCGTCATTCAACCGTGAGCGCGAAGCGGAAGCAGCGACGGGCACCGGGTCGGAAGCGGGGCGCCTCGCGCTCGCGCGCGCGCCGGGCGCGCGGACGCGCCCCCGGGAGGAGCGGGGCCCGATCCGTCCGCTCGAGGGCGGCGCGGACCCGGCGGGGAACCGCCGCCGGCGTTGCGCATGTACTCCCACCGGCCTTCGACGCGCCGTCCGGGTTCCCGGATTCACCTCCGGTCGTCCCCGGCACCGCTTTCGGCGCGGCCGGAAACGGTCCGCTGACGGGGCACGCGGCCGCGGGCGCCCGCGCCCCGGCACCCGGCCCGTTCCCGCTCCGGCCCATGGCTGCGGTGACGCCGCCCGACCGGGACCGGTCCACCCTGGCGGGCCTGCGGCAGCGCGACGTCTGCGCGCTCATTCTGGCCGCCGGACTCGGTAAGCGCATGCTCTCCCGGAGCTCGAAGCTGGTCCATCACGTCGCCGGCCGCCCGATCGTCCGGCACGTCGTGGAGGCGGCGCGCGCATCCGGGGCCGCGCGCATGGTGGTCGTGATCGGCAACCAGGCCGACGAGGTGCGCAATGCGGTCGGCGATCAGGACAAGTCGATCGCGTTCGCGTACCAGAAGGATCAGCAAGGCACGGGACACGCCGTCCTCGCGGCCGAGCGCCAGATGCACGAACATCAGGGCTTCGTTCTGATCCTCAACGGGGACCTGCCCGCCCTCCGCCCCGAGACGCTCCGCACGTTCGTCGAGTTTCACCGGCGCTCGGGTGCCCCCCTGAGCCTCCTCACGACCGTCGTGGCCAACCCGTACGGATACGGGCGCGTCATCAGGAATTACGCCGGCGACGTGGCCCGCATCGTCGAGGAGGCCGATGCCACCCCCGAAGAGCGCGCCACGCAGGAGATCAACTGCGGCATCTACTGCGCCGACATGCAGGATCTGCACCGGTCGCTGCGCCGCGCCACGCGCGACAACGTCCAGGGCGAGATCTACCTGACCGACCTGGCGGAGATCCTCCGCAAGGACGGCCGCAAGGTCGCCGCCTATCGCCATGCGGAATCGAACGAGGTGCTCGGTGTGAACAACCGGCGCGAACTGGCGGCCGCGGCGCGGGCGCTTTACCGCCGCAAGGCCGAGGCGCTCATGGCCGCCGGCGTGTCCCTCGTCGATCCGGAGGCGGTCTACGTCGACGCGGACGTACACGTCGGACGCGACACGCTGATCGAGCCCGGCGTCCTCCTCCTGGGCGCCACCGAGATCGGCGAGGGAGTCCACATCGGGACCGGAACCCGCATCGCCGACTCGGCGATCGGCGACGGAACTCTCGTCCTCGCCCACTCGGTGATCTCGGGATCGAGCATCGGGCGGCGCTGCCGCATCGGCCCGTTCGCCCATCTCAGACCCGAAACGGTGCTGGAGGAGGAGGCCCGGATCGGCAATTTCGTCGAGGCGAAGAAAACCCGGTTGGGCCGCGGCGCCAAGGCGAATCACCTGGCCTACCTCGGCGACGCGGAGATCGGTCGCGGCGCAAACGTGGGCGCGGGCACGATCACCTGCAACTACGACGGCGTCGCGAAGCACCGCACGATCGTCGAGGACGAGGTATTCATCGGCAGCGACACCCAGCTCGTGGCGCCGGTCCGGATCCGGCGCGGAGCCTTCGTCGGCGCCGGATCGACCATCACGCGCGACGTGCCCGCCTACGCCCTCGCCATCTCGCGCGGCCGCCAGGAGATCAAGGAGGACTGGGCCCGGCGCTTCGGGCCCATGGCCCGGCGCAAGGGCCGGAGCCCCCGGCAGCGCTAGGAATCGCCCTTCCCTCGGCTTGGCAGGGAGCCCGGAACCACCTATATTTGGAGCCGCCATGTGCGGGATCGTCGGATACATCGGCCGGAAGAGGGTCAGCCACGTGCTGCTCGACGGCCTCCGGCGCCTCGAATACCGGGGATACGACTCGGCCGGCATTGCGGTCATCAACGGGTCCAAGATTCAAATCGTCCGCAGCGCCGGAAAGCTCCGGGACCTCGAGGAGAACCTGAGACTGACGAACCTCGACGGGACCTTCGGCGTGGCCCACACGCGATGGGCCACCCACGGCCGCCCGACCGAGGAGAACGCCCACCCGCACCGCGACTGCACCGGGTCGCTCGTGGTCGTGCACAACGGCATCATCGAGAACTACAAGGCCCTCAAGCGGGAGCTGGTCGATGCGGGCCACAAGTTTCAAACCGAGACCGACACCGAGGTCATCGCCCACCTGATCGAGCACGCGCGCTCGGCCGGCGCGGGCTCCCTGGACGAGGGGGTCCGCGGAGCGGTGCCTCGCCTCCAGGGGTCGTACGCCTTCGCGGCGGTCTGCGCGAACGACCCGCACAAGATCGTCGCCGCGCGCAATGGCCCGCCCCTGGTAGTCGGGCTCGGCAAGGACGAGTATTTCGTCGCCTCGGACGTCCCGGCGATCCTCCACCACACCCGGGACATGTTCTTCCTGGATGACGGCGAGATCGCCGTGGTCACCGATTCGGGCGTCGTCATCTCGGATCACGAAGGGCGCCCGGTGGCGAAGACCATCCAGCGCATCACCTGGGATCCGATCATGGCCGAGAAGGCCGGGTTCAAGCACTTCATGCTGAAGGAGATCTACGAGCAGCCGCGCGCCATCCGCGACACCCTGCTCGGGCGCGTGTCGCAGGAAAGCGGCCGCATCTTCCTCGACGAGATGGAGATCGGCGACGACGAGATCCGGCGATGCCGCAAGCTGCACATCGTGGCGTGCGGGACCTCCTGGCACGCCGCGCTGGTGGGCAAGTTCATGATCGAGCGCCTGGCGCGCCTGCCGGTCGAAGTCGACATCGCCTCGGAATTCCGCTACCGGGATCCCATCCTCGAGAAGGACCATCTGGTCATGGTGATCAGCCAGTCCGGCGAGACGGCCGACACGCTCGCCGCGCAGCGCGAGGCGCGGCGCGGCGGGATCAAGACCCTGGCCATCTGCAACGTCGTCGGCTCCATGGTCACCCGCGAGGCGCAGGGCGTCATCTACACGCACGCCGGGCCGGAGATCGGCGTGGCGTCCACGAAGGCTTTCACGTCGCAGATCGCCGCGCTGCACCTGTTCGCGCTGCACGCGGGTCTCCTGCGCGGCGCGCTCTCCCCGGAGGAGTCGAAGGCCCAGATCGTCGACCTGCTTCACGTGCCGACCCAGCTCGAGCAGGTCCTCGCGCAGGATCCGAAGGTGGAGGAGCTCGCGAAGGAGTTCTACCGGGCGGGAGACTTCCTCTATCTCGGCCGGGGCATCAACTATCCGATCGCGCTGGAAGGGGCGCTCAAGCTGAAGGAGATCTCGTACATCCACGCGGAGGGGTATCCGGCCGGCGAGATGAAGCACGGCCCGATCGCGCTCATCGATCGAAGCATGCCGGTCGTCGCGCTGGTGTTCGGAGACACTCTGTACGAGAAGATGATGGCCAATATCGAGGAGGTGCAGGCGCGGGATGGAACGGTCATCCTGCTGACCCACGAGGGTGACGAGGAAGCCCTGCGCCGGTTCCCGCACGTCATCACCATCCCGAAGACCTCCGACATGATGACCCCGATTCTCGCGGCCGTCCCGCTTCAGCTCCTCGCCTATCACATCGCCCTGCGGCTCGGCTGCGACGTCGATCAGCCCCGCAATCTCGCCAAGTCGGTCACGGTGGAATAGTCGTCCGCTAGCCTATCCGGATCCCGCTCACCCGTCGACGCGGACGGTTCCGATCACCGCCTCGAACAGCGTCTCCTCCCCGGGCGAAAAGCCCGGCTTGGCGAGATGCACCTCGATGCACGTCCCGCCGTGGGCCAGGCAGGCGCGGACGTTCTTGTGGTCGACGCGCAGCCCCCGCCACTCCTCGATCAGGTACTCGACGAGCGCCATGTCGCCGCGCTCGGACATGCGCACGCCGCTCTTCGGCGGACCCTGACGCCGGGCCCGCTTCCAGATCCGCGCGCGGCACGCGCGCGCGTCGCTCGCGCGCCGCGTCTCTTCGATCACGATCGTGATCGCGAGATGGGTCTGCGGATTCTCACCGGCGACCGTGATCCTCGAACCATCGTCGCTGGTTTCCCGCCGGCTGAACTCGAATCCCGGCAGATCCACGACGAGCGACCAGGACCGCCCCGGAAGCGTGAGGCTGCGCGGCTCCGCACCCGCCCGCTCGGCGAGCGGACCTCCGGGCAGGTGCGCGATCAGGAGGGACGCGGCGACCAGTCGGCGGATACGGCTCGGCATGTCTCGCTCATCCGGAGAGGGAGCGGCGAGTCTAGAATGATCATCCCGATCCGTCAACGCGCGCCAGGACCGGCGTCGCGGACGGTGTGCGATAATCGCCGCCATGGACTCGCTGCTCGGTTCTCTGAACGACCCGCAACGGGAAGCGGTGGAGCACACCGAGGGGCCGCTCCTGATCGTCGCCGGGGCGGGCTCCGGCAAGACCCGCGTCATCACGCACCGTCTCGCCCACATCCTCGAGCGCCGGCTGGCCCCGCCGCCGGAGATCGTGGCGGTCACGTTCACCAACAAGGCCGCGGGCGAGATGAAGGAGCGCGTCGACCGCCTGGTGGGCGCCGACCACGGTGGGGCGCGGGTCTCCACCTTCCATTCCTACTGCCTGCGCCTGCTGCGCGTGCACGCCGGGCACCTGGGTTACGGGCCCGATTTCCAGGTCTTCGACGACGCGGACCAGACGGCGCTGCTGAAGGAGTGCCTGGCCGAATTGAAGATCGACGACGCCACCTTCACGCCGCGCCTGATGCGCTACCGGATCAGCGACGCCAAGAATCGCGGGCTCTCGCCGGAGGCGTGCGAGAGCGCCCGCGAGGGATTTCAGGACGAGGTCTCGTCCCGCGTCTACGCCCACTACCAGCGCCGGCTGCAGGCCTGCAACGCAATGGACTTCGACGATCTGATCGGGAGGGTCCTCGATCTGCTCGACGGACACGACGACGTGGCGCGGGAGATCAGCGGGCGCGTGCGCTACCTGATGGTGGACGAGTACCAGGACACCAATCCGCCGCAGTACCGCCTCATCCGCGCCCTCTCCGCGACGCATGGGAACGTCTGCGCCGTGGGCGATCCGGATCAGTCGATCTACCGCTTCCGTTTCGCGGACATCAACAACATCCTCTCGTTCGAGGCCGATTTCCCCGGCACGCGATCGATCAAGCTGGAGCAGAACTACCGCTCGACGGGAAACATCCTCGAGGCGGCCAGCGCGGTCGTCCGCCACAATCGCAGCCGCATCGACAAACGTCTCTGGTCCGACGCCCCGGCCGGCCCCCCGATCGATCTGCTGGTGGGCGCGGACGAACGGCACGAGGCGGAGCGGGTCGTGCAGCGCATCGCCGAGCTGCGTCGCGATCAGGATCTCGAGGAGATCGCGATACTCTACCGCACCAACGCGCAGTCGCGATCGTTCGAGGAGTCGCTCACGCGCGCCGGCCTGCCGTACCGCATCGTCGGCGGCACGCGTTTCTACGATCGCCGCGAGGTGCGCGATCTCATGGCCTACCTGCGGGTGATCATCAGTCCGCGCGACGACGTCAGCCTGCGCCGCATCGTGAACGTCCCGCCGCGGGACATCGGCAGGACGACGCTGGACACCGTCCAGGACGTCGCCGGCAGGAACGGATCGACGCTGGAGGAGGCGATCCGCGCGACCGTGGACGGAGCGCTCGTCGGCACGCGAGCCGCCCGCGCACTGCGGGCATTCCTCGATCTCCTGGACGATCTGCGCGGCGACGCGATCGATCGCCGGCCGAGCCGGTTGGTCGCGCAGGTGATCCGCCGCGTCCGGTTCGACGCATTCCTCGAGTCCGCTTTCCCTGGCGACGCCGCGGCTCGGCTCGAGAACCTGGAGGCTCTGGCCGGGGCCATGGAGGATTACGACGGCGAGGAAAACGGGCTGCAGGCGTTTCTCGATCGGACCGCCCTCCTCGCCGATGCCGACCAGGTCCAGGGCTCATCCGGCGTGAGCCTCATGACGCTGCACGCGGCCAAGGGATTGGAGTTCCCGGTGGTGTTCATCACCGGGCTGGAGGAGGACCTGTTCCCGCACGCGCGCTCCGTCGAGGAGCACGACGACATCGAGGAGGAGCGCCGCCTCTTCTACGTCGGCATGACGAGGGCGGGTCGCAGGCTCGTCCTGACGCGCGCCCTGTCGCGCCGGCTGTTCGGCGACCATCGGGCGACCGAGCCGTCACGGTTTCTGGCCGAGATCCCCGGACACCTCGTGCGTGATCTCTCCGCCGAGACGCTCGACACGGGCCGGCTGATGGCGACGGCAGCCCGCCTGGCGCGCCGCGCCGCGCCGGCCGGCGCCCGGAGCGGTGACCGGCACTGGGTGCCGCTCGAGGGCGCGGTCGAACCGGATGGGGAGGCCGCGGACGCCGAGGACGCCGGCTACACGCTGGGCTGCAAGGTGCACCACCCCGAGTACGGCGTCGGCACGGTCATCGGCGTGGAGGGGCGAGGGGAGCGCGCGAAGCTGACCGTGTCGTTCTCCATCTACGGATCGAAGAAATTCGTGCCTCGCTTCGCCCGGCTGGAAAAGATCTGATGTTCCGCGGCGGGCGCGCCGGGACGGCCCCCCGCCGGATGGCGCTCGGCCTCGCGCTCCTGGCCCCGGCCGCGGCGGCGCTCTCCATGTGCGGCGTCCCGCCGAGCGCGCCGGCCGCGGTCTGGTCGACTCCCGCACGGCCCGCCGATCTTCCGGCCGATCGCCCCCTGCGCGCCGGCTTCCTCGTCGTCGACGGCGTGTACAACAGCGAGCTGATGGCGCCTTACGACGTGTTCCAGCACACCGTGTTCCACGTCGATCCCGGCATCGAGGTTTTCACCGTCTCCGCCGACGGCCGCCCGGTGACGACCTTCGAAGGACTGAGGCTGACCCCTCACCATGGATTCGCCGACGCGCCGCCGATCGACATCCTCGTCGTGCCGAGCGCCGAGGGGAGCATGGGCCGCGATCTGGAAAACGAGGAGATGATTGCATGGGTGCGCCGTGTCGGTGGCGAGGCGCGATTCGTGGTCTCGCTGTGCGACGGGGCATTCGTCCTGGCCGCAGCCGGTCTCCTGGAGGGCCGCGCGCTGACGACGTTCCCGGGCGATCAGGATCGATTCGCCCGGATGTTCCCCGGGCTCGACCTGCGGCGCGGCGTCAGCTTCGTCCACGACGGCCCGGCCATCACGTCGCAGGGGGGCGCGAAGAGCTACGATCCGGCGATGTATCTGGTCGCCCACCTGTACGGCGATGAGGCGGCCCGGAAAGTGGGCGCGGGGCTCATCATCGACTGGCCTCCGCCGCCCGGCTCGATCGCCGCGATCCTCGTCGACCGCCCCGCGCCGGGGCCCTGAGCCCGCGCCGCCGGACGAGCGGGTCGGCCGCCCCGCCGCCTCACTCCCGTTCGGAGAGCCTCTCGAGCACCTTCGCCAGGGCCTGGGTTCCGGCGCGCCCGTCGCCCTGCTCCTGCGCGGCGCGGAACAGACGATGGACCAGCGAGGTGCCCGGAAGAGCGGCCCCCTCCGCCGCGCCGGTCTGGAGAACGATGCCGAGGTCCTTCTGCATCAGATCGATCATGAACCCGGGCGCGAAGTCGCGCTCGAGAATGCGCGGCCCGAGCTGCGCGAGCTGCCAGCTGCCCGCCGCGCCGTCGCGCACCGCCTCGATCATCGTCTTCGGATCGAGTCCCGTGCGTCGTGCGAACGCGAGCGCCTCGCTCACGCCGAGCAGCGTCATCGAGACCAGGATCTGATTGGCCAGCTTCGTCAGCTGGCCCGCGCCGACGGGTCCGCAGTGGATGATGCTCTTCCCCATAACTTGAAGCAGCGGCCGCACGCGCTCGAAGGCGCGGCGCTCGCCGCCCGCCATGATCGCCAGCGTCGCATTCCGCGCACCGACGTCGCCGCCCGAGACCGGCGCGTCCACGAGATCGCAGTCCTTCTCGCGCAGGCGCCGCTCGATGCCCCGCTCCACGGCGGGTGAGATCGTGCTCATGTCGACCACGATCGAGCCGGGACGGACTCCCTCGATCACGCCCCCGGGGCCGCCGACCACCGCTTCCACGTCGGGAGAGTCGGAGACCATCACGATGACGATCTCGGATCGCGAGGCGACCTCGGCGGGCGACGAGACCACGACGGCTCCCCCGGCGGCGAGCGCCTCCGCCTTCGCCCGGGTGCGGTTGTAGACCGTGAGGGGATACCCGGCGCGCAGGAGGTGCCCGGCCATCGGGCCCCCCATGATGCCGAGGCCGATGAAGCCGGCGCGCGCGAGGCGTTTGGCCACGCTAGGAGCCTGTCCGGGCGTCGTGTCCGGCTCCGGACGCGGCCCGGCGCTCGTACGTCGCGATCGCCTCCTCCTGCCGGATGAGAAAGGTCAGGTGGTCGATGCCCTGCAGGAGGCAGTGCCGGTCGAACGGCTCGATCGGAAACCGCGCGCTCCCGCCGGAGGCTGTCGTGATCGTCCGGGCCTCCAGATCGATGGTCGCCTCGCAGCCCGCGCTCTCGACCAGCCGCGCGTGGTATTCCGGCTCGACCACGACGGGCAGCAGTCCGTTCTTCAGAGCGTTGGCGCGGAAGATCGACGCGATGCCCGTGCTCACGACGGCGCGGAAGCCGTGATCGAGCAGCGCCCACGGCGCGTGCTCGCGCGAGGAGCCGCATCCGAAGTTGTCCCCGGCGACGAGAATGGCGGCGCCGGCCGCCTCGGGCCGGTTGAGGACGAAATCCAGCTTCGGCTTTCCGGCCCCGTCATACCGCCAGTTCGCGAACAGCCACCGCCCCAGCCCCTCGCGCGTGGTGACCTTGAGGAACCGGGCGGGGATGATGACGTCGGTGTCGATGTTGTCGATCGGAAGCGCCACGGTGCGGGAACGAATCAACCGGATTGGCTTCATGGCCTGTCCGTGATCCGGCGGGCGTCGGCGATCGAGCCGGCGACGGCGGTGGCCGCCGCAGTGAGCGGGCTCGCCAGGAAGGTCCTCCCCCCCTGCCCCTGGCGCCCCTCGAAATTGCGGTTGCTCGTGCTGACCGCGTACTGGCCCGGCCGCAGCTGATCGCCATTCATGGCGATGCACATCGAGCAGCCGGCCTCCCGCCACTCCGCCCCCGCCTCGCGGAACACGCGATCGAGGCCCTCGGCCTCGGCCTGCCGCTTCACCGCCTGCGATCCGGGAACGACCAGCACGCGCAGGCCGGCGGCGACCTTGCGCCCCTTCAGGATGTTCGCCGCCTGGCGCAGGTCGGAAATGCGCGAGTTCGTGCAGGAGCCGATGAACACGACGTCGACGGGGTGTCCCAGCAGGGGCTGTCCCGGCTCGAGGCCCATGTAGTCGAGCGCCTTGCGGAGCGTCGGGAGGTCGCCGCCGTCCGGAACGACGCCGCTGACCGGAACGGCCATGCCCGGATTGGTTCCGTAGGTGATCATCGGCGCCAGATCCGAGGCGTCGATCGAAACCTCGCGATCGAAGCGCGCCCCCTCGTCTCCCGGCAGCCGCCTCCAGGCCTCGAGCGCCCGGTCCCAGGCCCCCTCCCGCGGCGCGTGCGGACGGCCGGCGAGATATTCGAACGTGGCGTCGTCCGGCTCGATCATGCCGGCGCGCGCTCCGGCCTCGATCGACATGTTGCAGACCGTCATCCGCTCTTCCATGGAGAGCGCGCGCACCGCCTCACCGGCGTACTCCAGCACGTGCTCGGTGCCCCCCGCGACCCCGATGCGGGCGATGATCGCCAGGATCAGATCCTTCGCCGTGACGCCGGGATGCAGCCGCCCCCCGATCCGGATCGCCATCGTCTTGGGGCGGCTCTGCAGCAGGCACTGCGTCATGAGCACGTGCGCCACCTCGGTCGTCCCGATGCCGAAGGCGAGCGATCCGAAGGCGCCGTGCGTCGACGTGTGGCTGTCCCCGCATACGATCGTCATGCCGGGCTGCGTGAGCCCCAGCTCGGGCCCGATGACGTGAACGATGCCCTGGCCCTCGCTGCCGAGAGCGTGCAGACGGATGCCGAACTCCCCGCAGTTCGACTCCAGGCGCCGGATCTGCTCCGCCGCCTGCGGATCGGTGACCGGGATCCGGCCGTCCGGACCGCGCGGCGTCGTCGGTGTGGAGTGATCCATGGTGGCCACGGTGCGCTCGGGACGACGCACCCGGAGACCCCGGTCCCTCAGTTGCTGGAATGCCTGCGGGGACGTGACCTCGTGGATCAGGTGGAGATCGACGTAGAGGATCGCGGGCGCCTCGGCGGTCTCGTCGCGGACCAGGTGGGCGTCCCAGATCTTCTCGAACAGGGTGCGCGGTTTCACGATCGCGTCTCCGGGATGTTCTTCGAATTATAACCGCAGACGCGCCCGCCACGGACGGACTCCCCCGGCGCCCCGCCCGGCGGGCGGCGGCCGGCGCCTCAGCGGCCGTAGTGTTGCTTGAGGTAGGCCAGGATCGCGCGCGACTCCACCACGACGGCGTCCCTCGCCCGATCGACCAGGACGGGAACGAACGTCTGGCCCGAGATCGCCACGACGCGCTCGCGCTCGGCATGCGGCCGGGGCACCGTCCGGACGACGTAATCGAGGCCGAGGTCGTCCAGCGCCTCCCGGACGCGCTCGCAGAAGGGGCACCCCTCGAACTGGTAGAGCTCCATCATGTCGGGTCCGGGAAGGGCGTCAGCGGGAATCGGTCGGGGCCTCAGGACGGGCCGGGTTCGGAGCCCGGGGAGGCCAGCAGGACCTCCCGGGCGATCCCGATCGTCCGATCGATCTGGTCGTCCCCGTGCGCCAGCGACAGGAACAGGGCCTCGAACTGGGATGGCGGGAGATAGATGCCGCTCTCCAGCATGCGCCGGAAGAAGACGGCGAACCGTCCGGTGTCCGCGGACGATGCGGTGGCCCAGTCGACGGGAGCCCGGGCGGCGAAGAACAGGGTCAGCAGCGATCCGACGCGGCTCACGCGCGCGGGCACGCCGCTCTCCTCGGCGGCCGCCGAGAGCCCGGCCGCGAGACGCTCGCCGGCGCTCTCCAAGCGCTCGTACACGCCCGGTTTCCTGAGCTGCTCGAGCATCACGATCCCGGCGCGCATCGCCAGCGGGTTCCCCGACAGCGTCCCCGCCTGGTAGACGTCCCCGCCCGGCGCCACGCGCTCCATGATCTCCTCGCGTCCCCCGTAGGCGCCGATCGGGAGGCCGCCACCCAGGATCTTTCCGAGCGTCGTGAGGTCCGGTGTGACACGGTATCGCTCCTGCGCGCCCCCGCGGGCCACCCGGAATCCCGTGATGACCTCGTCGAAGATCAGGACGATCCCGGAGCGCTTCGTGATCTCCCTGAGGCCCTCGAGGTACCCCGGTCGCGGAGGGACCACCCCCATGTTGGCCGCCACCGGCTCGACGATGACGCACGCGATCTCGCGGCCGCGCTCGCGCGCCAGGTTCGCGAACGCGTCGAGGTCGTTGTAGGGCAGGACGAGGGTGTCCTGCACGACGCGGGCCGGCACGCCGGGCGTGCCCGGGATTCCCAGCGTGGCGACGCCGCTCCCCGCCTTAACCAGGAGCGCGTCGACGTGACCGTGGTAGCAGCCCTCCATCTTGACGACGAGATCGCGGCCGGTCCAGGCGCGCGCCAGCCGCAGCGCGGACAGCGTCGCCTCGGTCCCGGAGTTGACCATCCGCACCTTCTCGATCCCGGGAACGGCCTCCACGACCAGCCGGGCCAGCTCGACCTCGTGCGGATTCGGCGCGCCGAACGAGGTGCCGTCCCGGATCGCCTCCTGCAGTGCGCGCAGGATCGCCTCGGGCGCGTGCCCGAGGATCAGGGGGCCCCACGAACCGACGTAGTCGATGTACTCGTTGCCGTCGACGTCGTACAGGAGGGCCCCGCGCCCCCTGGAGATGAACAGGGGATCCCCACCGACCGCCGCGAACGCGCGCACGGGCGAGTTGACCCCGCCCGGAATGACCTCGCGGGCCTTGTCGAACAGCTTGCGGGACAGTGCGGTCATCGTCGTCGTCTCTCCTCCCCCGTCAGCGCCGCATGATCCGGGCCGCCTCCCGGGCCCCGTAGGTCACGATGCGATCGGCCCCCGCCCGTCGCATCGCGGTCAGGCTCTCCATCAGAACGCGCTCTCCGTCGATCCAGCCGTTTCTCGCGGCCGCCTGGATCATGGAGTATTCGCCCGAGACGTGGTACGCGAGCACCGGCACCCGGAACGACTCCCGCACGCGACGGATCACGTCCAGATACGGGAGGGCCGGCTTCACCATCACCATGTCGGCGCCCTCCTCCAGATCGAGCTCCACCTCGCGGAGCGCCTCGCGCGCGTTCGCCGGGTCCATCTGATGGCTGCGCCGATCGCCGAATCGGGGCGTCGATTGCGCCGCCTCGCGGAACGGGCCGTAAAACGCCGAGGCGTACTTGGCTGCGTACGAGAGGATCGGGATCGAGGGCATGTCCGCCGCGTCGAGCGCCCTTCGGATCGCCGACACGCGTCCGTCCATCATGTCGGAGGGAGCGACGATGTCGGCCCCGGCGCGCACCTGCGACACGGCGGTCTTCGCCAGAAGATCGAGACTCGCGTCGTTGACGATCTCCTCGCCCTCGACGATCCCGCAATGTCCGTGATCGGTGTACTCGCACAGACAGACGTCGGTCACGACGAGCAGATCCGGCAGCTCCTGCTTCAGCGCGCGGCACGCTCTCTGGACGATGCCGTCGCCGTCATAGGCCCCCGACCCCTTCGCATCCTTGCTCTCCGGGATTCCGAAGAGGAGGACGGCCGGTATGCCGAGGGACAGGGCCTCCCGCGCGTCCGCCACCGCCTCGTCCACCGAGAGATTGAACTGGCCCGGCATCGATGGGATCTCATTGCGCACCTTGCGGCCGGGGCATACGAACAGAGGGCAGATCAGATCGGCCGGGGTCAGACGGGTCTCGCGCGAGAGATCGCGCAGAGCCGGCGAACGGCGCAGCCGGCGCAGGCGATGCGCGGGGAAGCCCATCAGACGCCCTTCTCAGTCATCTTCGTCGCCGTGAAAGAAATAGGCGGCGCAGAACTCGCTGCAGAAGACGCGTCCGCTGCGGACGTACTTGTGCTCGTCGCAGACCATCTTGTGGCAGATCGGACACTTGTTGAGGTAGGCATCATCCTCGACCACGGCGCATACCTTGCACTGCTGCACGCGCGCTCTCCCGAGAAAACTTAGGTGCGATTATAGGTCACTGGATGACGTAAGATCCAGACGGAGCGTGCGCTTACGGCGGCGTTCCTTGACAGTCCGGAGGGTGTGCCCTAGAATGCGGGCTTCGCGACAAGGCGGTGTAGCTCAGTTGGTTAGAGCACGCGGCTCATATCCGCGGCGTCCGGGGTTCGAATCCCTGCACCGCTACCATCTCCGGTGCGACGCCCCGCCACCCTCCCCGGCCGGGACTTCCCCGCGAACGGGCCTCTCGCGGAATCGGGGGATCCGCCCGCGCTGGAGGGCGGGACGATTCTCATGATCGAACGCAGCGTCCGCAAGACGATCGAGCGCCACCACATGCTGCGCCGCGGCGATCGTGTCGTGGTGGCGGTCTCGGGGGGCCCCGACTCGACCGCACTCCTGTCGATCCTGTGCGATCTCGCCTCGGAGATGGATCTCGACCTGCACGTCGCGCATCTCGACCACGGCTGGAGAGGGCGCGCCTCCGCGCGCGACGCCGAGTTCGTCCGTCGCATGGCGATCCGGCGCGATCTGCCGGTGACCGTCGGGCGCGTGCCCTCGTCCGCGTGGACGGGCCGGACGAGGCGCCAGTCCTCGCGCGAGGCCCGGGCCCGCGAGATCCGGATGCGGTTCCTCACCGAGACCGCCCGTCAGATCGGCGCGCAGCGGATCGCCCTCGGCCACACGCGTGACGACCAGGCGGAGAGCCTCCTGCTCCGCCTGCTGCGCGGCTCCGGCGCGCGGGGTCTGGCCGGCATCTATCCGGTCGTCGACGGTCTCTTCATCCGCCCGCTTCTGGACGTCCGGCGGACCGCGATCATGGCTTATCTCAGGCTCAAGCGCCTGCGCTACCGGGTCGACGCGACGAACCGCGACACGGGACCGATGCGCAACCGGATCCGCCGCCGGCTCCTGCCTCTCCTGAACCGGGAATTCAATCCGTCCGCGCCGGACGTTCTCGCCCAGTCGGCCGGTCTGCTGCGCGACGAGGACGCCTTCCTCGACGCGATCGCGCGGGAGGAGTTCTCCCGTCTGAGGCGGGGAGGCGAGGAGGATGCCGTCTGCCTCGACGCCGCCGGCCTCGCGGGCCTGCCCGCCGCCATCGCCCGGCGCGTCATCCGCCTCGGCCTCGAGACGGCTCGCGGAGACCTGCGCCGTGTGACGCTGAAGCACGTCGAGGGTTCCCTCGATCTGCTGCGCCGGCGCCGGCCCGGAGGCTCGCTCAATCTGCCGGACGGCTGCGTCGCGGCGCTCGAGGGA
>JBFGDZ010000084.1:0-14489 GCA_041580375.1 Candidatus Polarisedimenticolia bacterium
ATCCTGATCATCATGATGATCGGGGTGGCCGTGACGACGATCGGCCTGACGGCGGCGGCGCAGACCTGGTCGACGGTCTGGCGCCGCGACCGGGAGGAGGAGCTGATCTTCCGGGCGGAGCAGTACGTCGACGCCATCATCGCCTACCGCAAGGAGCACGCGGGTCAGTTTCCCATCACGCTGGAGGCTCTGTACGAGCCGGGCCCGCGCGGCCACCGCTACATCCGGAAGCTGTACAGCGAACCGATCGCCAGGAACGGCAAGTGGGGGCTGCTCTACCTGATGCCGGGCGGCCGCGGCGTCTACGATCCGAAGGCGGCGCAGACGGGGGGACAGGTCGACCTGCCGGGCCTGCCTGGACTCACGGTGCCGGGGGCGACCGGGGCGCCCGGCGTCACGCCGCTCAACCCAGATCCGCTCGGGACCGGCGTCCCGCAGCCGGGCGGGAGCTTCCCCGGATCGCCGCCGCCCGGGTCCCCCCTGCCGTTCCCCGACCAGCAGCCGGGGGGACAGTTCGGCTCCTCCCAGGACGACAGCGTCAGCGAGCCGCCCCTCGGCTGGCCGATCGTCGGCGTGATCAGCCGCGCCACCGGGAAGGAGAACGAGGTGACCTTCAAAATCTACAAGGGGCATGACCAGGTCAATCAGTGGCAGTTTCACGTCTTCGAGCGCGGCGTGCAGCTTCCCCAGGACCCGGGCAACCCCGCCGCGCCGCGCCCCCAGGGCGGGATCGGACCGGGGTACGGCGGCAAGCCGCTGATCCAGGGGTTCGGCAACCAGGGGGGCGCCCAGCCAAACAAGTTCCAGAAAAAAAACCTGTGGCCGCAGGAAGGGAAAAACCTGGACAAGAGCCAGTTCAACAAGGGGACCAATCCGCAGAAACCGAAGAACTGAACCGGGCCGCGCTGGCGCGTGCGTTTCACGCGCCGGGACGGACGTTGACAACCTCGCGCCCTCGCTGGTTTAATCTCATTCACAGATGCGCGGAACGGCCGCGCGCGCCGCAGGCGAGCGGCGGCCGCCCCGCGAAGCTCGACGCGGCGAGACATCGCCGAGCCCTGGCATTCCGAATCTGGGGAGGAGCGATCCTCCCCGTTCGTTTTTATGGACCCTGCGGGTTCCGGGGGCCGGATCCCTCTCCCGGAGCGCCGTCGCGCGGACGGAGAGCGCCATGATCGTGATGAAATTCGGCGGCACGTCGGTCGCGCACGCGCCCGAGATCCGCCAGGTGGGCGGGATCGTGCGGCGCTTCGCGAACCGGCGGCCGGTGGTCGTGGTCTCGGCGATGGCCGGGGTCACCGACGATCTGATCGGTATCGCGCAGCGGGCCGTGGCGGGCTCTCCCGGCGAGGTGAGCCGCCGGCTCGATCGCCTGCAGGCGCGGCACCGCGACGTCGTTCGCCGGCTGGGGATCGGGGCCGGGGCGAACGGGCGGCTGGAGCGGGAGATGCAGGCGCTGTTCACCGAGCTGGAGGGGGTGTGCCACGGCGTCCTTCTTCTGCGGGAGCTCAGCCGCCGCAGCCTCGACCTGATCTCCTCCTTCGGCGAGCGGCTGTGCGCTCAGATCGTGGCGGCGCACCTCCGGCAGATCGGCCTGAAGGCGCAGTCCGTCGACGCGCGCGACTCGATCGTCACCGACGAGAGCCACGGATCGGCCTCGGTGGACTTCGACGCCACGCAGAAGAACCTGAAACGGAGCGTGGCGCCGGCGCTTCGCGCCGGCACCGTTCCCGTCGTCACAGGATACATCGGCCGCACGAAGGAGGGGGCGACGACGACGCTCGGCCGCAGCGGCTCCGACTACACCGCGTCGATCCTCGGCCTCTGCCTGCGCGCCCGCGAGGTCTGGATCTGGAAGGAGGTGGACGGCGTCTGCACCGCCGATCCGGGCCTCGTCCCCACGGCCCGACTCGTCGACCGGATTTCCTACCAGGAGGCGGCCGAGATGGCGCACTTCGGCGCCGAGGTCATCCATCCCAAGACGATGCAGCCCGTCCGCCGCGCCAGGATCCCGATCCGGATCAAGAACACCTTCAAGCCGGACGGCGCCGGGACGCTGATCACGGACAAATCGGCGGGCGCGGACCAGCCGATCCTGGTCACCAGCGTCGACGGCATGGCGCTGGTGACGATCGAGGGGACCGGCATCTTCGGGCAGCCCGGGATGATCCTGAGGCTGCTGACGCCGGTGGCGATAGCGGGGACGAACATCTACATGATCTCGATGTCGTCCTCGGAGTACAACCTCACGTTCGCCATCCTGCAGGCCGACCTCGATCGCACGATCAAGGCCCTGCAGAAGGACTTCCGCGATCGCGGCTTCCTCGGGGACGAGGTGGCCCGGATCACCGTCGAGAAGGACATGTGCGCCGTGGCGGTGGTCGGCGCCGGCATGAAGGGACGGCACGGCATCGCGGGACGGGTATTCAGCGCGCTCGGCGAGCAGAAGGTGAACGTCGTCGCCATCGCCCAGGGCTCCTCCGAGTACAACATCACCGTGGTGGTCAAGTCGCGTTCGATGCGCACGGCCGTGCGCGCCATCCACGACCGCCTCAACGTGTCGCGCGCCGCCCCCCGGCGCAGGCGGCGCGCCTCCCTCGCGGTGGTCGCGGGGCGGGGCCGCTGATGGCCCGCCGCCTCTCGCTCGTCCAGATCGGCAAGGGCACGATCGGCGCGACGCTGATCGATCAGGTGGCGGCCCGTCGCGGAGATCTCGCGAACAGCGTCGGCGTCGACCTGGTGTACGCCGGCATCGCCGGACGATCGCGGTCCGCCTTCCGCCTGGGAGGGATCGATCCGGCGCGCTGGCGCGACGAGGTCGCGAACGGTCCGGCGATCGACGGGGCGGCCCTCCTGCGGGAGGTGCGCGGCCTGGCCGATCCGAAGATCCTGATCGACGCCACGGCGGCGGACGGGATGGCATCCCTCTACCGAGAAGCGTTCGCATCCGGCTTCCACGTCGTCTCCTGCAACAAGAAGCCGCTCGCCGGGCCGCTGGCCGAGTACCGGTCGCTGAAGGAGGCGAGCCGGGCCGCGCGGCGCTCGTGGCGGTACGAGGTCACGGTGGGGGCGGGCCTCCCGACGGTTGCCACGCTGCGCGACCTGGTCGACAGCGGCGATCGGATCCGCTCCATCGAGGGATGCTTCTCCGGAACGCTGAACGCCCTGTGCGCCGGGCTCGATCGCAAGGAGCTCTTCTCGACGGTGCTGCGCCGCGCGCGCGAACAGGGGTTCACCGAGCCGGATCCGCGCGAGGACCTGTCGGGCGCCGACGTGGCGCGCAAGGCCCTGATCCTGGCGCGCGAGACGGGCCTCTGCCTGGAGCCCGAGCAGGTGACGCTCCATCCGTTCTGCGAGTTCCCGCCGGACGGCGATCCGGAGGCGTTCCTCGAAGCCGCCGGGGATCTGGACGACGGGCTGGCCGCGCGTTGGGAGGAGGCGGCCCGGCGCGGCGCGCGCTGGCGCTTCGTCGCGGAGGTCGGGGAGGGTTGCGGCGCGTCGCTGCGCGAGGTCCCCGCGGACTCGCCCCTCGGCCGGCTGTCCGGCCCGGAGAACATCTTCGTCTTCCGGACACAGCGTTACGCCGACCATCCGCTGCTGGTCGCGGGGCCGGGCGCCGGACCGGAGGTGACCGCCGGAGGGGCGTTCGGGGATATCCTGTCGATCGCGCGCGAGGTCGCGACGGGCGGAGGGGAGAGATGAGCGCGTCCAGGAAGGATCCGAAGAGGGGGGCGGACGGGCGCATCCCCGTGGCGGTCCTCGGCGCGACCGGCGCCGTCGGCCAGCGATTCGTGTCGCTGCTCGACGGGCATCCCTGGTTCCGCGTCAGCGCCCTGGCCGCGTCCGAGCGCTCCGCCGGCAGGCGGTACGCCGAGGCGGTCCGCTGGTTCCTCGACGCTCCGATCCCCGACTGGGCGCGCGACATGGAGGTGGCAACGTGCCGCCCCGGCCTCGACGCGCGGGTGGCGTTCTCGGGGCTCGATTCCTCGGTCGCCGGCGAGGTCGAGGAGGCGTTCGCAGCCGCCGGGTGCGCCGTCGTGAGCAATTCCCGCAACCACCGGATGGCGCCCGACGTGCCGCTGCTCGTTCCCGAGGTGAACGCGCATCACCTGGCGCTGGTCGAGGAGCAGAGGCGGCGGCGCGGCGGGCCGGGATTCATCATCACCAACCCGAACTGCTCGACCGTCGGCCTCGCGATGGCGTGCGCGCCGATCCACGCGGCCTTCGGCATCCGTCGCATCGCGGTCGCCACGCTCCAGGCGGTGTCGGGCGCGGGGTATCCGGGCGTGCCCTCGGTCGACATCCTCGACAACGTCGTCCCGCACATCGCGGGCGAGGAGGAGAAGATGGAGGCCGAGACGCAGAAGATCCTGGGCGCGCCCCGCGCCCCCGCGGACTTCCGGGTGAGCGCGCAGTGCCATCGCGTCCACGTCACGGATGGCCACACGCTGGCGATCTCGATCGAGACGCGCGAGAAGACGACGCCGGAGAAGGCGATCGCGACGCTGCGCGCCTTCCGCTCGCCGCTGGGCGATCTGGGGCTGCCCAGCCTCCCCGAGGCCCCGATCGAGGTGCGCGAGGAGCCTGATCGCCCGCAGCCCCGCTTCGACCGGATGGCGGGGCGCGGCATGGTGGTCAGCGTCGGCCGGGTGCGTTCCTGCGCCGTGCTCGATCTCAAGATGGTCGCTTTGGTCCACAACACGATCCGCGGCGCCGCCGGCGCGGCGATCCTCAACGCCGAGCTGCTGCGGGCGCGGGGGCTTCTGGAATGACGAGGACCGGCGCCCCGGACACGGCCGCGCCGCCGGAGGGCGCTCCCTCCGGCTGGATCTCGGTCTTCACTCCCGCCACGATCGCCAATCTCGGCGCCGGGTTCGACGCCCTGGGCGTGGCGCTCGAGGGGATCGGTGACACCGTGAAGGCCAGGCGGCTTCCGGCGGGGGAGAGCGGGGTCGTCGTCCGCCGCATCACGGGCGACTCCGCGGGCATCCCGCTGGAGACGGCGAAGAACTGCGCCGGCCGGGCGGCCGAGGCCGTGCTCCGGCAACTGAAGGGGAAGGCGGCCCGCACGGCCGGGATCGAGCTGGAGATCCACAAGGGCCTTCCGCAGGGCAGCGGCCTGGGGAGCAGCGCCGCGAGCGCGGTCGGCGGGGCGGTCGCGGCCCATCTCCTGCACGGCTCGCGGCTCGGGAGCAACGCCCTGCTCGAGGCGGCGCTCGAGGGGGAAACGCTGGCCAGCGGCGGCCGCCACGCCGACAACCTCGCCCCCGCCCTGCATGGCGGCTTCACCATCGTGCGCTCGACCGACCCGCTCGACGTCGTGCGGATCGACGTGCCGTCGAATGTCCGATTCGTCCTCGTCCTGCCGAAGATGGAGATCGCTACGCGCCGCGCCCGATCCATCCTGCCGGAGACGATCCCGCTCGCCGACGCCGTGAGCAACTGGGCCAACGTCGCGGCGTTCGTGGCCGCCGTGACGCGCGGGGACGTCGCCGACATGGGGCGGGCGCTTCACGATCGGGTGGTCGAGCCGGTCCGGGCCCGGCTGATCCCGGGTTTCGACCGGGTCCGCGAGGCGGCCCTCCGCGCGGGAGCGGCGGGGTGCTCAATCAGCGGCGCGGGACCGACCCTGTTCGCGCTGGCGACGGCGGATCGCGCCAACGACGTGGCGCGGGCCATGCAGGACGCGTTCACGAAGCACGACCTCGAGAGCCGGCAGTTCATCTGCGGCCCCGACAACCGCGGGGCGCGCCTGATCGACAGGGACTGAAAGATGGGCGGACGCCGGACGACGGAGCCGCTTTCGAGCCTGCGCTGTATCGGGTGCGGCCGGTCCTACCCGCTGAAGACGATCCGCTACGAGTGCGAGGCCTGCTCCGACATCCTGGAGGTCGTTCACGATCTCGATCGGATCGCGCGGCTGCGCAAGCCGTCCGCATGGCGCGCCCTCTTCGACGCCCGCCTCGCCGAGAAGAACGGCCCCTCGGGCAGCGGCGTCTGGCGCTACCACGAGATGGTCCTCCCGGATCTCCCCGCCGACGCGCTCGTGAGCAAGCCCGAGGGGAACACGAACCTGTACCGCTGCGCAGCGCTCGAGGATGCGTCCTCGACGGCGGAGGTCCGTATCAAGCACGAGGGGGAGAACCCGACGCTCTCCTTCAAGGATCGGGGGATGACGGCGGGGGTCTCCTTCGCCCGGCACCTCGGGGTGGGCGCCGTCGCGTGCGCGTCGACCGGGGACACCTCGGCCGCGATGGCCGCCTATGCGGCGCAGACGGGGACCCTCAGGGCGGTCGTCGTCCTGCCCCGCGACAAGGTGAGCGTGGAGCAGCTCTCCCAGCCGGTCGCCTCCGGCGCTCTGACCCTCTCGCTGCCGACCGATTTCGACGGCTGCATCCGACTGCTGCGGGAGATCTGCCGGCGGCATCCGCTCTACCTGCTCAATTCCGTGAATTCGGTGCGCATCGAGGGCCAGAAGTCGATCGGCTTCGAGATCGCGCAGCAGATGGACTGGCAGGTCCCCGACTGGATCGTCGTGCCGGTCGGCAATGCGGGCAACATCTCCGCCATCGGCAAGGGGCTGTTCGAGTGGAAGGAGATCGGGATCATCAATCGCGTGCCGCGCCTTCTGGGCGCCCAGGCGGCCAGCGCGGCGCCGCTCGCGCGGGCGCACGCGGAGGGATACCGGAGCCGGGTCCGCGTGGCGGCGGGGGAGACGTCCGCGTCGGCGATCCGGATCGGCGACCCGGTCTCCTACGACAAGGCGGTGCGTGCGGTGCGAGCGTCCGGCGGGCTGTTCCTGTCCGCCACCGAGCAGGAGATCCTCGATGCGAAGGCGCTCGTCGACGCCGCCGGGATCTACATCTGTCCCAACTCCGCCGCCGCGGTGGCCGCGTTCCTGAATGCGCGGTCGCAGGGGGTGATCGGGGCAAGGGATCGGGTGGTGATCGTGGCCACGGCGCACGGCTGCAAGTTCAGCCGGTCCACGATCGATTACCATAGTCTCGGCCTCCCCGGGATCACGCCGGCGCGGCCGAACCGGATCGTGGAGGTCGAGGCGGAGGCCGCGGCGATCGAGCGCCTGCTGCCCGCCGCCGCCTTGCGCTCCGGGGCGGGCGAGCGTGGAGCGAGACGATGAAGAGGAAGGTCCGCAAGACGAGGAAGGTGAAACGTCGCGCCACGGCTCCTCCCGGACGCGCCCGCGCCGCGGCGCGCCTGCAGGCGGCCGCGGCGCGGATGAGACAGGCCGCCGGACACCGGACGTCGGGCGACCTGTGCGCGCGCGATCTGATGACCCGCGACCCGGTCACCGTGCACGAGAACACGACGATCGGCGAATTGTGCGATCTCCTGCAGGAACGCAACATCAACGGCGCCCCGGTGGTCGATGACCGGGGTCATCTGCTCGGGGTCGTCACCCAGGAGGACATCATTTACGGGACGATGGGGCACCCGTCCGGACCGGATGCGGGAAGCGAGGAGACGCCCGACGAGGGTCGGCGCCCGCGACGGAAGATGATGAAAATGCTGCGCGACCGGTCCCTGACCGAAGTGCCGGCCCCCGAGCCGCGTGAGGGGGAGAGACCGTTCTGGTCCGACGAGGTGCGCGGCACGGACCCGATGGATCAGACGGTCCGGAGCATCATGACCAGCCCCGCCATCTCGGCCGATGAAAAGACGCCGGTCAACGACCTCTGCCGCATCATGTGGAACCTCAAGATCCACCGCGTGCCGATCCTGAAGAACGGCCGCGTGACCGGCCTCGTGTCGTCGATGGACTTCTGTCGCGCCATCCTCGACGGCACCATCCGGATCTGAAGGAGGGGGACGGATGGTCCCGTCCGCCCGGCGGCGATCCTCATCGGCCGCTTTCGCGGCTTGTCTCCTGCTCGCGGCCTGCAGCGGCGCGGCGGACGATCCCGCGCTCGACGCGCTCCGGAAATCCCTCTCCCGGGGCGAGCGCCTGCTCCAGATGAGGATCCTCGAGCCGGCGTCCGAAGGGGCGATCGCGGCGGTCGTGCAACCGGCGGGGAAGGAGCCCGAGCTCCGCATCCACGAACGGGACCGCAGCGGCGACTCCGTCGTGCGCTGCCGATCCCGCCTCGGGGACACGCTGCGCGTGCTGGAGGCGGAGGACCTCGACGGCGACGGCCGCGAGGAGGTCCTCGCCACCTGGATCGGCGGCCACCTGGAGATCCTCGAGATCCTGAAACGGGAGGCCGACGGGTCCTGCCGGACCCTCTTCCAGGACGGGGGCCAGGCGGTGGTCCGGCGACTCGGGCCGGGCGGCGCGACCGAGATCCGGGTCACGAGCCGCACCTACGACGAGGAGGCGGGACAGCCGCCGGTCTACGACACGACCATCTACCGTTGGACCGGCGACGCGTTCGAGCCGGCCGGTCCCCCTGCCCCGGGCGGCGCGCCGCGCGATCCCGCGCCCTAGGAGCCTGTCCGCCGTTTCTTCCCTCTCTCCGGACGGGGTGCTATACTCCCCTCTTCCGCCGGGCTCCGCCGGCCCCCCGCCCCGGCGACAAGGACAAATCATTTCAATGCTTACGGTTACAGACGGCATCCGCAAGGAGGTCCTGGACAACGGCCTCGTCCTGATCAGCGAGCGGATGCCGAAGATCCGCTCCGTGGCGCTGGGGGTCTGGCTGAAGCGCGGCTCGCGCCACGAGATCCCGGAGGAGAACGGGATCTCGCACTTCATCGAGCATCTCCTGTTCAAGGGGACCGAGACGCGCACCGCCCAGGACATCGCCCTCACGATCGACTCGGTCGGCGGGCAGATGGACGCCTTCACCACCAAGGAGTTCACCTGCTTCTATTTCAAGGTCCTGGACGAGCATGCCGACATCGCCATCGATCTCCTGTCCGACATCGTCCGGCACCCGAAGTTCATCCCCGAGGAGATCGAAAAAGAGCGCAAGGTCATCTTCGAAGAGATCAAGATGGTCGACGACACGCCCGACGAGCTGCTGTACGACATCTTCAGCGAGTCGTTCTACGGCGGGCACCCCCTGGGGCGGCCGATCCAGGGGACGATCGATTCGGTCTCGCGCATGGGCCAGGAGCAGCTCATCCGCTTCTTCATCGACTCCTACCGGCCGGGCAATCTTCTGATCACCGCGGCGGGCAACCTCGACGCCGGGAAGCTCTCGGAGGCGATCGCGGGCGCGTTCGGCTCCCTGGCCAGCGGGGAGACGGAGCCCCCGCCGTCCCCTCCGCCCAGCCGGCAGCGGATCGCCGTGCGGGAGAAGAAGGAGCTGGGCCAGCTGCACATCTGCCTGGGCGTCCCGGGCCTGCCGATGCCGGATCGCCGTCGCTACGCCGCGTACCTGCTCAACGTCGTCCTCGGCGGCACGATGTCCTCGCGGCTGTTCCAGCTCATCCGCGAGCAGCGCGGTCTCGCGTACTCGGTCTACTCGACGATCAACTCCTTCCTCGACACCGGCAACATGCTGGTGGCGGCGGCGACCTCGCCCGAGTCCGGGCGCGAGGTGGTCGAGCTTGTGCTCGGCGAGCTGCGACGCATCAAGGACGAGCCGGTGGAGGAGAAGGAGCTGCAGATCGCCAAGGACCACCTCAAGGGGAGCCTGATGCTGTCGCTGGAGAGCAGCAGCAGCCGCATGTCGAACCTGGCCCGCCAGGAGGTCTACTTCGGCCGTCAATTCACGCTCAACGAGGTGGTGCAGGAGATCGACCGGGTGACCCGCGATGACGTGAAGCAGCTGGCGCTCGACCTCTTCGACCCGTCCGGATGCACGCTCGCGGTGCTCGGCAAGACCGCCGGCCTGCGGCTGGACCAGATCGAGCTGGCGTTCTGACGTGGCGCCGGTGCGGCGTCGAGGGGCGCTCGAGGTCCCCGTCGCCCGCGTGGCGGGGAACGAGGATCTGCCGGTTCCCCGGACCGGGACGCCGGGCAGCGCCGGCCTCGATCTCCGGGCCGCCGTGCGCGAGCCGAAGACCCTCGCCCCGGGCGAACGCGCCCTGATCCCGACCGGCTTCCGCATCGCCCTGCCGGACGGCTACGAGGGCCAGGTCCGTCCGCGCAGCGGCCTGGCCGCCCGCCAGGGGCTCACGATGCTCAACACACCCGGGACGATCGACCCGGACTACCGGGGGGAGATCGCCGTCGTCGCCGTCAACCTGGGACAGGAGCCGATCACCATCCGGCGCGGCGATCGAATCGCGCAGCTCGTCATCGCCCCGATCGCCCGCGCGACGCTGGTGGAGACGCCGGATCTGCCCCCCACGGCGCGCGGCGACGGGGGCTTCGGTCACACCGGGCTCGGCTAATTGGCCTATAATGCGCGCGCCGGAACGACGCGGCGCGGCGGATCGGAACACTCGCAACCTGACACGACCCGGGCGGACGGCCCGGGGGACACCGAGGGCGGATGGGGATCCGGCTGGCGGTTCTTGGAAGCGGCAGCGCTGGAAACGCGACCTGCATCGAGGGGGAGGGCGCGCGCATCCTCGTCGACGCGGGGTTCTCCGGCCGCGAGCTGACCGGCCGGCTTCGATCGATCGGAGTCGAGCCCCGGACCGTCGACGCCGTCATCATCACGCACGAGCACGGCGACCACGTCCGCGGGGCGGCGGTGTTCTCCCGCACGTGGGGCGTTCCGGTCTACTGCACGCGTGCGACGGCCCGGGCATCGGGTCTCGATCGCGCCCGGCTGCACGCCGCGGTCGCCATCGAGCCGGAGAGGGCGTTCTCGATCGGCGGGCTGACGGTGAGGCCGTTCCGCGTGCCGCACGACGCGGCCGAGACGATCGGGTGCTCCGTCGAGGGGAACGGGTCGCGCGTCGGGTACGCGACCGACCTCGGGCACGGGGCGGACGAGGTGCGGCTCGGCCTCCTGGACTGCGACCTGCTGATCCTGGAATCGAACCACGACATCGAGATGCTGCGCGCCGGCCCCTATCCCGAGTCGGTGAAGCGGCGGGTTCTGAGCCGGCACGGCCACCTCGACAACGAGAGCGCCGCGGAGCTGGCCGCGGCCAGCGCCACCGGACGGACCCGGCGCGTCCTGCTGGCCCACGTCAGCCGCACCAACAACCGGCCCGACCTGGCGCTCGCGGCCGCCCGGCGCGGGTTCGAGAGGGCGGGCCGGCCCGTGCCCGCCATCGCGGCCGCCGATCAGTGGCGCCCGTCCCCCTGGTACGAGGTGTGAAGGAGCCCCGATGATTCCCCGCTACGCCCGCGCCGCGATGAGCCGCATCTGGGAGGACGAGAGCAAGTTCCGGCGCTGGCTCGACGTCGAGCTTGCCGCCTGCGACGCCCTCGCGGAGGCCGGCCACATCCCGAAGGAGGCGGCGGCCGCGATCCGCGCGAAGGCCCGCTTCGACGTGGCCCGCATCCGCGAGATCGAGGCGACCGTGCAGCACGACGTCATCGCGTTCCTCACCAACGTGGCCGAGCACGTCGGTCCCGAGTCGCGATTCGTTCACCTGGGGCTCACGAGCAACGACGTGGTCGACACGGCCCAGGCACTGCAGATGGCCGAGGCGGCCGATCTCCTCCTGTGCGGTCTCGACGCTCTGGCCGCGGCCGTCGAGCGGCGGGCCTTCGAGCACAAGGACACCGCCATGATCGGCCGCACGCACGGCGTGCACGCCGAGCCGACGACGCTGGGTCTCAAGCTGGCCGTGTGGCACACCGAGCTGCGGCGGAACCGCGAGCGCCTCGAGGCCGCGCGCCGCAGAATCGCGGTCGGCAAGATCTCCGGGGCCGTGGGGACGTACGCGCACCTGGACCCCGGGATCGAGGCGTCCGTCCTGCGGGCGCTGAAGCTGGCGGCGGCGCCGGTCACGACGCAGGTGATCCAGCGCGACCGGCACGCGGAGTTCCTGGCGGCCGTCGCGCTCACGGCCACGTCGATCGAGAAGTTCGCCATCGAGATCCGTCACCTGCAGCGGACCGAGGTCGGGGAGGTCGAGGAACCGTTCGGAGCCGGCCAGAAGGGTTCCTCGGCGATGCCCCACAAGAAGAATCCGATCGGCTGCGAGCAGATGAGCGGCCTGGCACGCCTCACGCGCGGCTACCTTCACGCGGCCCTGGAGAACATCGCGCTCTGGCACGAGCGCGACATCTCGCACTCGTCCGCCGAGCGGGTCATCCTGCCCGACGCGACGATCCTGCTCGACTACATGATGCACCGCTTCACGAAGATCGTCTCGGGCCTGGTCGTGCACCCCGACGCCATGCGGCGCAACCTGGAGGCGACGCGGGGACTGATCTTCTCGGGCACCGTCCTCCTCGAGCTGGCGCGCAAGGGGGCCTCGCGCGAGGAGGCCTACGAGCGGGTGCAGGCCGCCTCCATGGGCGCCCGCGAGCGGGGGGCCGATTTCAAGGCGCTCCTCAAGAAGGACAAGTTCATCGCGCAGAGCCTCAGCGCGGCGGAGATCGATCGTTGCTTCGACCTCGCCTTCCACCTGCGCCACGTCGACGCCCTGTTCGCGCGCGCCTTCAAACGGGACTGAAGACGATCGGCGCAGCCCTCCTCGCCGTCCTGGGCCTCATGAGCGCCGCCGCGGCCGCGCCGGACCAACCTGCGCCGAGCGCGGACGGCAGCGAACCCGCCCCCGGGGCGATCCTCGTCGCCGGCCGGCCGGTCGGCGCCCGCACCGTCCGCGGCGGTCTCGTCGTCGATCTGCCCCGCGGCCGCGAGGTCGCCGTCGTCCGGATCGAGGGGACCGACGCCATCATCGAGCCCGGACCGCATGACCTCGATCTCCTGCGCCGGTACGGGGTGCGCCGGATCCCGCGCTACCGGGTCCCGCTCGAGACGCTGCAGGAGTCGTTTCTCACCGGCGACGCCTGGAAGCATTTCGTCGAGGTCGAGACGGCGCGCCTGCTGCGGCGCTGGCCCGGCCTGTCCCGGGGCGAGGCCGCGCGGCTCCTGCGCGGCGAGATCTGGATCGGCATGACGGACGGGCAGGCGGAGGAGGCGGTCGGCCCCTTCGTCTTCTCGCGCGAAACGGAGGGATCGCCCGGCGGCGTGGAGACGACCTGGAGGATCGGCCGGCGGTCGCGGTCCGCCGAGCTGCAGGAGTTCACCGCGGGGCGCGAGCGCGGGGCGCGGGCCCGGACCTTCGAACAGCACCTGGCGGCGAAGACGAGGTCCGTGCTGCGCTTCCGGAAGGGGGTCCTGGTCGCGATCGAGCACGCGGGTCCCGGCGACGGGTCCCGGCGGGCCGTCGGAGGCCTGGATCGCCGGTGACAGCGCGCACGAAGCCCGCCCGCTCCCGATCCGGCCATGGCTCGATCGGTCACGGTGTGCTATTCTTGCGACCCCTTGCCTCGCAGGAGGCCGCCGCGTGAAGGCCCGTGTTTACGTCACTTTCAAGAGAGGCGTTCTGGACCCGCAGGGCAAGACGATCTGCACCTCGCTGCACCGCCTCGGATACCGGGAAGTCACCGACGTGAGGATGGGCAAGTACCTCGAGGTCACGCTCGGGGGGCTGCCTCGCCAGGAGGCGGAGCAGAGGCTGCGATCGATGTGCGAGAAGCTGCTCGCCAACACCGTGATCGAGGAATTCCGCTTCGAGATCCAGGAGGAGTGAGGGCGAATTGAGGTTCGGCATCGTCATCTTCCCTGGATCCAACTGCGATCACGACGTCTACCACGTGGCCAAGCACGTCCTCGGCCAGGAAGCGGCGTTTCTCTGGCACAAAAACGTCTCCTTCAGCGGCATCGACTGCATCGTGCTCCCGGGCGGCTTCGCGCACGGCGACTACCTGCGCGGCGGGGCGATCGCCCGGTTCTCCCCCATCATGAAGGCCATCGAGGCGTTCGCCGAGCGCGGGGGCCTGGTGTTCGGGATCTGCAACGGCTTCCAGGTGCTGGCCGAGGCGGGCCTTCTTCCGGGGGCGCTCGTGCGAAACGCCGGCCTGCGCTACGTGTGCCGGGACGTCTACGTCCGCTCCGAGCGGCAGGACACGCCCTACACGTCGCGCATCAAGCAGGGAACGGTGCTGAAGATCCCGATCGGGCACGGCGAGGGCTGCTACTTCGCTCCCGAGGCGGTGCTCAAGCAGCTAGAGGAGAAGCGCCAGGTCGTGTTCCGCTACTGCGACGCGGGCGGACAGGTCACGACGGAGGCGAACCCCAACGGGTCCCTCAGGGCCATCGCGGGCGTCTGCAACGAGCGCGGCAACGTCCTCGGCATGATGCCGCATCCCGATCGCTGCGCCGAGTCGCTCCTGGGGAACGACCAGGGCCGGCGGATCTTCGACTCGATGATCCACTCCTGGCAGCAGATCAGGAGAAACAGAATCTGAAGGAGGGTGGTGTGCTGAAAGGCCTGATGAAGCGCCTCCGGGGACGTCCCCGGGACGTCTTCGAGAATGTGGGACGCAACGATCTCTGCCCGTGCGGGAGCGGGCTCAAGTTCAAGCGCTGCTGCTTCGATCGCGCGCAGAAACAGCAGCGCGCCAAACGCGACGCGTCGCTGTTCGGAAGCCGGAAGTGAGGAACGGG
>JBFGDZ010000085.1:0-14439 GCA_041580375.1 Candidatus Polarisedimenticolia bacterium
GATCTCCGCCGGTGACGAGCACGGCCCGCTCGATCGCCTGTCCCAGTTGCCGGATGTTGCCGGGCCAGGGCTGTTGCCCGAGCCAGGCCGAGGCTTCGTCCGTCAACGCGATCGGCGATCGCCCGTATTTCTGTACGGCTTGCTCCAGAAAGTGCGATGCCAGGAGCGGGATATCCGAACGTCGCTCACGCAGTGTGGGCAAGCGCACCGTGATCAGGTTCAGGCGGTACAGCAGGTCCTCGCGAAAAGCACCGTCGCGGACCGCCTCGGTCAGATCGCGGTTGGTGGCCGAGACGATGCGCACATCGACACTGCGCGTCTGGCTGGATCCCAGCACCTCGTAGGTGCGGTCCTGCAGCACGCGCAGGAGCTTGACCTGCGAGCTGGGGTCGAGCTCGCCGATCTCGTCGAGAAAGATCGTGCCGCCGGCGGCGATCTCGAAACGGCCGGCGCGCCGGGCGAGGGCGCCCGGGAAGGCGCCGCGTTCGTGACCGAAGAGCTCGCTCTCGAGCAGGGTCTCGGGCAGGGCGGCGCAGGACACCTTCACGAACGGCGCGTCGCGGCGTGTGCTGCGCTGGTGGATCGCCTGCGCGATCAGCTCCTTCCCCGTGCCGCTCTCGCCCGTGATCAGGATCGAGGCCTGGGACGGGGCGACCTGCTCGATCAGGCGGTAGACCTCCATCATCTCCGAGCTGCGGCCGATGATGTTCTCGAAACGGTATTTCTCATCCACTCTCTCGCGCAGCAGGCGGGTCTCGGCGAGCAGGCGATTGCGCTTCAGGATGCGCTCGATGAGGAGCTCCAGATCCTCCACGTCGATCGGCTTGGTCAGGTAATCCTCGGCGCCGTCGCGCACGGCCTGCACGGCGCTCGCGATGGTGCCGTGGGCGGTCATGATGACGACGGGCACGTCGGGAAAGCCCTGGCGCACGCGGTTCAGCAGTTCGTGCCCGTCCATGACGGGCATGCGCAGGTCGGTCAGCAGGACGTCGGGCGACTCGCGCGCCACGAGGTTCAGGGCCTCCTCGCCGTTCGCGGCCAGCGAGACGGTGAAGCCGTCCTCCGTGAGGATCTGGGCGAGGCTCCTGCGCGCCGCCTCCTCGTCGTCGGCGATCAGCACGTGCCCCCGGGACGGCGTCTCGTCGCTCATCCCGCCTGCTCCGCGCCGGGTCGCAGCGTCTCGCGCGACCCGTGCTTCAGTTTGATGAAGAAGGTCGAACCCATGCCCGGGCGGCTCTCGTACCTGAGGTCGCCGCCGTGCGCCTCGATGATGCTGCGGGCGATCGGAAGACCCAGGCCGGTGCCCCCCTCCTTCGTCGTCGTGAAGAAGTCGAACACGTTCAGACCCGGCTCGATTCCGGGGCCGGTGTCCGACACGCTCAGGATCACGGCGCCGTCCATGACGCGGCTCGAGAGCACGACGCCCCCGCCGCCGGGCATCGCTTCGACGGCGTTGCGCACCAGATTGATCAGGACCTGCTTCATCTTCTCGCGATCGAGGGCGATCTGCGGCATGCCTCCGGCCAGATCCTGCGTGACCTGCACGTTGCGCTCGCGGGCGAGCGGGGCCATCAGCTCGACCACCTCGCCGAGCAGGGACTCGGGATCGGACTCGCGCAGGGAGAGGCGATCGATGGTGGAGAGCGACAGGAATTCCCCGACGAGCTGGTTCAGCCTCTCGATCTCGCTCCGCGTCGTCTCGACCAGAGACGCGATCTCGCCCCGTAACGGGGCGTCCTCCAGCTTCGTCAGGCGGCGGGACAGGAGGACGAGCTGCAGCGTGATCGAGTTCAGCGGGTTCCGCACCTCGTGCGCCAGCCCGGAGGCCAGCGTCCCGACCGCCGCCAGCCGCTCGGAGCGCATCATCGAGTCCTGCGCCTTCTGGAGCCTGAGGAGCGCCTCGCGCGATTCGCGATAGAGCCGCGCATTCTCGATCGCCAGCGCGGCCTGTCCGGCGAGGGTCCCGGCCAGCTCGACCTCCGAGGCACTCCAGCGAGAGGGCTGCTGCCGATCCGCCAGGAGCAGCCCCTGCAGCCGCTCGCGCGCACGCAGCGGGATCATGATCGCGGAACCGGTGCGCCAGCGTCTGGCCAGATCGGCGTTGGCCCGCGCGTCCCGGGAGGCGTCGTTGATCACGAGGGTCCGCTCCCGGCGCAGGGTCTCCACCAGCGCCTTGGAGCCGAATCCGACGAAGTCCACGAGGCTTCCCGTCCGGAGCCCCTCCAGGTCCGGCCCCGCCAGGTAAGCGAACTCCATGCGGCTGGCGTCGTCCCCGAGGAAGATGGCGCAACGATCCACCGACAGCAGCTCGCGGGCGTAGTCTCCCACGGCGGCGAGCACGCGATCCAGCTCGAGGCTTCCCCCGATGGCGCGCGCCAGCGATGCCAGCGCCTGCGACTCGGCGTTACGGCGGCGCTCCGTGCGCAGCATCCTGGCCTTGTCGACGGCCAGGCAGATCTGCCTCGACGCCGTCTCCATGAAGTGCAGCTCCTCGTCGGAGAACGCCCGGCCGGGACGGTTCGCGATGTTCATGACCCCGAGAATACCGCGCTCGAACTTGAGGGGAATGCAGGCGTGGATCGTCGGGCCCGTGGCCGGGAGGATGCCCGGGATGCGCGGGCATTCGGTCGTATTGCGCGCCAGCTGGAGCCTCCCGGTACGGAAGACGTCCTGGCAGAGGCAGGGATCGAGCCCCTTCTCTCGCGCTTCGTTCTGGAACGACTCATCGAGCCCCCGGCTCACGGCAAGCTCGAGCTTGCGGGTGCGGGCGTCCCCCCAGAAGATCCAGCCGGCGCCCAGGCCGAGCTTCTCGAGGAGCACGTCGAGCGACGCCTGCAGGATCTCCTCGTCGTCCTCGAGATCCCTCAGCCTCGTGCCGATCTCGCGAAGAGCCTCCAGCTCGACGTTGCGCCGCGCCAGGGACTCCCGCTGGCGGCGGCTCGCGTTGATCAGGCTCTCGGTCCGGAGGGCGGCGGCCGTCGTGCTCGCCGCGGCGCGTGCGAAGTTGCAGGCGGGGCGGTCCCAGTGCTGCGGGCGGTCGAGCGCCATCACTCCGATCGGGCCGGTATCGGCGGGAAGCAGGAGGACGAGCCGCTCCGGCAACGGCTGATTGGGGGCCGGGCAGGGAGTCTCGTGACGCGTGATGAGCGCCATGGAGCCGGCCTCCTCGAGACCCTTGCGGGGTCGCCTCCCCCAGCGCGCAGCGACGGCGGGGGGCTCGTCCGGGTCCTTGCGGAGGAGAAGCAGGCCTGCGCTGCAGCCGAGGGTCCTGGCGGTGAGGGCCAGACCCTGGCCGCAGATCTCCTTCCGGCTGGCCGGCGAAGCGGTGAGCCGGACCAGTTCCCTGAGCCGCTCCGGGGCCGTCTCCGCATCAAAGGGCATGAATCGCCTCCGGCTCGTACGTCCGATGAGACGATCATGACACGGGATCGGCCCGGCCCGTAAGTCCAATTTCTCCATCACGCAGGGACGCCCGACTTGACGATCTCGACGTTGCACGGGGCGTGCGTGACCAGGGCGTGGCAGACGCTGCCCAGGAACATCCGTCCCAGCCCGCTCGCCCCGCTCGATCCGAGGATGACGAGATCGGCGCCCCACTCCCGGATCGCCTCGAGCAGCGCGTTCTTCACGCTGCCGTCGCGCAGCTCGTAGCTCGGCTCGAGATCGGGACGCGCGCGCAGCCTCTCCATGATTCCCTGAATCCGTTGATAGGAGTTCTCCCGCAGCGAGACGCGGATGCGCTCGGCCAGCGGCCCGTAGAACTCCACGCCTGACGGGGGGGCGAGGAAGTGTTCCATCTCCACGACGGTGACGACCCGGACGAGTGAGCCCGCCGGCCAGGGGCGCTTGAGCACCTCTTCGACCGCCGCCTCCGAAGGTTTCGACCCGTCGTAAGCGAGCAGGATTCGCATGAAGCGGACCTCTGTCACGGGGAAAGCAGCATACATGCCAGCGCCGCAGCCAAGGGGGGCGCGGCGGGCGCCGGGGCGCCGGTCGCGCGTTTTTGCAGGCGCGCGCCGCGACTTCGCCGGCGAGGCTTCGCCCGAGAATCGTGGATCGCCTCCGGCCGGACGCAATCCGTTCGCAGGAAGGAGGTTCCTGAGCGCGCCGCGGGAAAAATTTGCGGCCACTCCATCTACCTGATTCTCCTAAGGAAACCCCGGCGGACACGCGGTCCGAGGGAGGTTGCGGTGGGGCCGGGACTGACCGATACTAGTCCGGCGCGAAAGTGGCGGAACTGGTAGACGCGCCGGACTTAGGATCCGGTGGGGCAACCCGTGGGGGTTCGAATCCCTCCTTTCGCACCACGCTTTCCCGGCCCCCTCTCCGAGGCCGCTTCATGAACAGGCTGCGACGAGCGTCGCCACGCGCTCCAGAAGCGCGGCGTCCTCCCCGTCATCGAAGGCGCCGACCGACGCGCTCTCGGCGACGAGGGCGCCGGAGGCGTCCGGGTCCGCCGCGACAGGCACGATGAGCGCCGTCCGGCTCGAGGCCCCCATCGCGATGTAGGCCGGATCGGTCGTGACATCGGAGATCCGGCGCGGGCCACCGCCGCCGATGAGCGCTGCGCCTCCCGGGACGGCGCGGCTCGCTGCGGAGATGGCCTCCCCCGCCGACGCGGTCCGGACGAGGGTGGTCCCCTCGATGCGATACAGGCCGGCCGCGGAGTAGCGGCGACCGCGCGCGAGCTCCGACAAAACCGAGCCGGCGCCGGATCGGCCCTCGCGCCCGAGGATCGTCCCGATGCGGCGGACGAGCACCTCCGGATCGGCCAGCGTGACGTCCACCCGGAGCGCGTTGTTGAAACGGTTGAAGTAGTTGAAGAGGCCGATGACGGCGGCGATCTCGACGATCTGGACCTCGCTGAAATGGCGCCGCAACTCGGCGAACAGGTCGTCGGACACTTCTCCGGCGCCGCCGGTCATCGCGTCGGCCAGGGCCAGGGCCGCCTTCTGATCGGGGGGAAACGGAGAATGCGCGGGATCCCCGAGCGCCCTGAGGGCTTCGTCACTGACGCCGAACTGCTTTGCCAAAGCAGTGTGGGAAGCGAGTCAGTAGTCGCAGTCATTGATGCGGGAGACCCGCACCGCCAGCATCTCCTTGAGTGCCGTGGGTACTGAACCCGGGCCGAGGACACTGCGGAAGTGGTCCACCATCGTCGTGAGGATCTCCGGACGGTGGGCCGCGGTGCGGAACATGTTGGGGACGTTGCCGCGCTCCTCGAGAAACTTTTCGAAGAGCGCGCGGACATCGGCCGCGACCTCGCTGGCGTCCAGGCGCCGGATGCGTCCCACAAGCGTGCTCCGCCCGGCCCGGGGTCGACCGGGCCGGATCTTGGATCGTCCGCACCTTAGCGCCGCCCGCGCCGACTGTCAAAGGGCGCCTCGTGGATCCACGCCTAAACCTTCGGTGACTCCGGGCGGTCTGTATCCGGCATGAAACGCTGCACCTCACCGAACGCAACACCCATCACCAGGGAGGATCACACATGTCGCGAGGTCCCGGAATTCTGGCCGTAGCAGCCCTGATCGTGGCGGGAGCGAGCGCGCTTCCGGCCGCGACCCTGGCGCAGGAGATCGCCGATGACAAGCCGGCGCCGGTCATCATCGTCGGCAACACCCGGTTCACGCCGCTGTTCGAAGACGTCGTTCTCGCACCGGGAGAACGCGCGCGCCGCGAGCTCCCCCTCGCACACTTCACGCGCGTGAGTCTGCTGGCCGCCGGCGAGTCGGGACCCAATCCGGGCCGGGTCGCCGTGGCGACCGTCTTCGGTCCCCCGGCCGTTCCCGTGCCCAACAGGCTCGACCTGGTGTTCGAGGGCGATCAGTCGGCGCGACGCGCCGACACGATGGTCGTCATGGGCCCGGTGCTGCATGTCGAGATCGCCAACCTGTCGCGACTGCCGGTTCGCGTCTCGATGAGCGCGTTCGCGGCCCGCTAGGCAGCCGGCCGCGTTCCGGATCGGGCCGCGCCCGGGACGAAACGCGATCGGTCGGATCGGGAGGGCCGCCGCCCGCGAGCCGAGCCGGCGGAGGGATTCGGCGACGCGAGCGGCGGCCTCCCATGACCCATGCGCGCCTGCCGCCGGACTTCGTCAGGAGTCGGTCCGCGAGCGGATGAAGCTCTCGATCCGGCTGCTGGCCCGGGCGTCGAGATCCTGAAACTTCAACCCCAGAAGATACTGGTCCTCCTCGGTGATCCGCTCCACGCGAAGGACCGAGGCGCGCGCGACGATCGGACGCTCGCGCTCCTCGAGGAAGAGCCGCAGGTGCAGCCGTCGATCGAGCGGGAGCTCGAGGCTGCTCTCCACGAGAACCCCGCCGACGCTGATGTCCTTCGAATAACCGAGAAACTCGCTGACGATCCGGCCGAACGAGACCGAGATTACGGCCGGCACGCGCGTGTGCAGGCGGAACTGGATGCGGAGGGACCCGGCGAGCCTGTGCAGCAGCGTGTTCGGTGTCGCGGGCGACGCGACGTACTCGTTGCATCCCGCCCGGCGGCTTCGTTCGTCCTGATCGGGCGGTCCGACCAGGACGAGCGGCATCGCCGGGGACGCGCCGGGCACGTCCCGGAGCCGGCGGCAGAACCGTTCGACGTCCCCTCCGGTCAGGCCGGCGTCCACCATCAGCGCGTCGGGCGGCTCCCGGCGGATCGCCTCCTCGATCTCATCGGGCGATCCGGCGACCCGCACGCGAAACTCCGTGCGATTGAGAAAACAGTCGATCTCGCGCAGGGAGCGCGCGATCTCCTCGGAGAGCAGGATCGTCTTGAAATACGGCTTCTCCATGTCACCCGCCCCCGGAGATGCTGCCCCTCCCCGTGAGACCGGGCCCCTCCGCCGGGGCCGAATGTGCGAAGAGCAAGAAGCGTGCCCCGGATCTGTGGACGGCGAACATCATACGGATCACCCTGCAGGGTCGAGGTTTAGCGGAAGCGGTGAGGGAACGATCGAATCCCGGCCGGCCCTCGGGAATCACGCCGGGACTGAGACTCGATGACCCGGGATTCGTCCGAAAGCCGCGAAGGACGCGCATGAGACACCGTCTCATGAGCAGGGCGTCTCAAAGCATGGCTGAGACGCGGGGCGCGGGCCGCCGGGCGGACGGCTCTTGAAACAGACGAGGACCTGCTGGTACGATCGCCATCCCGGTCGAGCAGGGTTTCAAGGACAGTCGGAGCCCCGGGTCGCGCCCCTCCTCATCATCCGGGCGATTCCCCCAGAGGAACGATGGAGTCGATCACCGACGGCGGGATCGGCTCGGACAGCGCAGGATCGTGATGAAGGTCGTCGTCAACGAACTCGAAGGCTGCAAGCGCGGTCTCCAGGTGGAGATCCCCGGCGACGTCGTCTCGGGGGAGCTGGAGCGTACGCTGCGCGAGTACTCGCGGCGCGCCCGGGTTCCCGGATTCCGGCAGGGCCATATTCCGATCGAGGTCGTGCGCCGGCGATTCGGGCGCGAGGTGCGGGAGGAGGTCGTGGGACGGATGGTTCGCGAGTACGCGGCGCGTGCGCTGGAGGAGAAGCGGTTGCATCCCGTACAGGCGCCCGTGCTGGACGACGTGAAATACGAAAGCGGCAGTCCGCTGGTGTTCAGGGCGACGTTCGAAGTCCGGCCGCCCGTGACGGTGAGCGACTATCGCCAGATGGCCGTGACGGTGGCTCCGCGAGAGGTGACGGCCGACATGGTCGAGGGAACCCTCGCTCGGATCGCGGATCGCGCGGCGAAGCTCGAGACGCTTGAGGGACGGCCCCTCCAGAAGGGGGATTTCGCCGTCGGCTCGCTCTCCTGCCGCTTCATCAAGGGGAAGGGCCGCGACCTCCAGGACGAGCCGCTGATGCTGGAGGCCGGGGCGGAGGACAATCACCCGGACTTCAACGCCGCGATCCTCGGGATGAACCCCGGGGAGTCGCGCTCGTTCGAGACGACCTACCCGGAGGACTACAATGCCGAGGCCCTCAAAGGGCGCACCGTCGCGTACACGATCACGCTGAAGGAGATTAAGAAGAAGGTCGTCCCGCCGATCGACGACGATCTGGCGAAGGAGGTCGGGAGCTTCGGATCCCTCGAGGAGTTGCGATCGGCGGTGCGCGCGGATCTCGAAAAGCAGGCGCGCGCGGCGGAGCGCATCGAGGCGAAGAACAAAATCGTCTCCGAGCTCGTCGCCCGCCATCCTGTCCAGGTTCCGGACGCTCTCGTCGAGGAGGAGCTCGACCGGCGGCTCGAGATGATCGTTACGGAAATGGTCAGGCGGGGCATGGATCCGACGAAGGCGCCAGTCAAATGGCGGGAGGAGCGCGAGAAGGCGCGCCCCGCGGCGATCGACTCGGTGCGCGCCACTCTCATCCTGGAAGCGATCGCACTTCAGGAGGGTATCGACGCCTCGGAGGACGAGGTGAACGAGTGGCTGCGCGAGGAGGCGAAGCGTCACTCGACGAGCGCCGCGGCGATCAAGCAGCGACTCGCCGAAAACTCACGTCTGACGGCACTTAGGGCGCAGATCGTCAGGGAAAAGTCGCTTGACTTTTTGGTCGATGGTGCTACTATTACGCGCGAGGGGAATTAAATAACGATGCCACTCATACCGATGGTCGTCGAGCAGACGAACCGGGGCGAGCGGGCATACGATATTTACTCCCGGCTTCTCCGGGACAACATCGTTTTCATCGGCAGCGCGATCGACGACAACCTGAGCAACCTCGTCATCGCCCAGTTGTTGTATCTCGAAGCCGAGGACCCAGAGAAAGACATCTCCATTTACATCAACAGCCCAGGGGGTTCCGTGACGGCGGGTCTAGCGATCTACGATACGATGCAGTTCATCCGACCTGACGTTTCGACGATCTGCATCGGCCAGGCCGCGAGCATGGCGGCGGTCCTTCTGTCGGCGGGCACGGACAAGAAGCGATTCGCCCTCCCGAACTCGCGCGTCATCCTCCATCAGCCGATGGGGGATTTCTCGGGCCAGGCCACGGACGTCGATATTCACGCCAAGGAGATCCTCCGGATCCGCGAGAGGCTGAACGAGATCCTGCAGAAGCATTCGGGGCAGTCGCTGGAGAGGATTCAGCGCGACACGGACCGGGATTTCATTATGAGTGCCTCGGGCGCCAAGGAATACGGGATCATCGATCAGGTCATCTCTCAGCGCGACTGAATCAGCCAACTGACAGATCGGAAGCGCTTCGGGACGACGCGGGAGAACGGCGATGGCCGGCAAAAGAGGCGACGGCGAATCACTCAGATGCAGCTTCTGCAATAAGGACCAGCGCGACGTCAAGAAGCTGATCGCGGGCCCAACCGTCTACATCTGCGACGAATGCGTGGACATCTGTCTGGACATCATCGCCGAGGAGAGGGAGCCGGACGAGCCCAAGGCGAAGATCAAGCTCCCCAAGCCAATCGAGATCCGCGACTTCCTGGACGAATACGTCGTCGGGCAGGAGAAGGCCAAGAAGAAGCTCGCGGTCGCCGTCTACAATCACTATAAGCGGAACGAACTGTCGAAGCGTCGATCGGAAGTCGAGGTGCAGAAGAGCAACATCCTGCTCATCGGGCCGACCGGCACGGGCAAGACCCTGCTCGCGCAGACCCTGGCGAAGCTGCTCTCGGTGCCGTTCGCCATCGTGGACGCCACGACCCTCACCGAGGCGGGTTACGTCGGAGAAGACGTTGAGAACATCCTGCTCCGCCTCCTCCAGGCCGCGGGCAACGACATCGAGAAGGCCAAGCGCGGCATCATCTATATCGACGAGGTGGACAAGATCAGCCGCAAGAGCGACTCGCCGTCCATCACGCGGGACGTCTCCGGTGAGGGCGTTCAGCAGGCCCTGCTCAAAATCATGGAGGGGACGGTCGCCAACGTTCCGCCGCAGGGAGGCCGCAAACATCCGCACCAGGACTTCATTCCTCTCGACACGACGAACATCATGTTCATCTGCGGAGGGGCGTTCGTCGGGCTCGACGCGATCATCGAGCAGCGCGTCGGGAAACGCGCCATGGGCTTCAAGGCGGACGTCAAGAAGGCCTCGGAGAAGAACCTGCTGGAGATCCTCGAGCAGGTTCAGCCCTCGGACCTCATCAAGTACGGGCTCATTCCCGAGTTCGTGGGCCGGCTCCCCGTCGTGGGGCTCCTCGGCGAGCTCGATTCGGACGCGCTCGTCAAGATTCTCACGGAGCCGCGCAACGCCCTCATCAAGCAGTATCAGCGAATCTTCGAGTACGAGAACGTCACCCTGACGTTCACCAAGGATGCCTTGGACGCCATCGCCAAGGAAACGCTGGCCCGCAAGATCGGGGCGCGGGGCCTCCGGCTCATCCTCGAAGATCTGATGCTCGACCTGATGTACCAGCTGCCCTCTCGCACCGACATCACCGAGTGCGTCATCACGCGCGAGGTCGTCGAGAACAAGGTGGCTCCGATCATCCTGATGGAAAAGGCGGGATAAGCGACGTGTTCGACGGTATCGTGAAATCGGGCGAGCGAATCGCCGATCTGCCTCTCGTTCCTCTGAGAGACGTGGTGGTCTTCCCCTACACGATGATCCCGTTCGTCGTGGGGCGGAAATCGTCACTCGTGGCCGTCGAGCGGGCCCTCGCGGCGGACAAGAGGATCTTCCTGGCCACGCAGCGCGACGCGAAGATCGACGACCCGAAGCCGGAGGAGATCAGCTTCGTCGGGACCGTGGCGAACATCGTTCAGAGCCTGAAGCTCCCCAACGGCAATATCAAATTGCTCGTTGAGGGTGCGACGCGCGGCAAGATTCTCGAGATCAAGGAGGATCAGGGCGCCCTGTTCACGGTCATCGAGCCGATCGACCTGAAGATCGATCTGACTCCCGAGATCGAGTCCGAGATGGGCAAGGTGGTGTCGCTGTTCGAGAAATACGTCAAGCTGTCGCCCAATCTCCCTTACGAGACGATGATCTCGACCATCCGCGTCTCGGAGCCGGGGCGGCTGACCGACACCATCGCGGCGCACGTTCAGGTCGGCATCGAGGAGAAACAGAGCCTCCTCGAGACCTTCAATCCGGCCGAACGGCTCTCCATCCTCTCCAATCTGCTGGATGGGGAGATCGACAAGCTCCGCGTGGACCGCAGGATCCACCAGCGCGTCAAGAAGCAGATGGAGAAGGCACAGAAGGAGTACTACCTCAACGAGAAGATGAAGGCGATCCAGCACGAGCTGGGCCGCAAGGACGACAAGCTCAATGAGGTCGAGGAGCTGAAGGAGAAGATCCAGGCCGCACGGATGCCGCGCGAGGCCCACGACAAGGCCATGCAGGAGCTGAAACGGCTGGAGGTCATGCCACCGGTCTCGGCCGAGGCCACGGTCTCGCGCAACTACCTCGACTGGCTCATCTCGGTGCCCTGGACGAAGCGCTCCAAGGAGATCCGCGACCTGACGTTCGCCGAGAAGGTCCTCAACGAGGACCACCACGGTCTCGAGAAGATCAAGGAGCGGATCCTGGAATTCCTCGCGGTGCGCCGCCTGGTGAAGAAGCGCAACATGAAGGGCTCGATCCTGTGCTTCGTCGGTCCGCCGGGCGTGGGCAAGACCTCGCTGGCGAAATCGATCGCGCGCGCCACGGGCCGGAAATTCGTCCGCGTGTCCCTGGGGGGCGTGCGCGATGAGGCCGAGATCCGCGGCCATCGCCGCACCTACATCGGGGCCTTCCCGGGCCAGATCATCCAGATGATGAAGAAGGCGGGGACGAAGAACCCGGTGTTCCTGCTCGACGAAGTCGACAAGATGAGCATGGACTTCCGCGGCGACCCGTCCTCGGCCCTGCTCGAGGTGCTCGACGGCGAGCAGAACTCGACCTTCCTCGATCACTATCTGGACACGGAATTCGATCTCTCGCAGGTGATGTTCATCTGCACGGCGAACGTCCTGCATCCCATCCCCGCGGCGCTGAAGGACCGCATGGAGGTGCTCCGGATCGCGGGCTACACGCTGTTCGAAAAGCTCCGAATCGCCGAGCGCTTCCTGGTGGCCAAGCAGCTCAAGAATCACGGTCTGCAGAACCGGAAGATCGCGTTCGAAGAGGCCGCGCTGAGCGACATCATCGAGAAGTACACGCGCGAAGCGGGCGTTCGGAACCTCGAGCGGGAAATCGCCTCCGTGTGCCGCAAGCTGGCGCGGCGCGTCGTGCAGGAGAGCCCGGAGTCGGCGATCGCCATCAAGTCGGAGCACCTTTCCGACCTTCTGGGCGTGCCGCGCTACCGTCCCGCAACGAGCGACCGCAAGAACGAGATCGGCGTCGCCACCGGACTGGCGTGGACGGAGGTCGGCGGCGAGATCCTGATGACCGAGGCGACCCTGATGAAAGGGCGGGGCAAGCTGACGCTCACCGGAAAGCTGGGCGACGTCATGCAGGAGTCCGCCCAGGCCGCGCTCTCGTTCATCCGCTCGCGCGCGGGCGTGCTGGGCATCGAGGAGGATTTTCACCGCAAGTACGACATCCACATCCACGTCCCGGAGGGGGCGATCCCGAAGGACGGCCCGTCCGCCGGGATCACGATGGCGACGGCTCTGGCATCGCTCCTGACGAGAACGCAGGTCCGCGGTGATGTCGCCATGACCGGCGAGATCACCCTGCGCGGAAAGGTTCTTCCGATCGGCGGCGTGAAGGAGAAGGTTCTGGCCGCCCACCGCCTGGGCATCCGGACGATCGTGCTGCCGCGAGACAACGAGAAGGACCTCGCGGACGTCCCGGAGGACATTCAGAAGCTCCTCGAGTTCAAGCTGGTCGAGACCATGGACGAGGTGCTCCAGATCGCTCTGGAGCGCGAGTCCCCGCCGAAGGTCGACAAGGACTACGACAAGGATCTCAACAGCAAGGAAGAGATTCCCGGCTCCGTCACCCACTAGGACGAGCTCCTGACGGTACGGACGCGCTTATTCCTTTCCTGTCATTGAAACGGGGCAAGATGCCCTGAGGTCAGACCCGCGGGACGATCCCGCGGATGTTCCCCGGAAAGGGCGCCACCGCGATGCGCGGACAGGCGCGCGCAGCAGAGGGCCGGCGCCAGGTCTCCGGCCCGTTCGATCAATCCCATGAACGTCACGCGATGCACCTTTCACGCCTGCGCCCTGACCGCCCGGGACTTTCCGGATGACGGACTGCCCGAGGTGGCCATCGTCGGCCGATCCAACGTCGGCAAGTCGACGCTCCTCAACCGGCTCGTCGGCGTACGCGGCCTGGCTCGCGCGAGCAAGACGCCCGGCCGCACGCGCGCGATCCACTTCTACCGGGTGAACGATTGGATGTACTTCGTCGATCTGCCGGGCTACGGATTCGCCCGGGTGCCCCGCAGGATGCGCGCGGAATGGCGGGGGCTCGTCGAGGCCTACCTGGGACGGACCGGACGGGTGACCCTGGCGCTGCACCTCGTGGATGCGAGGCACGGGCCGACCGAGGGAGATCGGGAGCTCGCGGGCTGGCTGCGCGCGCGGGGGGTGCGGTGCCTCGTCGTGCTGACCAAGATCGACAAGCTGTCCGGGAACCGGCGTACCGCGGCCGTGGATCGATGGGCCGGCGACGATGAGCCGGGCCCGTCTGGGCAGGCCTGCGTCGTATCCGCGCTGACGGGGGAGGGGATCCCCGCTCTCTGGCGGGTGATCGACCGCGCATGCGCGGAGTCGCGTGAGCGATCCGCGATCATTCCGCGCGTCCGGCGCGGCGGCATCTCGGGTATCGGAACGAAGGCGTCGGCACGCCGGGCCGGTGCGAAGCGCCGGCGCGGGCAGGCACCCCACCTGACGACTCAACACGAAAGGAGAAGGATAGAACCGTGAATGGAGAAAAGATAGAACGAGACGCGAGGAACGCGCGCGAGGGACGGCCTCCCCGCCAATCCTCTGGAAACCAGTCGAACCGCGGGTCGCGGCGGCCGTCGGCGGATTCGCAGCGCGAGGAGCAGTCCGCGGCGACCACCACCGCTCCGGCGCCTCCTCGGGCGGAGACCCACCGAGGCGAACCGTCCGGTGAGAAACTGGACATCCGCACGCTGAAGGAGAAGTCGATCGCCGAGCTGACGGAGATCGGCAAATCGCTCGACGTGCCCAACGCAACGGCCCTGCGGAAACAGGAGCTGATCTTCGAGATCCTGAGAGCCCAGACCGAGAAGAGCGGGCTCATCTTTGCCGAGGGCGTCCTCGAGACCCTGCCCGACGGCTTCGGGTTCCTGCGGGCGCCCGAGTACAACTACCTGCCGGGCCCCGACGACATTTACGTCAGCCCCTCGCAGATCCGCAAGTTCGACCTGCATACCGGGGACACCATCTCCGGCCAGGTCCGGCCACCGAAGGAGGGGGAGCGGTATTTCGCGCTCATCAAGGTGGAGGCGGTCAACTTCGAGCATCCGGATCAGACGCGCAACAAGATCTTCTTCGACAACCTGACGCCGCTCTATCCCAACGCGCGCATCAAGC
>JBFGDZ010000086.1:0-14086 GCA_041580375.1 Candidatus Polarisedimenticolia bacterium
CCACCGAGCGTTACAAGAAACTGCTCGAGTCGTACGTCGAGCCGGTTCTCGACGCGACGATCGATGAGCGGCTGCGCGATTTCATCGCCCGCCGCAAAACAGAGATCGAGCCGGAGTTCTAGGCGCGATCGCGCGCGGGCCCGCGCCCGTTCCGGCGCCGGCTCTCCAGCCAGTAAAGCAAGATCCCGCTCCCGACCAGAAGCAGGGTGAGTCCCAGGATCTTGGCGATGGCGAGCGGCTTCTCGGGCTCGTCGTCGGCGGGGAACAGCGCGAGGACGAGCGCGGCCAGTGTCGAGGCGGCGCCGAGCGAGGCCAGGAGGACGGCGCCCGTCCGCCCCCCGGGGGCGCGGTAGGCGCCGGCGGGGGCCGGCTCGCGCTGCACGCGGATCATGGCCGCGAACAGGAAGAGGTAGGGGATCAGGTACGAGATGACCGCCATGCTGACGAGGAGATCGTAGGCGCCCTTGACGGTCGCGCCGGCCTGGCTGAGGACGACGCAGAGGACGGCGATCAGCGACTGGACGATGAGCGCGACGTGCGGCGTGCCCCACTTCGGGTGGACGCGCCCGAAGCTGGGCGGCAGGAACCGATCGATCCCGGCCACGAAGGGGAGGCGCGCCGCGGCGCCGAGCCAGGCCCCGACGCTGCCCAGAGCGCTGAGCGCGACGATGAACGCCGCGATCGGCGCGATGCCCGGCAGGCCGAGCCGCTCCCCTGCCGCCGCCGTCGCCTCCATGACGCCCTGCATCTCGGTCGCCTCGGCGGCGGGGATCGCGACCTGCACGGACACCGTGCCCATGATGTAGAGAAGGATGACGATCGGCGCCGCCGTGAAGATGGCGCGCGGGATCGTGCGTCGCGCGTCGCGGATCTCCTCGCCCATGAACGACGCCGCCTCGAGCCCGGTCACGGCGAAGGCGATGGTGGACCAGAAGATCAGATGCTTGAGAATCGCGCCGGCGTTGTTCAGCCACTTGCCGAACTCCAGCCCCACCAGGTTGACCCAGGTGGCCAGGCCGAGGAAGAGAAGGGAGGCGACGAGGAAGTACGTCCGGCTGTCGGAGAGGTGCAGCCAGCGCGAGCCGCCCAGAAAGAGCATGTTCGCGGCGGCGAAGTAGAGGACGCCCGGGAAGTAGGGGAGGTTGCTCATCCAGTAGATCCATCCCGTCATGAAGGCGCCGAAGTCCCCGAAGGCGCGCTTGCTCCAGACGTAGATGCCCCCCTCCTCGGGGTAGCGGGACGACAGCTCCAGCACGCAGACGGCGAGCGGGACGGTCATGGTGACGAAGCCGAGCAGCCAGAACGCGATCGCCGCGGGGCCCATGCCGGCCGCCCAGGCGACCCACTGGAGATTCACACAGCAGGTGATGAAGAACAGCACCACGTCCCTGAAGCCCATGGCGCGGTGCAGCTTGCCCTTCTCGTCGGAGCGGTTCATGCGAGGTCCCCGTGAGGTGGCTGGCGCGGGACGGCAACCGGCCCCGTCCGCCGGCGGGGCGGCGTCCCGCACGATGCGGGGGAGCGCCGGGGGCTCCCTCGTTGTACACTCCGGCCGGCCGGTCGACCCCGCCGGGCTGCGGGCGGGGACCATCCGGTCTCTCGACTTGACATCGGACCGCCCCGGGCGTACCCTACCTACCGGTCGGTAGGTAGCGGATCCGGCGCCCGCGGAGGACACATGAAGCGCAGGATCCGTCACGACCGCCCGAAACGCCAGGCCCAGATCCTGGAGACGTCGGCGCGCATTTTCTGCGAGAAGGGGTTCGATCGCGCGTCCATGGGCGACATCTCCGAGGCGCTCGGGCTGACGAAGGCGGGTGTCTACCACCACATCCGGAGCAAGGAGGAGCTCCTCTTCGAGATCATGTCGTACGGCATGGATCTCTTCGAGATCAAGGTGCTCAATCGCGTCACGGGAATCAAGGATCCGCTGCAGCGCCTGCGCGCGACGCTCAAGGGGCACGTGCTGCTCGTCACCCGCGATCGCCCCAAGGAGGTTACGGTGATCCTGCACGAGAGTAGCGCGCTGAAGGGCAAGTTCCGCGACGCCATCAACCGTCGCAAGCGCCGTTACGTCCAGTTCCTCAAGAAGACGTTCCGCGACCTGCAGAAGACGGGGCGGGCCCGCCGCATCGATCCGGGCGTGGCCGCCTTCGCCCTGCTCGGAATGGTGAACTGGATCTACCAGTGGCACCGTCCGGGCGGCCGGCTCACGGAGGAGGAGATCGCGGACGCCTTCACCGATCTGTTCCTGCGCGGCATTCTCGACCGGCAGGCCTCATGAACGGGGCGCCGGGGGAGCGAGCGATGAAGGCGGGACGGGAGGTCGGCATCCTCGGGTACGGCGCCTACGTGCCGAGAACCCGGATCCGGAACGCCACGATCGCGTCCGCCTGGGGGCGCGCGGCGAACGGTCGATATCCGGTGCGGGAGAAGTCGGTCCCCGGTCTCGACGAGGACACCGTGACGATGGCGATCGAGGCGGCCCGCGGAGCCGTCGCCCGGGCCGGCGTCGACTCCGGGTCCATCCGGGCCGTCTGGATCGGCAGCGAGTCGAAGCCGTACGCGGTGAAGCCCTCCGGCACCATCGTTGCGGAGGCGATCGGCGCGACCCCCTGGGTGAGCGCCGCGGATCTCGAGTTCGCCTGCAAGGCGGGATCAGAGGCGGTGCTCGCGGCCTGCGCGCTCGTCGGCTCCGGCATGGCGGACCTCGCCATGGGGATCGGCATGGACGCCGCGCAGAGCAAGCCGGGCGATCATCTCGAATACACCGCCTCGGCGGGCGGCGCCGCATTTCTGATCGGACCCGCGAAGCAGGCGGTGGCGCGCATCGAGGCCATGACCTCGTACGTGAGCGACACGCCGGACTTCTTCCGCCGTCAGCACATGCACTATCCGGAGCACGGCCACCGGTTCACCGGCGAGCCGGGCTACTTCGGTCATTCGCGCGGGGCCGCGCGCGGCCTGCTCGAATCGCTCGGCCGCCGCGCCTCCGATTACCGCTTCGCGGTCTTCCACCAGCCCAACCCGAAGTTCATGCGGCGGATCGCGGCCGAGATCGGATTCAGCGAGGAGCAGATCGCCCCGGGCGCGGTGGTGGACCACATCGGCAACACCTACTCGGGCGCCTCCCTCATCGGCCTGGCGGGGATCCTGGACGTGGCCGACGAGGGGGATCGGATCTTCTTCTGCTCCTACGGATCCGGGGCCGGCAGCGACGCCCTGTCGCTCGTCGCGACCGCGCGGCTGCGCGATTCGCGCGGCGCCGCTCCCGCGGTGCGCGACTATCTGGAACGGCGGCACGAGATCGACGATTACGGGCGTTATCTGAGGCAGGCGGGCAAGATCCGCCTGCAGTGACGGGGGACACGGTGCGGGACGTCGGCATCCTCGGGATCGGTCAGACGGTGGTCGCGGAGCACTGGGGCCGCTCGATCCGGGACCTGTCCGCCGAGGCGGCGTCGAAGGCGTGGCGGGACGCCGGGGTCGACCGGATCGACGCCCTCTACGTCGGCAACATGGCCTCGGGGATTCTCTGCGGCCAGGAGAACCTGGCGACCCTCGTGGCGGACGCGCTCGGCGTCCTGCCGATCGAGGCGGTCAAGATCGAGGCGGCCTGCGCCTCCGGCGGTGCCGCGCTGCGCGCCGCGTATCTGGCCGTGGCGGCCGGGGTCCACGACTACGCCCTGGTGGTCGGCGCGGAGAAGATGACCGACCTGCTGACCGACGGCGTCACGACGGCCCTGGCGACGGCGGCCGACGCCGACTACGAGGCGGGGCACGGCATCTCGTTCGTGGCGCTGAACGCGCTCCTGATGCGGCGCTACATGCACGAGCACGGTGCGCGCCACGAAGACTTCGCGCCGTTCTCGATCAACAGCCACCGCAACGCGGCGGACAATCCGAACGCGATGTACCGCGATCCAATCACGGCCGACGACTTCGCGCGCTCGCCGGTGATCGCCGATCCGATCAACATTCTCGATTCGGCCGGGATCTGTGACGGCGCGGCCGCTGTCCTCATCGGCCCTCTCGCGGGGGCGCGCGCCCCGCGGAGAGCGCCGGTCCGCATCGCCGCGTCCACCTGCGCGACCGACACCGTCGGCCTGGCGGAGCGATCCGATCCGCTGGAGTGGAGGGCGGTGGGGGACTCGGCCCGGCTGGCCTTCCGCCAGGCGCAGATCGCCCCGAAGGACGTCGACCTGTACGAGGTCCACGACGCGTTCACCATCGTGTCGGTGATCAGCCTGGAGGCCGTCGGGTTCGCCGACCGCGGCACGGCTCTGAAGCTGGCGGCCGAGGGCCGCATCGCGCGCGACGGGGACATCCCGATCTGCTCGCTGGGAGGCCTCAAGGGCCGCGGGCATCCGGTGGGCGCGAGCGGCGTCTACCAGATCGTCGAGGTGGTTCAGCAGCTGCGGGGCGAGGCCGGCGGGGCGCAGATCCGCGGCGCCCGCGTCGGCATGGCCCAGAGCGTGGGCGGGTCCGGATCGGTCGCCGTGACCCATATTTTGAAGACCTGACGCGCTCCGCATCGAGGGGATCCGCATGGAACTGCCACGCCACCACCGCATGCGCCGGACGTTCTACCGGCTCGAGGGGAGCCTGTGTCGCGCCTGCGACCGCCGGTTCTTCCCGCCCCGGACCCTCTGCCCCGGCTGCCGCGGCGGGGATCTCGAGACCGTCGCCTTCAGCGGCCGCGGCACGCTCTACTCGTTCACCCGCATCGGCCAGCCGCCGCGCGGCTTCGCCTCGATGACCCCGTACGACGTCGGCATGGTGCGGCTGGAGGAGGGCCCCCTCGTCACGGCCCAGCTCACCGACACCGACGGCGTCGATCTCGTGATCGGCATGCCGGTCGAGATGGTCACCCGCAAGGTGCGCGACGCTTCGGAGCACGGCCCGATCGTCTACGGCTATAAATTCCGTCCCCTCCTCGCCACCTCCTCCCGACGGGGCTCGTGAGGCCGTGAGCGGGACGCGCCCGGAGGCGCTGATCGGCATCGGCGAGGCCGCCGCGCTCGTGCGCGACGGCATGGTCGTCGGCCTGTCGGGGTTCTCGTATCAGAACCCGCCCATGGCGCTCGTGCGGGAGATCATCCGCCGGCGCGTGAGCGGCCTGACGATCGTCTCGGGCCCGACCTCCGGACTCGAGACCGATCTCCTGATCGGCGCCGGTTGCGTGAGCCGCGTCGTGACGGCCGGCGTCGCGTTCGAGCGCGTCCTGTCGATCGCGCCGGCGTTCCGTCGCGCCGCCGAGGAGGGCGCGATCCGCGTGTGGGAGTGCGATGAGTGCGTGTGGCACGTCGCCCTCAAGGCGGGGGCCTGGGGCCTGCCCTATCTCCTCTGGCGGGGCGGCGTGGCGACGTCCATTCCCGAGCTCAACCCCGAGATCCGCGAGGTCGAGGAGGATGGGCTCCGCTACCTCCGCGTGCCGCCGATCCGGCCCGACATCGTGTTCCTGCACGCCGCCGAGGCGGATCCCCATGGCAACGTTCTCGCCGCGCGCGAGGCCTACCTGGGGCGCACCTTCTCCGAGCGCGCCCTCGCGCTCGCGTGCCGGGGGCCGGTGATCGCGTCGGTCGAGCGCCTCGTCCCGAACGACGAGGTCGTGGAGTCACCGCACCTCACGATCGTCCGGGGCGCGCGCGTCGCCGTCGCGCCGGGAGGCGCCCATCCGGGCGGCGTGAGCGGGCGATACGTCCCCGATCTGGAGCACTACGCCGAGTACTGCGAGGCGGGGGAGCGGTGCCGCCGCGGGGACCCGGCGCCCTACCGCAATTACCTGGAGCGCTACGTCTACGGCCCGCAGGATCACGACGATTATCTGAAGATGGCCGGCGCCGATCGGCTGGAGCGGCTGCGCATGGCGGGCACATGAGCGCGGCGGATCGCGCCAGGCTGATCGCATGCGTGGTGGCCCGCGAGCTCCACGAGGGGGAGATCGTGGCGTTCGGCCTGCACGCCGAGCTGATGCTGGCGGCGGCCCTGCTCGCGCAGCGATCGCACGCGCCCGGCCTGATCATCCGGCACGGGCTGCGGGTGGAGCGCGGCCCGGGACTCGGCCCGCCGGCGTGGACGGATGATCGCCGGAGCCGCTCGCACGAGATGGTCGAGTATCGCGAGGCGCACGACGCCGTCCTGGACGTCGCGAATCCCGAGTCGCCGATGCGGTTCTGCGACGTCTTCTTCGTCGGGGGGATGCAGATCGATCGCGAGGGAAGCACGAACCTGATCGGCATTCGCGGCGAGGGAGGCCGCATGAAAGTGCGCGGGCCGGGCTCCATCGGGACTCCGTCGATCGGCTCGCTCGCGCGCCGGGTCATCCTGTTCTCCGGGGAGCACTCGACGCAGCGTTTCGTGGAGCGGGTCGACTACGTCTCCGTGCCGGGATGGAGGCGCCGGGCGTCGGCCGGACTGCCGGGCGGACCGGCCCTGTGCGTCACGCCGCTGGCCGTCATGGACTTCGAGGACGGATTCATGCGGCTGCGCTCGGTGCACCCGGGCGCGAGCGAGGAGGAGGTGCGAGCGCGCACCGGGTTTCCGCTGGCCGGGAGGCCGGGCGGAGCGCCGCGCACGCCTCCCCCGACGCCGGCCGAATCGGCGGCGCTCGACGCCATCGATCCCACCGGACGGCTCGCGGATGTCCCTCTCGACGCGGGCGTCGCGCCGGCGCGCCGGGGCGTCGATCGATGAGCCCGTCGAAGCGCGCGACGCTCCAGCACGCGGCGGGGGCGATCCCCGAGGGCGCTCTCCTCACGTTCGGAGGCTTCCAGCTGAACCGCCCTCCCATCGCCCTCGTCCTCGAGCTGATCCGCCAGGGTAGGAGAAGGCTCCGGGTGATCGCGCTTCCGAACCCGCTGCCGCTCGACCTCCTCGTCGGTGCCGGGGCGGTCGAGGAGGCGGAGTTCGGCTTCTGCGGCTTCCAGTACGAGGACGGCTTCGCCGTGGCCCCCGCGCTCCGCAGGGCGGTGCAGGAAGGTTCGCTGCGGTGGCGGGAGCGCGACGTCTACGAGCTGGTCCAGGGGCTGCGGGCCTCGGCCATGGGGCTGCCGTTCCTCCCCGCGCCGGGCGTTGAGGGAACGGACTACTCCCGCGTGAACGGGACGAAGTCGGTGCGATCGCCCGTGGGGGATGAGGTCGCCGTGGCGGAGCCGATCCGGCCGGACATCCTTCTCGTGCACGCGCAGGAAGCCGATCCGGAGGGAAACCTGGGCATCGCCGACGTCTACGCGGAGAGGCTCCTCGCGCGCGCCAGCGACGGGGTGATCGCGACCGCGGAGCGGATGGTGGACCGGGTGAGGGATCCCGTGATCCCGGGCGCGCGCGTGCTGCGTGTCGCCGAGGCGCCGCTTGGCGCGCGCCCCGGCGCCTGTCACCGGCACTACCGGCACGACCCCGGGGGGCTGCGCCGCTATCTGGGGCTGGCGGGGGAGGGCCGGCACGAGGAGGCCCGTCGGGTCCTGCGTGCCCCGGACGAGGCCGCGCCGGGGCCGCACCCGGGATCCTCCGCGCGGGACGCGACGGATGAGGCGCGGGCGGAGGCGATCGATCGGCTCGTCGTCGCGATGGCCCGGTGCCTGAGCGACGGGGACGTCGTCACCACCGGGGTGGCCTCGGCGCTCCCGATGCTGGCCGTGGCGGTGGCGCGGGCGACCGCGGCGCCGCGGCTGACCTACATCAACTGCGTCGGAGCGATCAACCCGCGCCTAGATCGGGCGCGGGCGACGTCGGTGGACGCCTCCCTGCTGGACGACTGCGAGGCGTACGTCGATCTGCCCGGGCTGTTCGATCTGGCCCGACGCGGCGGGATCGATGCGATGTTCTTCGGGGCGGCGCAGGTCGATGCCGGGGGCCGGATCAACCTGACCTGCGTCGGCGACTACCGGAAGCCGCGCGTGAAGCTGCCGGGGCCGGCTGGTTCGTCGTCGATGCGGACCTTCGTCCCGAAGGTGATCCTCGTCGTGCCTCGCCACGACCCGAGAACGCTCGTGCGGCGGGTCGACTTCGCCACGGCCGTCCCGTCGCCGCGCAATCGCGAGACGTGGCTGGTGAGCGATCTCGCCCTGATGAGGCTCGAGGAAGGGACGTGGCGCGTGGTGTCGCGGCACGCCGGCGTCGATCCCGATCGGCTGCGATCCGGCACCGGGTTCCCTCTCGAGCGGGCGGGGGACGCGATCACGCCCGAACCGACGGCGGATGAGATGGCGGCACTGCGGAGGCTCGATCCGGATCGCCTTCGAGACCGGATGGTGTGAGGAGGGAGACGATGAGCGCTTGCATGATGCGGGCGGTGGTGCTGAGGGAGTTCGGCGGACCCGAGAACATGCATCTGGAGGAGGTCGCGGCGCCGACGCCCGACAGCCTGCGGGAGCGGGAGGTGCTGATCCGGGTGAAGTCCGTGGGCGTCTGCTATCACGATCTCATCAACCGCGCCGGAAGCCTCCCGAGGACGAAGCTGCCCTCGATCCTCGGCCACGAGATCGCCGGGCAGGTGACGGCGGTCGGCGCGGCCGTGCAGGCTTTCAGGAAGGGTGACCGGGTCGCGAGCATCCAGCGGGTTCACTGCGGCCGCTGCGATCTCTGCCGGCGGGGCCGCACGACGCTGTGCAAGGAGGGGGTGTTCTTCGGCGAGGAGATCCCCGGCGGCTACGCGGACTTCGTCGTCTCCGAGGAGCAGGGTCTGGCCCGGATCCCGGACTCCATCGGATACGAAGAGGGCGCGATCTGCGCCTGCACCATCGGCACCGCGATCCACGTCGTCCGCACGCGCGGCGGGGTGCAGCTGGACGAAACCGTTCTCATCACCGGCGCCTCGGGCGGCGTCGGGCTGCACGCCATCCAGGTCTGCCGGCTGACCGGGGCGCGGGTCATCGCCGTGACGTCGTCGCCGGGCAAGGCCGCCAGCCTGAAGGAGGCTGGGGCCGACGAGGTCATCGTCTCGCCCGATCTGAACTTCGCCCCCCAGGTGCGGCGGGTCACGGCGGGCCGGGGCGTGGACGTGGCCCTCGAGATCACAGGGGCGCTGACGTTCGATCACGCGCTGCGCAGCCTCGCCCCCGCGGGACGGATGATCGTCGTCGGCAGCCTGGAGACGCGGCCGGCCTCGTTCCTGCCGGGGCTGGTGATCCTGAAGGAGCTTGAGCTGCGCGGCTCGTTCGCCACGACGACGGCCGAGCTGGCCGAGGCGTTCCGGCTCGTGACGGACAAGAGGATCCGGCCGGTGGTGTCCGAGGTCCTGCCGATCCACGAGGTCGCGCGCTCGCACAGGATGCTGCAGGATCGCGCCGTGACGGGGCGGTTGGTCCTGACCGTCTGAGTGCGGAGGGCGGAGGGGCCGAGCGGTCGGGGACGCCGGTCGGGGCGCCTAGGCGTCGATCGTGGTGAGCCCCTCGCGCACGGCGTACTTCGTGAGAGACGCGACGCTGTGAAGGCCGAGCTTGTCCATGATGTGCTTCCGATGCGTCTCCACCGTCTTCACGCTGATCAGCAGCTGATCGGCGATCTGCCTCGTCGTCTTGCCCTCCGAGACCAGCTTCAGGACCTCCGTCTCCCGCGAGGTGAGGCCTGAGCCCGTGGTGAGCGGGCCGGCCGGTCGGCGGCCGTCCCCGTCCGAGAGCACGTCGGCCATGCGCGGTGAGAGGTAGACCCGCTCGGTGAGCACGGTTTCAATCGCCGCCGTGAGCTCCTCGAAGGCGCAATCCTTGAGCAGATAACCGGAGGCGCCGGCGTCAAGCATGCGCTTCACCAGCCGCTTGTCCGAGTACATCGACAGAGCGAGAACTTTGACGTCGGAGGCCTCGGCCGTGATCTGCTGCGTCGCCTCGATGCCGTTCATGCGCGGCATCACGACGTCCATGATGACGACGTCGGGATGGAGGCGGCGGGTGAGCTCGACCGTGGCCCGGCCATCGCTGGCCTCGCCCAGCACCTCGAAGCTCGACTTGCCCTGCAGGAGGCTTCGCAGGCCGTCGCGGAATATCTGGTGGTCGTCGGCGATCAGGACGCTCGTCATCTCGTTCCCCCCGAATCCAGAAGTTCGTTGCGTCTGATGTTGAGCAGCACGGTCCCCGATCGCGGGTGTGAGATCGAGATGGGGTCAGGCGCGCCCGAGCCTGGCTACCATATAGCCTAAGGATTATCCTCGCGCAATCAGGTTTTGCCTGATTCCGATATAGGGAGATCCCTGACGGAGGGGTCGGTGATCGTCTTCGGCGACCGCTCCGGAAGGCCGGCCTCGACGTGCTCGAGGCGAAGGGGGGCGGTCAACTCCGCGCGGGTGCCGCCGTTCGGCTTCGACTCGATGGCGAGGCTGCCTCCGAGAAGCCCGAGGCGCTCACGGATGCTGAACAGCCCGTAGCCTCCCGTGCTCAGCCCCGGCTTCGCGAGCCCTCGGGGGTCGAAGCCGACGCCATCGTCCCGGATCCCAACGTGGAGGGCCCCTCCTTCGCGTCGCAGCGACACGCGCACGGCCCGCGCGCGGGCGTGCTTGCCCACGTTGTTGAGAAGCTCGCGGACCGCCTGGAACAGGGCCACCCTCACGTCGTCGTCCAGCGGTTTGGGCTCGCGGTCGTCGCCGAATTCGACGCCGATCCCCTCGCGCTCCGCCAGCCGCTCGAGGAGCCATTCCACGGCCGCCTCGAAGCCGAGCTCGTACAGGATTGGTGGGCTCAGCTCGAAGATCAGGGAACGGGTGTCGCGGATCGCCCCCTCCACGAGATCCTGGATCTCGCGCACGATCGTCTCCCGTTCCTTGCGGGCGCGCGAGTGCCTCAGGGCCCCGATCTTGATGCGCGACAGGCCCAGCGTCTGGATCGTGCGATCGTGCAGCTCGGCCGCGAGGCGCCGTCGTTCGCGCTCCTCGCCCAGCGCGAGCTGCGTGGCGAGGCTTCGCAGCCTGGACTGGTAGTGGCGCAGGAGCTCTTTGGCGCGCCGCTCCTCCTCGATCGTCCGCTGCAGCCTCTCGTTCGTCTCGCGCAGTTCTGCCGTGCGGCTCTCGACCCTGCGCTCCAGCTCCCGTTGGGCCTGTTCGAGGGCCTTCTCGGCGGACTTGCGTTGCGTGACGTCGATCATGAAGCCGCGCAGACGCTCCGGGACGCCGTCCACAGAGACGACGTGCACGATGTCGTGAATCCACAGCACCCGTCGGTCCGCGGTCAGCCAGCGGTACTCGAACTCGTAGTCGGCGCTGCCGCGGGAGTGCTCCTGGCAGTAGTTCAGGGCATACGCGCGGTCCTCCGGGTGAATCTGGCTGGACCAGAACTCGGGATCGGACCAGGCCTCAATCGGATGGCCGAGGATCTCCGCGGCCCGCGTCCCGATGTAAGTGAACCGCCAGGTCATCGCATCAGCCTCCCACGGCACGGCGCGCGTCGTCTCCAGCAGCATGCGAAGCCGGACCTCCTTGTCCAGGCGCTCGGCGCTCACCTGCTCGTGGGCGCGGATCTCGCGGCACCATCTGAGCGCGCTGCGGAGCAGGATGAGGCTGCCGGCGAGGATCAGGATGATCAGGGCGAGGAACAGATCGGCCGGACGCCAGCTTTCGTTGCGGCGGAACCAGGCCGCGAGGCTCTCGAACGGACCGACGGCGAAGACGATCGCGGCGGCGATCAACGCGCACGCCGCGAGGATCAACGCCTCGCGCGCCGGCCGTGACGGAGATACCATGCGCTCACCCGGCGAGTGTGGAGAGAGGAAACTGCGGTTCCCGCTCGCGCGGGACGACCCGCCCCGCCGCCGCTCCCTCCCGGGGTCGGAGACGCCGAACGCGGCGCGCGGCGACCGGGAAGCGGGACGATGACGGACCAATACCCCTGCGGGGCCCGAATGTCAAGGCGGGAATCTTCGGGGCCGGGGACATCGTTTGACAGGGCGCGCATCGGCTGGGATATAATCCGCGGCTCCAAGATCTATTTTGACCGCAACTTACGAGATCTCCCGGAGGTGCGCCCGGGTGCCGGAGAGCAGGGGAAGGGGAGGCCGGGACCGTGACCGCCGCAGGAAGGGGGCCGTCGAGCGCGGCGGAGCCCGAGGCGGGGCCGCGCGCGGCCTCACCTACAAAGACGCGGGCGTCGACATCGATGCCAAGATGCGGGCCATCCAGCGCCTGCGGATGGTCGCCCGGGGCACCTTCCACAAGGCGGTCCTGACCGACATCGGATCGTTCGGCGGTCTGTTCGATCTCGCCGCCGCGGGTCCCTTCCGGCGACCCGTGCTCGTCGGCAGCGCGGACGGCGTGGGGACCAAGCTCAAGGTGGCCCTACTCACCGGCCATCACCGCAGCATCGGCATCGACCTGGTCAATCATTGCGTGAACGACATCCTGGTGCAGGGCGCGGTGCCGCTGTTCTTCCTGGACTACATCGCGATGGGTCGCATCGACCCGCGCGTGCTGATCGATCTCGCCACCGGCCTGGCGCGCGGCTGCCGGGACGCCGGCTGCTCCCTCATCGGGGGGGAGACGGCCGAGATGCCCGACCTGTACCGTCCCGGCGAGTACGACCTGGCCGGTTTCATCGTCGGCGTGGTGGAGAAAGAGCACATCGTCGACGGTTCGAGGGTCGCCGCGGGAGACGTGCTGCTCGGGCTGCCCTCCACGGGGCTGCACACCAACGGCTATTCCCTGGCGCGCAAGATCCTGTTCGAGAAGCGCGGGCACAAGCCCGAGGCGCGCGTCCCCGAGCTCGGACGCAGCGTGGGCGACGAGCTGATGAGCGTGCACCGATCCTATCTGCCGGTCCTGCGCGATCTGATCCCGGCGGGAACGCTGTACGGGATGGCGCACATCACGGGGGGCGGCATGACGGACAACGTGCCCCGGACGCTGCCGCGGGGGCTGTCGGCGCGCATCGATCTGGGCAGCTGGCCGGTGCCCTCCGTGTTCCGGTACCTGCAGCGGGAGGGGCGCGTCGACGACGCCGAGATGCTCAGGACCTTCAACATGGGGATCGGCATGGTCCTCGTCGTCCCGCTGCACAGGGAGGCGGAGGTCTGCAGGCACCTGGCGTCGCGCAGGGAGAAGTACTTCAGGATCGGCGAGGTGATCCGGGGCAACCGCAAGGTCCTCTATGCGCGCAACGGCACGGAGGCCGACCTGAAGGCGTTCGGCCTGCAGGGAGCGTGAACGCGAGGTTGGCGGGATGGCGGGATTCAACTTCTTCCTCACGGCGATGTGCGGCCTGTTCGCCTTCATCGCCGCCCTGCTGCTGACCCTGTCCCTGACGCGGATGGTGCGGGGGCAGGGGGAGCGGGCCGCCGTGTACTTCGGTCTGACGATCCTGTCCTGCGCGGTGGCGGCCGGCTTCTATTTCTTCCGACGGCTGCTGTGACGGGAGACGTCGCGATGTCCCGGGGGGCGGCCGGCCGGGATGCGTCGTCCCGGCGCTCCGAACGCGGTCCCACGGAATACGCGGACAGGCTCCTGGGCATCCTGATCTCGGGACGCGGCTCCAACATGGCGGCCATCCTCGACCGGATCGGCGACGGCCGCCTCGAGGCCCGGGCCGCGATCGTGATCAGCAACGAGCCGGAGGCGCCGGGGCTGCGGCTGGCGCGCGCGCGGGGCGTGCCGGTCCTCGTTCTCGATCATCGGGGGCGGAGCCGCGAGGAGCACGATCGCCGCATGGCGGCGGCTCTCGACGAGAAGGGGGTCGATCTCGTCTGCCTGGCCGGCTACATGCGCATCCTCTCCCCCTGGTTCGTCGGGCGCTACCGCGGCCGCATCCTGAACGTCCACCCGTCTCTGCTGCCCGCCTTCCCCGGCCGCGAGGCGGTGAAGGATGCGCTCGCCCACGGCGTGCGCGTGACGGGATGCACCGTTCATCTCGTCGATGCGGGCGTCGACACGGGGCCGATCGTGCTGCAGGCGGCGGTCGAGGTCCTGGACGGCGACACCGTGGATAGCCTGGCGGCGCGCATCCTCGAGCAGGAGCACCGGCTCTACGGTGAGGCGATCGATCTGTTCTTCTCCGGGGCGATCCGGGTCGCCGGACGCCGTGCCGTGATCGATCGCCGCCGTCCCGGTCCCTGATCACCGGCCGCTCGGCGCCCCCGGCCGCGCGCCCGCGACCGTCCCCGTCCGCCGGCG
>JBFGDZ010000087.1:0-13973 GCA_041580375.1 Candidatus Polarisedimenticolia bacterium
GGCGATCGCCCGGGCGATCGTCGCGGATCCGGTCCTGCTGGTGGCCGACGAGCCGACCGGCGACCTCGACGCCCGGTCGGCCGAGGAGATCCTCGACCTGATGACCCGCCTCAACGAGGAATACCAGAAGACGATCCTGATGGTGACGCACGATCCGAGGGCGGCGGGCCGGGCGCACGCGCGCAAGCACCTGGACAAAGGGGTCCTCTCCGACGCGACGATGGAGCACGAGCACAGCGGGGCGGGCGCCGGGAGGACCTCGTGAGGCTGCTGCCGTACGTCCTGCGCAACGCCCTCCGGAACCGCCGGCGCACGATCCTGACGATCCTCAGCATCGCCGTCTCGCTGGCGCTCATGTCGACCCTGTACGGGTACCTGCACCTCATGGACCAGATCAGTGAGAGCGCGGACCAGTACAACCGCCTGTGGGTGCAGCACGCGCAGTCGCTGACGATGCCGGTGCCGATCGCGCACGTCGACAAGATCCGCCGCATCGAGGGCGTGAAAGAAGCGGTGCAGATGAGCTGGTTCGGCGGCATCTACGGCGACGAGAAGATCCCGTTCCCGCAGTTCGGGACCGATCCGGAGCGGTTCTTCCGCGTCTACAGCGAGTACTCGATCCCGGAGGATCAGCTGCGCGCCTGGCGGGACGATCGGACGGGCTGCATCGCGGGCCGCAAGGCGGCGGCCGACCGCGGCTGGACGATCGGCGACCGCATCCCGATCAAGGGGGTCATCTACCCGGTCGACCTCCAGTTGACGCTGCGCGGGATCTACGACGGGGGTGAGGAAGGGGACGAGTCGTTCGTGATGTTCCACTGGGAGTACCGGGACGAGGCGCTGGAGGGGAAGTTCGGCCGCCGGGTCGGCAACGCGGGGACGATCGCCATCAAAGGGGAGAGCGCCGCCGCGCTGCCGCAGATCCAGGAGGAGGTCGACGGCATGTTCGCCAGCAGCGAGTTCCCCACCCGCACGATGACGGAACGGGCCTTCAACCAGATGTTCCTCGACATGATGGGGAACGTGAAGGGGTTCATCCGCAACATCGGCCTGGCCGTCATCTTCACGCTGATCCTGGTCGCCGCCAACACGATGGCGATGTCGATCCGCGAGCGGGTCACCGAGGTGGCCGTCCTCAAGGCGCTCGGCTTCGGCCGGGGCCAGGTGCTCGGGATGGTGCTCGGCGAGGCGGTGCTGATCGCAGCGCTCGGCGGGCTACTGGGAGTCGTCGGCACGAAGTTTCTCCTGCAGGTCTTCGACATCTCGTCTCTGGTGATGATGCCATACTTTCACATCCCCTGGTACACGGTGCTGACCGGCATGCTGATCGCGGCGTCGATCGGCCTGGCGAGCGGCCTCGTCCCGGCCTGGCGAGCCGCGTCGATCCGGGTCGTGGACGGCCTGAGGAAGATCGGATGAAGATCCCGCTCAAATACAACCTGCGCAATCTCCGCGTGCGATGGACGACGACGGTGATGACGGTGCTCGGCATCGGCCTGGTCGTCTGGGCCTCCGTCATCGCCATGGGACTGATCGTGGGCCTGATGGCCGGGTTCGGCTCCTCGGCCGATCCGCTGACCCTGATCGTCCTGCGCAAGGGGGCGAACAGCGAGACCGAGAGTTATTTCATGAAGGACACGGCGGCGGTCATCGCGGCGCTCCCGGGGGTCGCCACCGGACCGGACGGCGAGCCGCTCGCCTCCCCCGAGATCGTCATCGTCACTAACACGCCGCGCCGGGGCGACGCCGGAAACGCCAACCTCGTCGTGCGCGGGGTCACGGAGAGGGCCGCGGCGTTGCGGCCCGGGTTCCGGATCGTCGAGGGGCGGAACTTCCGCCCCGGCGTGCGCGAGGCGATCGCCAGCCGCCGGATCGCGGAGCGGTTCGAGGCGGCCGGACTCGGAGAGGCGCTCCGGCTGCGGCGGGGATCGTTCGAGATCGTGGGGATCTTCGAGGCGGGAGGCGGCGCGGCGGAGTCGGAGGTCTGGGCCGACGCCGGCGTGCTGGGGCAGGATCAGAGCCGATCCGGCAGCTTCTCGAGCATGCGCGTGCGCGCCACCGACAAAGAGGCGCTCGCGGCGCTGGAGGATCGGATCGAGAACGACGAGCAGATCGCACTCAAGCCGGTGCGCGAGACGCGCTACTTCCAGAGCCAGGCCGCGGCAGCGGGCGCCATCATGATCGTGGGGATGGCGATCGCCCTCATCCTCACCGTCGGCGCGATGTTCGCCGCCGCCAACACGATGTACGCGGCGGTGGCGACTCGGGCGCGCGAGATCGGAACACTTCGGGCGCTCGGGTTCCGACGGCGCAGCATCCTGGCGTCGTTCCTGATCGAGTCGGTGGTCCTCTGCCTGCTGGGGGGGATCGTCGGGGGGCTGCTGGCGCTCCCCGTGAACGGACTGTCGACCGGGACGGCGTCCTGGTTCACGTTCAGCGAGGTGGCGTTCTCGTTCGCCATCAACGCGCCGGTGATCGTGATGGGGCTGATCCTGGCGACCTTCACCGGGATCCTGGGCGGGTTCTTCCCGGCCGTGCGGGCGATCCGTCTCCGGATCGTCGACGCACTGCGGGAAGCGTAGGGGCGGCGCCGGTCGCGCCGCGCGCCGGCCCCCGCCGCGCCGCTTGCGCGTCAGGCGCCGGCCGCGCCGGGGGCGACTCTGGGCGCGCCGGGCTCGACCTCGTTCTCGGCTACGGCCTCCTCCTCGATCTTCTGCCAGCCGCGGCGGAACATCCACTCCACCGTCCGGGCCCGCGTCTCCTCCAGCATGAGGGCGAGAAGCTCGTCGTCCTTCCTGAACACGACCTCGTCGTCCATCGGGAGGATCCGCTTTCCCCTGCGCACCACGAGCGGCAGGAGATGGTTCTCGAGCTCGTCGTGGAGGGCCCGCATCTCCTCGGGCGGGGGCGGGGCCGACTGGGTCCTGCGCCAGCGGGCGAGGGTCGCGTGCCGGCGCTCGAGGCGCAGCGTCCACAGGTCGATGTTCTTCGGCTCGGCGAACAGGACGCTGGCGCCCGCGTGCTTCACCATCTCCTTCGTCACGCTCAGGTGCCCGCGTCGCAGGGCGACCCACGCGGCCGGGACGCGGAAGGTCTCGCGCGCCCGGCGCGCGAAGAGCAGGTTGATCCCGTCGTTCGAGGTCACGGCCAGGCAGCCGGCGCGCCCGTCCATCTCCGCCCGCTGCAGGAGTGACTCGGACAGGCCGGTCCCGAACAGCACGCGGAACCCCTCCCTCTCCGCCGCGCCGCAGGCGTCGGGGTTCGCCTCGAGGAAGACGACCTCCTGACCGGACTCGCGCAGGACGCGCCCGAAGGCCCGGCCGAGGTCGTTCGCTCCCAGGATCGCCCAGCCGGAGTTCGACAGGCGGCGCACGCCGAGCAGCCGGGCCAGCGGCCCGCCGGTCAGCCCCTGCAGGATGACCGTGACGGCGATCACGAGGAAGACCATGGCCCGCAGCTCGTTCCCGCCGGGGATCCCCTCCGCGTCGAGCGTCTGGGCGAAGAGCGACGCCACCGCGGCCGCCACGATCCCCCGCGGGGCGATCCAGGACAGGAACAGCTTCTCCTTCAGCCTGAGGCCCGAGCCGTACGTTCCGACGAAGATGTTGAGCGGGCGGACGATGAAGATCAGCGCGGCCACCGTCCAGATGCCGGCCCACCCGAGCACCCGGATCTCCTCGAGCCGTACGTCGGCCGCCAGCAGCACGAAGAGCATGCCGATGAGCAGGATCGTCAACTGCTCCTTGAACTCGCGGAGGTCGCCCAGGGCGCGGGTCTTGACGTTGCCGACGGCGATCCCCGCGGCGACGACGGTGACGATGCCGCTCTCCGGCAGGAAGGCGTTGCTCACCTGGAACAGGGCGAGGGCCAGCGACAGGGTGAAGATGTTCTCGAGCCCCTCCGGCACGACCTTCTCCATCCGCAGCAGGATGGCGATGACGTATCCGCCGGCGAGCCCGAGTGCGAACCCGAAGCCCAGACGCGAGAAGAGATCCCAGAACGCGAAGGCGACGGCCTCCCCGGACGGCCCGATCAGCACCTCGAGGGCGACGACCGCGATGATGGCGCCGATCGCGTCGACCAGGACCCCCTCCGCCTCCAGCACGGTGGCCAGGTTGCGGTTCACGCGGACGCGCCGCAGCAGGGGCGTGATCACCGTGGGCCCCGTCACGATCACGAGCGTCCCGAACAGGATCGCGGGGGTCCAGCTCCAGTCCAGGATCCACCGCGCCGCGAGCATCCCCCCGACGGCGGTGACGAGCGCGCCGATGGTGACGAGCCGGCGAATGCTCCGCGCCTCGTGGCCGAGCCGGCGGAGGTTGAGGTTCATCCCCCCCTCGAAAAGGATCACCGCCACGGCGAATCCCACGAGCGTGCGCAGGCCGACGCCCAGGGATGTGGGGCGGACGACGCCCAGGAGGTCGGGCCCCAGCACGACGCCCGCGCCGAGCAGGAACACGATGCCGGGGATCCCGAGGTGCCGCGCCAGCGACTGCGCGACCATGCCCGCCGCGATCGCGAGGGCCACGGTCAGCGCGGGGTCGGAGAGAAACGTATGCTCCATCATCGGCCGAGGTCCATCCTGTCCCGAGCATCGCCGGACCCCCCGCGCGGGGGGCGCGGTGGCGGGACACCGTGCGGGATTCTACAGGAAGCGCGGCGCGCGATGGAGCGGGGCCGCGCGCGGCCGGTCCGCCGGGCGGGCGCGACGCCCGCCCGGTGTAAGATGCCGCGCCCGTCATCTTGAGGATCGCGCACCATGCACCGTCGCGTCTTCAGACTGGCCGCGCCGAACATCCTCTCCAACCTGTCGGTGCCGCTGCTCGGTGCCGTCGATACCGCGGTGATGGGGCATCTGCCCGATCCGGCCTTCATCGGCGGCGTCGCCATCGGGGCGCTGATCTTCGCCTACATCTACTGGGGGTTCGGCTTCCTGCGGATGGGGACGACGGGACTCGTCGCTCAGGCGCACGGCGCGGGGGACGGGGACGAGGTGCGGGCCGTCGTGGGCCGCGGCGGCCTGCTCGCGTTGGGCCTCGCCGTGATCCTCCTCCTGTTCCAGCGGCCGATCGGCTCGATCGCTTTCGGTCTGCTCGACTCGAGCCGGGAGGTCGAATCGCTCGCCGGCGCGTATTACGCCGTCCGGCTATGGGGCGCCCCGGCGGCCCTCCTCAATTACGTCGCCCTGGGATTCCTCGTCGGGACGCAGAGGATGCGGGCGGCGCTCCTGCTCACCGTGTTCATGAACGGCCTCAACATCGTGCTCGATCTCGTGCTGGTGGTCGGGCTGGGCCGGGGGATCGAGGGGGTCGCGCTCGCCACCCTGATCGCCGAGTGGTCCGCGCTGGCGCTGGCGATCCGGATCATCGGCGGGGCGCTCGGGACCTACGGCGGAACCTGGCGCCGGGATCGGATCCTCGACGGGGCGCGGCTCGCGGCCCTCGTCCGGATCAACGCGGATATCTTCGTCCGCACGCTGTGCCTGGTCTCGGCGTTCGCCTGGTTCACCGCCCGGGGCGCCGTCATGGGGGACCTCGTCCTCGCCGCCAACGCCGTGCTGCTCAACTTCCAGACCTTCATGGCGTACGGCCTGGACGGGTTCGCGCACGCCAGTGAGGCGCTCGTCGGGTCCGCCATCGGGGCGCGGGACGCCCGCCTCCTTCGCCGCGCCGTCCGGATCGCCACCCTCTGGGCGTTCGGAGTGGCGATCCTGTTCACCCTCGTCTATCTGGGCGCGGGCCGGCTGATCATCGCGGGTCTCACGAGCATTCCGGAAGTGCGCGCGACGGCGCGCGCGTTCCTCCCGTGGATCGTCGTCTCCCCCCTCATCTCGGTCTGGGGCTTCCAGCTCGACGGGATCTTCATCGGCGCCACGCGCACCGCGGAGATGCGCAACGGCATGCTCGTCTCACTCGGGGCGTTCCTTGCCTCGGGCTGGCTGCTGATGCCGCGACTCGGCAATCACGGCCTGTGGCTGGCGCTGATGATCTTCATGGTGGCGCGCGCGACGACGCTCGGTCTTTACTTCCCGCGCATCGCGCGCGGCCTCACTCCGGCACCAGAAACAGGATCGTCCGGTGGCCCACGTCGCTCGCCTCGACGACCCGGTGGGGGGCGCTGATCGCCGCGCCGAAACGCTCGTAGCCGTTGCGATGCGTGACGACTAGGTTGGCGTCCGATTCGGAGAGGAACCGATCGACCCCGGCGGCATCCTCCAGAACCGGCATGTGAAGCCGGCCCGTGTAGAGATTGTAGACGCCGGAATACACGTTGAGAAAGAGCGCCACGCGGCCCGGTCCATCCGGGGGCGCCAGCTCGTTGATCCGGACGCCGACCTGCCTTCCCGATTTCAGCTCATTGAGCCCCGGCGTGAGCAGCAGGTCGAACGAGACCGAGAGAACGAGAGCGCCGGCCAGGATGGCGGCGAGGGCCCGTTGGTACCGCAGACGCCGCGCCAGCAGCCAGCCCGCCGCCCCGACGGCGAGGAGCGCCGCCCCGCAAATGGCGAGCCGCGTGGACCCGATGTCGCCGGTCAGATCCCCCATCGCCTCCGGTCCGCGCTCCCAGCCCGGACGGGCGGACGCCACGAGGTCCTCCGCCAGAAGAGGCAATCCCACGAGCAGCGCACCGATCAACACGAACAGGCCGTGCTGCAGGACGATCAGGCGCTTCATCCAGTCGCGGAGAGCGCCGTCCCGGATCGACCGCAGCACGTCCTCGAAGAAGACGGCGAGGACGATCGCGAGCGGCGGCAGGAACGGAATGAGATATCGGCCCCGCTTGCCCGAGATGAGCGAGAAGACGACCAGGCCCAGGCCGAACCAGAGGATCAGCCGCCGCGGCGTGCCGTCCCCGACCGCGCGCCCCTTCGCCCACAAGCGGGCGATCGCCCAGGGGACGAAAACGATCCAGGGGAACAGCATCCACGGCAGTCCGGCCAGGTAGTAGTGCCAGGGCTGGCGGTGCGACCACGAGGTGACCATGCGGCCCACGTTCTGGCGGAACAGGATCGTCTGCGCGTACTCCGGGCCGCCCGACAGGCAGGCGGGGACGACCCAGGCCGCGACGATGCCGACGGTGATGAGCGCCCCCCAGGCGAGGTGGCGCGAGCGCGGCGCCGGCGACCCCGGCACCAGGTGCGTCGCGACGACGGCGAGCGCGGGGATCAGGATGCCGACCGGTCCCTTGACGAGCGTGGCGAGGCCCATCCCGGTGAACAGCAGGAGGCTCCAGGCGCCTCCGTCGCGCCGGTGGCGGAACCAGCCGTAGACCGCCAGCAGGGTGAAGAAGGTGAGCGGCACGTCGAGGACCCCCATCTTCGAGATCCACGTGAACAGGACCGTCGAGCCCAGGATCAGCCCGGCGGCCAGGCCGACCTCGCGGGAGAACCAGAGCCTCGCCAGGGCGCTCGTCAACAGCAGGCAGCCGACCGCGGCGCCGGCCACGACGATCCGGCCCGAGGCGAACCCGAACCCCAGGGACTGCAGGAGCGCCGAGAGCCAGAAGAACAGCGGCGGCTTCTCCGCGTAGATCGTCCCGTTCAGATGCGGCACCAGGTAGTCGCCCAGGACTCGCATCTCGCGCGCCACCTCGGCGTAGCGGGGCTCGTCCGGGTTCCACAGGTCGCGGGTGGCGATCGACGGCAGACTGAACGCCAGGGCGAGGAGCGCCAGGACCAGCCAGTCGGGGAGCGTACGCCGGCCGGACGGACCGTCAGGCATGCGGGGGCTCGAGGCGGGTGCGGCGGATCAGCATCAGGTTGCGCGTGTAGATGAAGATCCCCATGCTCTGGCCCAGGATGAAGACCGGATCGCGCCGGTGGATGGCGTAGGCGAGCAGCGTCAGCGACCCTCCGATGCTGAGGAACCAGAACGCGACGGGGACGACGCTCTTCCTGAGGCGCTCGGAGTAGAGCCACTGCACGAGGAACCGGGCCGAGAAGAGGACCTGACCGAAAAAACCGATGATAAGCCAGATGGGGGAGCCGGGTTCGGTCATCGTCGATCTCCTATCTCGCGGGCATCGTCGTGGATCGAGCGACTGCGCAGCCAGCGCACTCCCAGGCAGTCGATGAGTCCACGCCAGGCGCGATCGATCACGCCGTATTTGGTGCGCCCTCCCGCCCGGGCGTGGTGGTCGACCTCCACCTCGCGGACGCGCATTCCGTGGAAGACGAATAGTGACGGCAGGAACCGGTGCATGCCCCGGAACTGCGGCACGCGCCCCAGGGGCTCCCGTCGCATCAGTTTGAGCGAGCAGCCGGTGTCCTGCACGGTGTGACCCGTGATCAGGTTGCGGACGCCGTTGCCGATGCGGCTGCTGATCCGCTTGATCGGGCCGTCGATCCGTCTGCGCCGGCGGCCGTAGACGAGATCGACCCCGTCGGCGGCGGCGAACAGGCGGGGGATCTCCTCGGGGGGATTCTGCAGGTCGGCGTCCAGCGTCACCACCCACTCTCCGCGCGCCGCCCGGAATCCCGCCGCGAGCGCCGCGCTCTGGCCGCGCCGCTCGCCCATCCGGAAGACGCGCACCCGGCGATCCCCCGTCCGGATCCGCCGCAGCGCGTCCGGGCTGCCGTCGCCGGAACCGTCGTCCACGAAGACGACCTCGAACGGGCGGCCGAGCCGCTCCAGGACGGGCCGGAGCCTCTCCCACAGCGCCGGCAGGCACGCCTCCTCCTCGTGGACCGGGATGACGACGGAGACCTCGAGGGGGGCCGGATCGAGGGACGGCGCGCTCCAAGCCGCGCGCGCGTCGCGCGTCTCGCGGAGAGGCACATCCATGTCGGTGGAGCCTCGATCGCCCATTCGAAAAGGTGTCCCGCCTCCCGCGGCGGGGAGGCCGGTCCCATGATACGCGCGCCGGATGAGCGGCGCGACGCCCCGTTCAGGATGCCGGGGGGAAGGGAGGATAACGCCGCGCGCCTCCCGGGTCAATCGAATGGGGCGGCGCCCGGAGTCTCCCGGCGCGGCTTCAGATGCGCTTGACGATGCCCAAAGTCCTGAGGGCCCAGATGAGCCGGTAGATCTCGTAGTCCTTCTCGCGCGAGCCGTCGCACAGGTCGCCGAGGGTCGTTTTCTTCCCGCAGAGGGCGAGGACCTCCTGCTCACCGGGCGTGAGATGAAGCTCCGCCACGCCGTCCTCCTGCCCTTCGACCCGCTGGTAGCAGGCGCTCAAATCGCCGACGGCGTCCCAGATCCGCTCCCAGCTCTCGATCCTGCGCACGCCCTCCAGGATGATCTGCCCCGCGTTGAGCTTGAGGGTGATGACCTCCTCGCTGGGCAGGGAACCCTGCGCGTAGGAGTAGCGGCCCGTCGTCCAGAGAAAGAGGCTTCCGATGATGTTCCGCACCTGCGTGAGGACTCCCTGCACCAGATCGTGCGGCTTGATCAGCTCCTTCTCGACCAGGATCGTCCCGACGCGCTTGTCGCCGCGGCTCGTCTCGTCGACGCTCTCGATGAGGTGGCGAATCGAGACGAGCCCTTGGCGGAGGAAGATCTGGCCCAGCCGGTCGTCGAGCATGTTGGAGGCCGCGAACACGGGCCGCCCCTGCTGGATGTAGACGCTCTTCTCGGCCTTCCCATCCGAGATCGTCAGCACTCCGGTGTCCTTCCTCTTCAGGATGGAGTACATCAGCGAGGGAAAGTTGGTGGTCGCCAGATCGCCTTCGTGGACGTGCGACTTGCGCGGCATAGGACCTCAGTTCACCGCAAACGTAGGAGCCCGCCCCCCCGTTTGTCAACCGGGGCGCCCGTGCGCGTATCCGGCCTATAATGCACCCTCACGCCCCCATGACGAGGGTCCGCCCGGGGAGCGGACCGCGGGAGAGACAGTTGGCGCGACGGGGACACGCCAGCGAGCCGGCCGGCCACCTGCCCGAGGGGACGTTCGTGCGCCCTCTCGAGGGCCATCCCGACGACCGGGGATCCTTCACGGAGATCTTCCGGGCGTGCTGGCCGACGGGGGTCCGGCCCGTACAGTGGAACCTGGTCCGCTCGCGCCCCGGGGTCCTGCGCGGCGTCCATGTGCACGTGAAGCACGCCGACTACCTCGTCGTGCTCGAGGGTCAGGCGAGCATCGGGCTCAGGGATCTGCGCGACGAGTCCGTCACGTCGGGGCGCGCCGCCGTCGTCGAGCTGGACGGCGACGCGCCGGCCGCGATCACGATCCCTCCCGGCGTGGCGCACGGGTTCTACTTTCACAGCCGCGCCATCCACATCTACGCCGTGACGGAGTACTGGGATCCGGAGGACGAGCTGGGCTGTCACTGGTCCGACCCGGACCTCGGGATTCCGTGGGAGGTGAGCCCGCGCGCCCTCTCGCCGCGGGACGCGTCGGCGCCGCCCCTCAGTGTCCTCCTTCGCGATCTGAGGGCCCGGAGAGCGGATCGGGCGCCGGGCGCCGGAACGACCGGCGCACGATCCATCGGCTCAGCCGGACGGGGGCCGATCGCTCGACCCGTTGATACGTCTCGTCCAGGCGGGCGCATTCCCGCGCGACGAACTCCGCCACCTCGTCCCTGAGCATCTGCGGGCCTCCCGGATGCCCGAGCCGGCGGCACCATCGTTCGAGCTCCTCCACGCGCCGGCGGATCGGGACGCCGCGCCGCTCGGGACCCGGGAAATGGATCGACGTGGGGCGCATTCCGCTCGCGGCGCGCACGCCGGGGATGGAGAGGATTTGCTGCCACATGTAGAGATCCGTGTGCGTGCCGGCCGGCGTCGTGCGCCAGCCGTGCGGCAGCGCCCGGTAGAATGCCAGCGTGTGCGCCCCGCAGCTCAGCGGAATGCGATTCCGTCCGGACAGCATGAGACGGCGGTAGAAGGTCCGCGCGAGATCGATGATCCACACGTCGATCGAGCCGTCCGGGTGGATCCCGGTGGGCAGCGAGTGCGCGAAGTCGGCGTCCCGTAGCAGGCGGTCCATCGTCTCGACGTGATCCGGCAGAAACAGATCATCGTCGGCCAGGTAGCAGACGATCCGCCCCTGGGCTCCGGCCAGCGCGGCGTGGCGGTGGAGCTCACCGTGGCGCGGTCCCTTCGGATGGTCGAAGTAGCGGACCCGGGCATCGGTCCGCACGATTCCCTCCATCAGATCGCGGGTCTCGTCGGGAGCGCCGTCTCCGATCACGAAGACCTCGAGATCCCGGACGGTCTGCGCCAGCGCGCTGCCGACCGAGTAGCGCAGGGTCGGTCCGTGATCGTGCGTGGGGATGAGGATCGTCGCCCTCGGGATCACGAGGGACCACCGTCGAGGCCCGCCAGGGACCGGATCGCACAGATGCAGCGGACGATCCCGAGACCCTCTGCGGCGCTGCTCTTCGGCGGCGGCCCGCCGCCGAGATGCTCGACGAAGGCGCCGAGCTCCCGGAGGAGAGGCATGTCCCGGGGGATCGGGCGGCGCTCGGGCTCGGATTCCTCCACGTCGCGGCCGGGCCGCGCGCGCCGGATCTCCACATGATCGCTGTAGGCGTCGGCGAGGAGCGCCGAGCCGTCCCGGCCGCGCAGCCGGATCTCGCGCCGGCGTACGGGGGATCGCGTGGAGAGTTCGAGCACGAGCCAGGGATCGCCCGCGCACTGGACGTTCAATCCGACCGGCTCGCCCGGCGGCCTGTCGGCGACGGCCGCCGTCGGCTCCGGCAGCCGACCCAGGATCTCGAGGGCGATGGAGAGATCGTGCGGCGCGAGCAGCCACAGGGCGTCCACGTCGCGGTGGTCCTGGCCCCACTGGATCCGCGTGCAGTGCAGCCCGGCGATCGGCCCGATGGTCTCCGAGCGCGCGATCTCCGCCAGCGCCTGAACGCCCGGGTGATAACGCCACTTGTGCATCACGAAGACCCGATCGCCGCCCGCCTCGACGATGCGGGCCGCGTCGACGGGATCCGTCGCCAGCGGCTTCTCGACGAAGATCGGCATCGCGCGTTCGAGCAGCCGGAGCACGGTCGCCGCGTGCTCGTGGGAGGGAACGGCGACCACGGCGCCGTCGATCACGGGGAGTTCCGCCAGTGACGGGACGATCGAGTCCGCGCCGCCCTCGCGCGCGCGCCGCCGGCTCGCGTCCGAACGCGCCACGACGGTGACGCGGCAGCCGAGGGAGACGAGATCCCTCAGGATGTGGCGGCCCCACTGGCCGCAGCCGATGAGTCCGATCCGCCTTGACGCCCGCACGGGTGCGGATTATCGCTCCGTCGGCTGAATCGATCAACGGAAAAGCGGACCGCGCCGTCAGGGGCCGCGCATCATCCAGAGTATGATGCCGGCCGGGGAGGATCGAGGATGAGGCGCGACCGATGAGGATCCGCGCGCCGGAGATGCTCGCGCTGCCGGGACTCAAGCTGCTGCTGCACCTGATCACGAGCGGCGGGTACGGCTATTTCCGCGACGAGTTCTACTACATCGCCTGCAGCGATAGGCTCGCGTTCGGGTACGTCGATCATCCGCCCCTGTCGGTCGCCCTCCTCCGGCTGTCGCGGGACCTGTTCGGGGAATCCCTGCTCGCCCTCCGCCTGCTCCCGGCCGTCGCCGGGGCCCTCGCGGTCTACCTCGCCGGCCGCATGGCCGCGGACCTCGGAGGAGGCCGCTTCGCCCGGATCCTGGCGATGCTGGCGACGATCGCCGCGCCGATCTACCTGGCGCTCAATCACATCTACTCGATGAACGCGTTCGACGTCCTGCTCTGGGCCGCCGCTGCGGCTTTGCTGGTGCGGCTGCTCCGGGGCGGCCCGCCCCGGCTGTGGATCGTCCTCGGCCTCGTTCTCGGAGCCGGTCTGCTCAACAAGATCAGCGTCCTGTGGCTCGGGTTCGGCCTCCTCGTGGGGCTTCTGGCCACGTCCCGCCGCCGGTGGCTCCTCACCCGGTGGCCCTGGGTGGCGGGCGGCATCGCCGCGCTGATGTTCGCCCCCCACGTGATCTGGCAGATCCTGCATGATTGGCCCACGCTCGAATTCATCCACAACGCGACCACGCGGAAGATGGTCGCCGTCGACCCGCTGGATTTCGTGCTGCAGCAGATCCGGGTCATGAACCCGGTCACGCTCCCGCTCTGGCTCGGGGGGCTGTGGTTCTACTTCTTCGCGCGCGAGGGCCGGCCGTTCCGCCTGCTCGGCTGGATCTACGTGACGGTCTTCGCCATTCTCCTCGTGAGCACGGCGAGCCGGCCCGGATACCTGTCGCCCGCCTACGTGTGGCTGTTCGCCGCGGGCGGCCTCGTCTGCGAGAACGCGACGCGCCGGTGGAGGGGGCCGGCGCTCGAGGCGGGCGTCGCCGCCCTGATGCTCCTGGGGGGGGCCGTTCTCGCGCCCCTCGCGCTCCCTGTGCTCCCGGTCGAAACGTACGTTCGGTACAGCCGGTTCCTGGGCATCGGACCGTCGACCTCGGAGCGGAAGGAGCTTCGCGAGCTGCCGCAGTTCTACGCCGACATGCATGGCTGGGAGGCGATCGTCGAGCAGGTCGCGCGCGTCCACCGGGGGCTGCCGCCGGAGGAGCGAGAGAAGGCCGCGGTGTTCACATTCAACTACGGCGAGGCCGGGGCGATCGACTTTTTGGGGAGACGCCATGGCCTGCCGCTCGCCATCAGCGGGCACAACAACTACTGGCATTGGGGACCGCGGGATCACGACGGATCGATCGTGATCGTCATCGGCGGCAGCCGGGAGCGGCTGCTCGAGCGCTTCGAGAGCGTCGAGCAAGCGGGAGTCACGGACTGCGGGTACTGCATGCCGTACGAGGACGATCAAGCGATCTGGATTGGCAGGCACCTGCGCGTCCCCATCGGCGAACTTTGGCCCGATCTCAAGCACTACGACTGAACGGCCGCGGATTCCGGCCTTGCCGGTCGGGCGGCCTCGTCGTATAGTTCCGCGCGCCCCGCGATCAGCCCGCGCCGCGGGCGTCCGCGCGCGGCGAGACCCGGGAGCATGAAGGAGTTCGACGCGGATGGAGAGCCCGCGCACGTTGCATTACCGCCGGATCAAC
>JBFGDZ010000088.1:0-13933 GCA_041580375.1 Candidatus Polarisedimenticolia bacterium
GGGCGGCGTGTCCTGAACGAGGGAGGAGACGATGGACAATCCCATCATCGAACTCGCAATCCTGATCATCACACTGGTCTCGGCATGGAAGGTGTTCACGATGGCCGGCCGGCCGGGCTGGGCGGTGCTGATCCCCATCTACAATTTCTACGTTCTGCTCGACATCGCCGATCAGCCGGGCTGGTACGTGCTCCTGCTGTTCGTGCCGATCGTCAACATCTTCGTGGTGATCTTCACGATGATCGCGCTCGCCGGCAAGTTCGGGCGGGGAATGGGATTCGGGCTCGGGCTCGCCTTTCTCCCATTCATCTTCTTTCCGATCCTGGCCTTCAGGGAACCGGCGACCCAGCCCTCATGATGTCACGGGCCCGGCGGGCCGCTCATCCGCCCGAGGTCATGACGCCGGCAGGATAGCGCGCCATGTCGATGTCTTCATCACAGCGCAGGGCCGCTGTTCTCGTCGCGGCCGTCGCGACAATCCTGGTCGTCGCGTGCGGGAGCCTGGTCCTCTATCTCGCGAAGCAGCGGGTCGACCTGATCGCCGAGCTCGTCCGGATCAACCGCATCGAGGGGAGGGAGTTCGGAAAGACGACCGACGAGCGGGGGTGCGTGAAGGAGGCGCTGCTTCGATTCGACACCCGGCCGGACGAGGCCGTGTATGAGTACCTGAGCGGCGCCGAGCTGGGCATTTTTTTCGACCATTGTCTCCGGCACTGCAGATTATCCCGGGATTTATGCGACCGCGTGCCGCCGTCCTCGGATCCAAGCATGAGCCTGCGATGGATCATCCAGCGGTGCTCTCAGATGGGCGCTGCGGAGAACTTCTGCCGCTATCTGTTCATGCAGGTGCAGACCCACTGCGAATCGGCGGAGCGCCTGATCAGGGATTTCGATGGGGGATCCCTGTGATCGGGACGGGCTTTCAAACGCATTCCGGAACCGATCGCCCTCGGGCGGTTTCCGAAAGGGAGGTATGAACCGATGAAGATCGTGATCGTCCTGGCCGCAGTCGCCGTCGTCGCCTGGTTCGGCATCCAGCAGTTCATGGCGCCGGGGGCGCCCGATCTGACGACCGAGGGCGACGAGGTCCTGCTCGCGGCGGGCGACCTCGATTACCGCTTCTCGAAAGGAAAGCGCTTCGAGGGGACCTACATGATGTTCGGCGGGACCGCCATCGACCATCGCAATGCCATCGCCAGCGTTTACGTCGCCGGGCTGAACGTCCGCGACGCGATCCCGATCGCCCGCCGGTACCCGGACTTTTATCGCTGCGCGTCACCGGGAGCGTCGATGGCGAAGGACAAGGTCGTGGATTTCCAGGTGGTCCCGGCGGATGATGACACGCTGGACGAGCTCCGGGCGTCCCTGGAGGATTTCGACGACAACATCCGCAGCGGCGGCGATCGCGTATGCGTCCGGCTGCAGGGATCGCGCCTGCGGCTCACGTCGGCGAAAGTTCGCGAGGTGAAGGAGGACGTCATCGACACGATCAGCGCGAAGGACTTCTACCTGGTCGATTCCGCCAGCCGCGTCGACTGCCGGCAGGCGCTCACGAGCGGATAGGCGCCGGGGTCATTCAGCGAATCCGGAACGGCTGCATCCGGCCGTAGGTCAGCGATCGCCACAGCCATTCCACGGGCCCGAAGCGGAAGCGTCGCACCCACCAGGTCGAGACGATCAGTTCCACCGCCCAGACGCCGAAGACGATCATCAGCTGCCCCAGCCGCTCCACGCGGCCGAAGTAGCCGAGACCGTATCCGTAGAAGATGGTCGTGCAGATGAGGGTCTGGAGGATGTAGTTGCTGAACGCGGTCTGTCCCACCGCCGCCAGGGGGCGGGTGATGCCGCCCCATGACGTCGCCGTGCCCAGCCAGTAGACGACGCCCAGCCAGCCGAAGCTGACGATGATGCTGCCCCAGTAGTTGTACTGGCCGCCCCAGAAGAAGGTGTAGGTGACGTCCCATCCCGAAGCGAAGTTCCGGTGGATGCCGTACCCGACGAGCGGCAGCCCCACCAGGATCGCCAGGGCGATCGACCAGGCCGAGAAGCGCAGCGGCCGGCGCAGGCGGAAGAAGCCCATCTTGTAGAGCGCCATGCCGATCAGCATCAGGCCGCCGCTTCGCCAGAAGCCCCAGAACAGGAAGACGAGGGTGTGGAACTCCAGCGCCTTGGGCGCGCGATGATGGAACTGCTGCACCCAGCCGTCGCGGTAGATCGCCAGCTCGGCCTCCACGGCCTCCGGGGGCGGATCCCAGGTGCGGAGGAAATCCTCCCTCACGACCTCCGGCCACCCCGGCAACGAAGCGCCGGCCAGCAAGTAGAGTGCCGACGCCACCATCAGCATCAAAAGCCCCGTCACCAGAAGCGTCTTCCAGCCGCGGCGCCGGAACAGGTAGACCACCAGCCCGCTCAGGCCGTAGACGACCAGGATGTCGCCGTACCAGAGCAGGTAGGCGTGGATCGCCCCGAGCACGATCAGGATCAGCATGCGGCGGTAGTGGAGTCCGCCCGGCCGGCGGCCGCGGGCCTCGGCCCGCTCGGCCATCAGGACGATCCCGGCACCGAACAGCATCGAGAAGATGGTCATGAACTTCTGGTCGGCGAACAGATGGCTCAGGATCCAGACCCAGCGATGCACCCCGGTGAGGTCGCCGTACGCCGCCGGGTTGAAGTAGGCGGCGTAGATCATCGAGAAGGCCTGGATGTTCATGATCAGGATCCCCAGCAGGGCGAATCCCCGCATGACGTCCAGAGAGGGGATCCGCTCCGCAGCGGTGACGGGCCCCGCCGGGGTGACGGGCGCAGCTCCGCTGACGGCTCCCGGTGGTGAGGAAGGACCGGTCGGAGTCGGCTGAGAGGTCATCGATCGACATCCCGCATCCCGCGCACCATATCAAATCTGGGGGAAGCGTGCTGCGGAATGCGGGCATCGCGAGAGGGTCGGTATCTTATTTGTTCGGGAAACTTTCCCTCTGGCCCTGCGGAACCGGCGTCGCCGATGCCGTCCGCGTCGTTGGGATCCGCCGGCACGATGCGGCACTTCTCGGCCCGCTTCTTGGTGAGCTCCTTGAAATCCCGATTGGGCGTGCGACCCTCGGCGTTGCGGCCCCGCCCCACCATCCTGTCGAGACGCTGCATCTGGGCGTCCGACATGCCGGGCATCCGGCCCATCATCTCGACGCTGGCCGCCCGCTGATCGAGCACGTTCCTGGCCTTGCACTCGATGCGCGCGCCGGAGCTGCGGCTGACGGCGCCGTTCGTTTACGTGCGCCTGCACGACGGGCGGGGACGCGGGGGCGACTACACGGAGCGGCAGCTCCACGAATGGGCGAAGCGGATCGACGCGTGGCGGCGCGATCACGACGTGTTCGCCTACTTCAACAACGACTGGGAGGGATTCGCGGTGAGGAACGCCTCGCTTCTCCGCAAGTTGCTGGGAGCCGATCCGGCTGCCGGCCAGAAGGTTCCGGGCGAGCGGACCTGATCGCCCTCGCCCCGGCCGTCACGTCGCTGCCGGGCGGAGGGAGCCATGCGGCCTCGACGATCTGAGATTCGGCGAGTCGGCCGGAGACCCTCCCGCATCGCGAGCAGCAGGGCCCCCGCGCCAGCCCGTTCAACCGAGCAGAAAATCGAGACGCGCTCCGGGCTGGTGCTCGACGGCGTCGCAGCCCTTCTCGAAGATGCGGGCGGCCGCGACCCCCTTCAGCGTCACGCCAGAATTCTCGATCAGGAGCATCGATCCTTCCCGCAGCCCGACGACGCGCAGGTCGTTCTCCTCGAGATACTGGAGAATCCGCGCCTCCCGCGTCTCACCCATGTGCGTCGAGGCCGGTTCGGGATCCAGATAGTGCGGATTGATCTGGAACGGCACGAGACCCAGGGCCTCGAACGACGGCGGCTGCACGATCGGCATGTCGTTCGTCGTCTTGATCGTCGGACAGGCCACGTTCGATCCGGCGCTCGAGCCGACGTAGGCGATTCCGCCGTCCACGGCCCGGCGAATCGGGCCGATCAGGTCGAGCCGGTGCAGGGCGTCGACCAGGCGGAACGTGTTCCCGCCGCCCACGAAGATGGCGTCCGCGCTCTCCAGCGAGGCTCCCGGCTCGTGGGCCGAGTCGAGCGCGTACCCCATCGCGGCGAACCGCTCGCGTGCCTGCGCCGCGTAGGCGTCCCGATCGTGGAGCGCGTACGGAACGAACAGCACGCGAGCCTTTTTTCCCAGAAGAGATCGGATCTCCCTCTCCGCGTGGTCGAGGTAGCCGCTCCCGTGAAGGGTCGAGTTACTGATCAGGAGTATCCGTCTGCGCGCGCTCATCGCCCGACCTCGATCGTCGACATTCATCCCGCACCGATCCTCTTCCGGTATCGTGACCGGTCACCCGACGATCAGGGCGCGCGCCAGACCGGCCAGGCCTCCGCCGAGCACGATCCAGATCGCGTCGATCCTGTGCCTGGACATCGCGAGGAACGCCGCGGCCGCCAGGATCGCCGCGAACCACTCGATGCCGCCGGCCTGCCCCCGGGGCAGGATGACCGCCGCCCCGAAGACCAGGGCGAGGTTCAGGATCACGCCGATCACCGAGGCGGTGACGCCGGACAACGCCCCATTGAGGGCCCGGTTCCCGCGCAGCACCTCGATGTAGGGCGCCCCGACGAAGACGAACATGAAGCAGGGAAGGAACGTCACCCACGTCGTCACCAGCGCGCCGAGCGTCGCCGCGGCGAGCGGCGTCAAATCACCCGGGTTGTTCCATCCGGTCATGAAGCCGACGAACTGCAGCACCATGATCAGCGGTCCGGGCGTCGTCTCGGCCAGCGCCAGTCCGTCGACCGCCTGCGCCTGGGTGATCCAGCCGTAGGCGTGCACCGCCGCCTGCGCGACGTAGGCCAGCACGGCGTAGGCTCCCCCGAAGGTGACGAACGCGGCCCCCGTGAAGAACCGGTACTGCTGCAGCGGCACGCTCCCCCAGCCGAGCCACGCCGCCAGAACGGCGAGCGGCAGGGTCCAAAGCACGAAACCCGCGGCGAGGATGCGCGCCGCACGCGAACGCGACGGCAGCGTGTGAGCCGGAGCCGGCGCGTCGTCCCGGAGCAGGGAAGGAGTGGTGTCGAGGGGCGGTCCGGAATGGCCGGTCGGCGGCGCCCCGCCGCCGGCGCCGGTCGGGGGTGTCGTGGAGACCGAGCCGGTCGACACGGTTCCGCGCTGGACCCATGCCGCGGGCCACAGCCGGGCGCCGGCCAGACCGATCAGGGCGGCGCCCAGGACGATCAGCGGGAACGGGACGCCCAGGACATAGATGCCGACGAAGGCGCCGGCGGCCACCGCCAGATGCGCCCAGCCGCGAAGCGCGCGTCGGCCGATGCGCAGCACCGCCTCGGCCACGATCGCCACCACGACCGCCTTGAATCCGTCCATCAGTCCGACGACTCCACGCACGTCGCCGTAGGCCGCGTAGGCGTACGACAACACGAAGAGGATGAGGACCGAAGGCAGCACGAAGAAACCGCCGGCCGCGAGGCCGCCGCGCGTTTTGTGCAGGAGCCAGCCGATGTAGGTCGCCAGCTGCTGAGCCTCGGGCCCCGGCAGGAGCATGCAGTAGTTGAGCGCGTGGAGGAAACGCGTCTCGGAGATCCAGCGGCGGCGCTCGACGACCTCCCGGTGCATGATCGCAATCTGACCGGCCGGTCCCCCGAACGAGATGAAGCCGAGCTTCACCCAGAACTTCAGGGCCTCGCCGAACCGGACCCCTGCGTGCGCTCGCGCATCCGGCGGACCCTGGTGCGGCACCGTGTCCTGTCCTCGCCCGTGGCGAGCCCGGTGCCCCGGAAGGGCGGGGGGAGGTGAAGACGTCACCGTCGGTCGCGCCATCCCGGGCCGCGGACCACGTGACCGGGGGTGGCGCCGGTGTGCTCGCCTTCCTTCAGCACCTGGACGCCGTTGACGAAGACGTGCGCGACTCCGGTGGAGTACTGGTGGGGTTCCTCGAAGGTCGCGTGGTCCCGGATCGTCTCCGGGTCGAAAACGACGACGTCGGCGAAGTAGCCCTTCCTGAGCAGGCCCCGCCGGTCGAGCCGGAGATTGGAGGCGGGGAGCGACGTCAGCCTGCGGATCGCCTCCTCGAGCGGGATCAGCTTCTCCTCCCGGACGTACTTGCCCAGCAGGCGGGCGAAGCTGCCGTACGCCCGCGGATGGACGCTGCTCTCCAGGAACACGCCCTCGGGGGCGAGCGACGCCGAATCCGAGCAGAAGCTCACCCACGGCAGGTGGATCGCCTTTCTCACGTTCTCCTCCGACTGGCTGAAGTAGACCGTGCCGACCCGGCTCCCGTCTTCGACGATCAGGTCCATGGCCGTCTCTTCCGGCGAGGTGCCCCGCATCGCGGCCACCTCCGCCAGCGTCTTGCCGGTGAGCGGCTTGAGCGCCTCGTTCTTGAAGCCGACCAGCAGGATGTTGTCCGGCGAGCCGGCTCCCAAATAGAGGTTCTCCCAGTCGTCCGAGTCGATCCGCATCTCGCGGGCGATCCGCGCGCGCAGCGCCGGATCCTTCAGGCGCTCGAGGGACGCCTCGAACCCGCCCTCCTGCACCCACGGCGGCATGCTCGCGTTCAGGCCGGTGGAGCCGGCCGGGTAGGTGTAGATGTCGGCCGTGATCGCGAGCCCCTCGGCGCGAGCCCGCTCGACGTTCGCGACCACTCGGTCGAAGTCGGGCCAGTTCGATTGCCCCGACGCCTTCAGATGATAGATCTCGGCCCGTACGCCGGCCTCGCGGGCGATCGTGATCAGCTCGTCGATCGCCTCGACCAGATGCGATCCCTCCCCGCGGACGTGCGAGGCGTAGAGGCCGTCGTACTCCGCGGCGACCTCCGCCAGCGCGGCCAGCTCGGCCGTGTCGGCGAAGCTGCCCGGCGGGTAGATCAGGGAGGACGCCACGCCGAGCGCTCCCTCCTCCATCGCCTCGCGCACGACGCGCCGCATTTGATCCAGCTCCCCGGGCGTCGCGGAGCGATCCTCGTGGCCGATGACGTAGATGCGCGGCGTGGCCGCCCCGATGAACGAGGCGACGTTCGGCGACACGCCCCGCCGCACGAGGAACTCGAGGTACTCGCCGAGGGTCGTCCACTCGACGTCGTACCGGATGTCCGCCTGCCGCGCGCGCAGCTCCTCCTTCATCGGATCGGTCAGGGGGCCCATCGACTCCCCCTCCCCCATCACCTCGAGCGTGACACCCTGGCGGATGTTGCTCTGCGAGCGGCCGTCCTCGATCAGCGACTCGTTCGCCCAGCTCATCATGTTGACGAACCCGGGGGCCACCGCGAGGCCCCGGACGTCGATCTCGGTCCGCCCTCGCGCGTCCTGCAGCTGGCCGACGGCGGCGATCGCGTCGCCGCGGATGGCGAGATCCATCACGACGGGAGGCGAACCGCTGCCGTCGTAGATCGAGCCGTTGCGAAGAATGACGTCATACATGGCGGGCCCCGGGCAGGCGGCGAGGGGAATGAGGATGGCGAGCGTGAGCGCCAGCGCCGCGCCGGCCGCCGCCGGCCGCGGCGCGGCCTTTTTCGGGATCGGGTTCATGGGCCGGGTCCTCGGATGTGCGAGTATACATGCAGGGGGGGAGAGGAGGTGTCGGGAGATGGCCAGGGAGACGGTCGCGGTCAGGCGGGTCCTCGTCACGCTCGTCGGTGCGCCGCTCGCGGCGCTGATCCTCGCGGCGCCGGCCGCGGCGGCCGACCGCGACAGCGCGGTCGGCATCGGCATCACGATCGGCGCGCTCGATTCGGGCCGGAACGCCGATTCGATCGAGTTCGAAGGCTACACCCTGTTCGGGAAGATCGGTCTCGACCCGCACTGGGGCGTGCTGCTCTCGTATCGCGACATGAGCGACGAGGACTTCCTCCTGTTCTTCCAGGATGGCGAGTACACCCAGGTCTCGGCCCAGGGGAGCTATCTCTGGCGGCCGCGGAAGAGGCTCCGTCCCTTCGTCAAGTTCGGCCTCACCCGCCTCGACTACGAGGGGGACTTCGGCTCCGTCCCGAACCGCTCCGACGACGGCATCGGATACACGTTCGGCTGGGGCCTGGAGATCGGAGGAGGCTTCGTCGCCTTCCTGCTGGACTGGGATTACGCGCGCGTCGACCTGTTCGGCGACTCGACCGACGTCGTCAATATCTCGTTCGGAGCCGTCCTGAAGCTCTGACTCAGCCGGCGGGAACCGGAAAGCCGCGATCGCGCATCAGCGCGTCGATGCGGGCGTCGCGGCCGCGGAACGCCCGGTAGGCCTCGGCCGGGTCGACGGCGTTGCGCACCGCGAACAGGTGGTCGACCAGCTTCTTCGCCAGGGCCCTGTCGTAGAAGCCGCCGGGGGCCCGCGCGAACGCCTCGGCCGCGTCCGAGGTGAGGACGTCGGCCCACAGGTACCCGTAGTAGCCCGCCGCGTAGGACTCTCCCGAGAAGATGTGCCCGAAATGCGGGCTGCGGTGCCGCATGACGATCTCCTCCGGCATGCCCAGCGCGGCCAGCTCGGCGCGCTCGAAGGCGTCCGGGTCGAGTCCGGCCGGATCGGTCATGTGGTATTTCATGTCCATCAGGGCCGACGCGAGGTACTCCGTCGTCGCGAAGCCCTGATTGAACGTCGCGGCCTTTTTAATCTTCGCGACGAGGGTGGCCGGCATCGGTTTCCCCGTTTTGTAGTGGACGAGGTACTTCTCGATCACGGGGTCGGTCAGCAGCCAGCGCTCCAGAAGCTGTGACTGGAACTCGGTGTAGTCGCGCACGCCGCTGTTCAGCGTCGGGTAGGCGACGTTCGACGAGAGATAGTGCAGAGCGTGGCCGAACTCGTGGAACAGGGTCTCGGCGTCGCTCCACGAGATCAGGACCGGCTCGCCGGCGGCCCCCTCGATGAAGTTGGAGTTGTTCGAGCCGAGCACCGTCATCGGCCCGTCGAACGTCTCGTGGTCGCGGTAGGTGGTCGCCCAGGCGCCCGAGCGCTTGCCCGGCCGCGCGTACGGATCGAGGTACCAGAGTCCGACGTGATGGCCGGACGTCCCGTCCGTGACCTCCCAGACCCGCACGTCCTCGTGGAAGACGGGGACGGAGCCTTCGGGCACCGGCGTGAACGTGAAATTGAACAGCTCGCGGGCGACGAAGAACATCGCATCCCGCAGTCTGTCGAGTTGCAGGTACTGCTTCACCTCGTCGGAATCGAGGTCGTACTTCGCCCTGCGCACCTTCTCGGCGTAGTAGCGGTAGTCCCAGGGCGCGATCGTGACGCCCGCGCCCTCCCGGTCGGCGATCGCCTGCATGTCGGCGACCTCCTCGCGGACGCGCGCCAGCGCCGCGGGCCAGACGGCCTGCATGAGGTCGATCGCGCGCTCGGGGCGCCGCGCCATGCGGTTCTCGAGCTGCCAGGCGGCGAAGTTGGGGTGTCCGAGCAGACCGACGCGCTCGCGCCGCAGCTTCAGGATCTCGGCGATGATGGCGTTGTTGTCGTGCTCGTCGCCGTTGTCCCCCCGCGAGTAATAGGTTTGCCAGACGCGCTCGCGCAGTCCGCGCTCGTTCGAGAAGGTCAGAAAGGGGTCCATCGACGATCGCGTGTTCGTGACGGCGTACTCGCCCGGCCGCCCCTTCTCGGCGGCCGCGGCCGCCGCGGCCTGGACGTAAGAGTCCGGCAGCCCGCCCAGCTGATCCTTCGTGATGTACAGAACGTAGTTCTCCTCATCGGCGAGCACGTTGTTCGCGAACCGGGTCTGCAGCTCGGCCAGTCGCTTGTCGATCGCCGCGTGGCGCTCCTTCGCCGCGCCTTCGAGCGTCGCGCCGTTGCGCGCGAAATCGTCGTAGATCAGCCACACGAGGCGCTGCTGGTCCGAACGCAGCGCCGCCATCTCCTCGCCCTCGTAGATCGCCCGGATGCGCGCGAAGAGCGCCTCGTTCTGCCGGATCTTCGAGCGATGCTCGGACAGCCTCGGCGCCATCTCGGTCTGGATCTCCCGGAACTCCGGCGTCGAGAGGTTCGAGCTCCAGATCCCCCAGTAGGCGGAGACGCGCTCCAGGGCGCGGCCGCAGCGCTCCAACGCGGCGATGGTGTTCTCGAACGTCGGGGGAGCGGGATCCTTCGCGATCGCGTCGATCTCGGCGAGCTGCGCCGCCATGCCCGCCTCGAGGGCCGGCTTCAGGGCGGCGAGATCCATCCGGTCGAAGGCCGGCACGCCGCCGTAGGGTCCGGTCCACTCCACGGTGAGCACGTTGGTCTTCATGATGGAGTCGGTCGATTGGCCGCCGGTGTCGGTGGCCGGTCCCGGGCAGGCCGCGAGAAACGCGAGCGCGGCGAGGCCCGCGGCGGCCCCCGGCAGATCGCTGCGCATGGCCGGGCCCCTTTCCGAAATCGAGGGCCGGATTCTATCAGACGCGGCGAGCCGGGGGGGCGGAAGATCGACGTGGATCGCCGCGACGAGGAGTGGAGCCGGCATGATCCGCAGAAACTCCATCCGCCCCGCCCTTGCCGGTCTCGACGGAACGGATGGAGTTCGGAGAGCGCGCCCGGACGGAATCACCGGGATGCGCGCGGACGAGCGTGGAATGGGAGCGATCCGTACGGCCCGCTACTCCGCCGTCTCGAACTCGCGCTCCGAGATCGTCTGGTTGCCGCTGGCTTCGATCGCCAGAACCTCGTACTTGTACGTGGTGCCGGGCTGCATGAACTCCGGCGGCACCGTGACGCTCGTGATCGCGGGCCCGACGTCGGCCGAGAAGACGCGCAGACCCCCGACCTCCCGCACGACGATGACCTGGTAGCCGACGATGGTGCTGCCCGGCGGATCCGGCACCGTCTGCCACTGAATGACGGTGTTGGCCGGATCGACCGAATCGTCGTCCTCGGCGGGCAGCACGAGGAGCGGTCCCGCCGGCAGCGCGTGGGTCAGCCTCGCCTTACCCTTCAGGGGCACGCCGCCCGTCGTCACCCCCTCGAACCGGTAGTTCCCCTCGGGGAAGAGCCTCAGCAGCTCCGAGAGCGGCTGCACGTCGAACGAGGGCTCCGCGCTCTCGAAGAACAGCTCGGTGATCCCCTGGATGCCGACGCTCCCCTCGGCCCTGAAGTCGAGGATCCTGTTGCCGAACGGATCGGTCACCCGCATGCTCTTCCAGCCCTCGCCGTCGAGAAAGATCTGGATGCCGGCGTCTCCGTCGGTGTCGTTGATCTCGATCCGGATCGCGGTGGCGGACAGCGGCCTGGCCCACGCGCCGGGCGCCGCAAAGCCGAGAACGAAGAGGACGGCCGCCCCGGCGGCGAGCCGGGTCATCGTGCTTCGAAACATCGGACCTCCCTGATGATCGGTTGCGGGAATGGCGGACGGGCAGGGGCGGGTCCCGCTCTCCTCGCCCCTCAACGTACGAGGGGCGGGGAGCGGAATATCCTTCGATCGAACTGACTGGATCGTGGCGACGGAGACTGATCGTGCGTTCAGTGCTCCCCTTTCGAGATGTTCCTCGATCGCGATGGCCCTTTCGGTGCGGGCCTGGCGAGCGAGCCGGGAGCGGGCTTCGCGGACGGCTTCGGTGCGGCCTTGGCAGCGGGCTTCGACGCGGACCTCGGGGATGGTGCCGGTGCGGGCCTCGCGAGGGGCTGCCCGGGGGCGGCCGCCGCGGAGGACCTCGCGGCCGGGGCCTTCGCCTGCTGCATCCGCTGCCAGCGCTCCTCCGCCATCCGCCAGTGGTCCCGATCCCTCCCGGCGGGACGGTTCTCCTCCTCCCAGATCTGGTGCGCGATCTTCCGGATCTCTTCGTCTCGATTCATCGATCACCCTCCTTGCGATCCATCGACGATGCAGGCATCTCGCGGCCCCGTCCCGGCGGGCGTCAGGCGGCGGCGTGCGGAACGCGGTGCTCCTTCTCGTCCCGCTTCCGCAGCGACGGCCGCTCCCGCACGAGCCGGACGGCCGGCGCACGCCTCACGGCGGGCCGCCGGGCCGGGAGCGTCTCCAGGCCGAGCTCCTCGAGGAACGGGAACAGGCATCGCCGGATCACCGCCTCCCAGGAGTAGCGCTCGGCCGTCCGCCGCGCCGCCCGGCGCATGCGCCGCCCCTCCTCGGGGAAGCGACGCAGCCGCGCGACGTGATGCACGATCTCCCCGGGGTCGCTCGTCTGCAGGGCGATGGCGTCATGGCCCGGGGTGACGTAGTCCTCGCCGGTGCTGCCGACCATCGCGACCGCACCGCACGCCATCGCCTCCAGCCCGACGAGCCCGAACGGCTCGATGCCGCTGTTGGCCAGCACGGCGTCCGCCTCGCGGAACAGGAACCGACGCTGCGCCTCCGAGAGGTGATCGTCGAACACGACCACGTCGGCGCGACCCGCGGCGCGCACCGCCTCCGAGAGCGCCGCGCTGTCGTCCCCCGGGACGCGGACCCGGTCGACCCGCAGCCCTTCCCGGCCGGCCAGGGCGAGGACCTCCGCACCGTGACCCTCCGCTCCCCCCCGCGCGAGGAGCAGGGGTCGCAGTCCGGACCGCTTCAGCCGGGCCAGCGCCAGAATGGCCATGTCCCATCTCTTGTCGGGATCCCAGCGCGCCACTTTGACCAGGTTCAGGCGGTCCCGGAACAGTCCCGTCCCGTCGCGCGACCTGGGCTCCAGGGGGCCGAGCCAGTGGCCCGCGATGCCGTTCGGGATCACCCGCGGGTTCACGCCGTAGTCCCACAGGACGTGCTTCATGTACCGGCTCACGGTCGTGAGCGTCGCCGCCCCACCGAGGGTGCCCCAGTCCAGACGGTGAAAGGAGAAGGTGTTGTTAGCGTTCCAGAGAACGTGGACCCGGTCCTTCCACCCCCTCCGGACGAGAATCTCGTTCAGGGCCACGACCGTGCCGGTCGTGTGCCACTCCTCGGCCAGAACCACCGCCGACCCTCCCGCGGCCAGGCGGGGAGCGAGAAGCTCCGACTCCAGCCAGGCCGGTAGGGAGCGGTCCCAGTCGTTCCGCTTCCCCTCCTCGCCGTCGTAGACGCCGCCTGGATGGTGCCGGCTGATCCACTGGCACCAGCGGTGGAGGTGGAGTTTTCCGGAGGGGTCCGTCTCGTGCCCCGGCAGCCCGGGGTCGCCGATGAAGAAGAGGTGCGTCTCCACGCCCATCGCGGCGAGGGTCGCGGCCATCTCCGAAACCCTCGATCCCAAACCGCCGGCGCGGCTGTACCGGTCCGGGCCCTCGAAGGACAGGATGGCGAACATCGGGTGCCTTTCGATTGGAGTCATCCTAGCACGCGCCCGACCAAGAAGAACCGCCTTTCGGTAAGTAGCAAAACCCGTGCCCCCTGTTCGGGACCCCGCCCAAGTCCTGAATCGCTCACCGCGTCTTCGGTATCCGGCAAACCGAAAACAATCCCCGGTCGATTTGATTCCCGCCGTCGGGTCTCCAACACTTGCTGTCCGCCATCCCGCTGAAAACGTTTCAGCCGGTCCGGATCCACGACGAAGACTTTTCACCTGGGCCGTGCATATACTGGAGCGTCATCAGCCGAATCGGGGGGTTTCAGTGCCCGGCGATCGCTCCTCCGGAGCGCGGCCGCCGAAGGGGGTGGCCGATGCCTACTCGTCCGACGCGGAGGTCTACGAGAAGACCTGGGCGCCCGTTCTCCGTCCGCACGCGCGGAAACTCATCGGGCGTCTGCCGCTGGCCGGCGCCGCGCGCGTGCTCGACGCGGGGGCCGGCGTCGGGGCGCTGCTCGCCGATCTTCGGGAGGCCGCCCCCTGCGCGCAGATCGTCGGGGTCGACATCTCACGCGGCATGATCGCGCGGGCGCCGGCCCCCTTCCCGCGCGCCGTGATGGACGTCGCCTCGCTCGCCTTCGTTTCCGCCGCGTTTGATGTCGCCGTGCTGGCCTTCGTCCTGTTCCACCTGCCCGATCCTGCGCGGGCCGCGCGGGAGATCCGCCGGGTGCTGCGCCCC
>JBFGDZ010000089.1:0-13813 GCA_041580375.1 Candidatus Polarisedimenticolia bacterium
CGTCTCGGCGCGGCCGCGGACCTCGCGGCCGCCCCGGCGCCCCCGCACCTCCGTGACGATGTCCTTGAAACCCGGGCTCTTCGTGCGCTCGATCTGCGGCGCCCGCTTCAGCACCTCGATCAGCACGTCGCGCGGCCGCACCTCGACGCCGCGCACCGCGATCGGATCCCGGCCGGCCATGCCGATCCCGGCGAGGAACTGCAGCTGGCGCAGCGCCTTCTCGGAGTACCCGAAGAAGGTGATCTTGAAGAAGCACTCCCTGATCCCCTTGGCGGCGAAGCTGAGGGGCAGCGTCGCCACCTCGGAGTGCAGCGAGAGGTGCACCCGGGCCACGCCGATCGGATCCTGGAAGCGGAACAGCTCCTCCTCGCCGAGTGTTACGGTCTCCTCGAACTTCCCGTCGCGGAAGACGATCGGCGGCTGCGTGATCTCGTCGAAGATCGTCTCGATGGAGTACGCCCAGGCCAGCGAGTCGCCCTGGTCCGGCGTGGAGCCGTTGTAGATCCGGATCGACTTCACCTCGTCGAAGCGGTCGGCCAGCGCCCGCGCCTGCACGTTCGCGATCCCGGGGCACGAGCCGAGGCCCAGCACCGCCAGGATCCCGGCCTTCTTGAACTCGCCGTCCAGCTCCAGCTGCTTGCGCGTGGTGTGGAACAGGCCTCCCAGGTCGACGTAGTGCGTCCCGGCTTCGAGGCAGGCCTTCATCACCGGCAGATTGAAGTAGTACTGCACCGAGTTGATGACGGCGCCCGCCCCCCGGATCAGCTTCACCAGGGCGGCATGGTCCGAAACGTCCGCCGCGACCGCGGTGACCCCGCCCCGTTTGAGAGCCCCCGCCGCCGCGCGGGCGCCCTCCGGGTCGAGATCGGCGATGACGATCTCCTTCACCGCGCCGTCGTCCGCAAGATCGCGGGCGATGGCGCGGCCTATGATTCCCGCGCCTCCGAGCACCACGATACGCACGCATCCTCCCCCGCGCGGGTCGGGCCGAGGGACGGGCGGTTCCCGGCCGTCACGGCTCCACCGGCGCGTCGCATGTGTCGATGATGGGAATGCTATCCCGGCGGTTCCGGCGGCGTCAACGCGGAGCGGCTGTCGTCCCGCCCGCCGCGACGCGCGGCCGGCGCGACGATCCGGGCCGGCTCCTAGGCGATCAGATCGTCGCCGAAGCCGTTCCCCTCGTACGCGAGGTCGCTGACCCGCACGAGGTTCCCGTCCTGGTTCTTCTCCATCCGCCGGAGCAGCTGCCGGATCCGGCGCCAGGCCGCGTTGCCGAACGTCCGCGTCAGGAGAATGTCCCGGCGCGCCGCCGCCGCGCCGGCCTCCATGACGCGCGTGTTGGCGCGCGACAGGCAGGCGATGAGGGCGTACAGGTCGCCCGCCGACTCGGCCAGCCGCTCCTGGTGGAACTCGCGCTCCACGATCCCCTTCCCATGGACGCGCAGCGCGTGCTCCGCCGCGGCGGAGAGCGCCCGCGCGTAATGCGCGGCCCGGATCGCCGTCTTCTTCAGGGGCGGCTGGATGTCCGGGAACTGCTCGGCGCTGATCGCGCGGCGGATCTTCCGGAGGGCGAAATCCGACAGCACCCCGATCTGGGAGATCGGATCCTGGAGGGCCCGGCCCACCTTCTTGAGCTCCTCGCCCAGCCTCTGGACGCCCGCGAGGGCCACGAAGACACGCAGGATCTCGTTCGTCCCCTCGAAGATCATGTTGATCCGGCAGTCGCGCAGATAGCGCTCGTACGGGTATTCCTTGATGAACCCGTTGCCGCCGGCGATCTGCACCGCGTGGTTGACGACGCGCCAGGCGTTCTCGGAGGAGAAGATCTTCGCCAGCGCCGACTCGATCGAGTAGTCCACGTCCCCCCTCTCGGCCAGGCCGGTCGTGAGGTAGACCATGCTCTCCGCGGCGTAGGTGCCGGTGACCATCTCCGCGACCTTGCCCCGGATCATCTCGAACTCGGCGATGGAGCGATCGAACTGGCGGCGCTCCTTCGCGTACTGAACGCTCCGGTCGATCATCTCCTTCGCCCCGCCCACGGCGCCGGCCGCGAGGGAGACGCGCCCGTCGTTGAGGATCTCCATGGCGTACTTGAATCCCCGTCCCGGCTCGCCCAGGAGGTTGCCGGCCGGCACCGGCACGCCCTGGAGCATCAGATCGGTCGTGGACGAGCCCTTCAGGCCGAGCTTGTCCTCCTCCTTCCCGGTCGACACGCCCGGCAGGTCCCGCGGCACGACGAAGGCGCTGATCGTGTCCCGGCCGTCGATCTCCGTGCGGGCGAACACGGTGAACAGGCCGGCGTGGCCGCCGTTGGTGATGTAGCGCTTGGTGCCGCTCATCACCCAGGCGTCCTTCGCCCCGTCCCACACGGCGCGCGTCTTCAGCGACGCAGCGTCCGATCCCGAATCCGGCTCCGTCAGCGCGTAGGCGCACAGCAGATCCCCGCGCGCCACGCCCGGCAGCCACCGGCGCTTCTGCTCGTCGTTGCCGTACAGGACGATCCCCTTGCTTCCGATGCCGAGGTGCGCGCCGATGATGGTGGTCGTCGTGGCGCAGTGGCGCCCGATCTCCTCCATGAGCCGGCAATAGGAGGAGATCGGGAGGCCCGCGCCCCCGTACTCCTCCGGGATCGTCATGCCGAACAGGCCCAGCTCCTTCATCTCCTTCACCCGCTCGACCGGGAAGACGCCCCGCTGGTCGATCTCGGCGCCGTCCAGGCGCTCCGTCGCCCAGGAGCGGAACGACTCCAGCACGAGATCGAGCGTCTCCTTCGCCTCCGCGGCGCGGCCCGGGTACGGGAAGACCATGCCGGCCTCCAGATGGCCGTTGAACAGGGACTTCATGAAGCTGTTTTTCGCAGCGCCCCGCTCCGCTTTCGAGCGGGCGCCGGCGCTCGTCGCCGGACTCGCCATGATCAAAACCTCCTTAATCCCCTCGAACCGTCCTTGAAGCCTACCCGCCGAAGAAGCGGCGCCCTCCCCCCGCCATCTCCAGCAGCAGTCGCGTCGCCACGAACCGCGTGCCGTGCCTCTCGGCCAGGACCTCCAGCCCCTGCACGATCGCGGGCAGGCCCTGCGCATCGGCGTGCCGGAGCAGCCCCCCCCGGAACGGGGGGAAGCCGGTCCCCATCACCATCGCCAGATCGACGTCGGCGGGCGTCGCCGCGATCCCATCCTCCAGGCAGCGCGCCGCTTCGTTGATCATCGGAAGGACCAGGCGGCTCTCCGTCGGAGCCGGGTCCAGGCTCATGCGCTCGCGCGTCGAGACCAGCCCGTAGACGCCGACGTTGACCTCGCGCGCCGCGGAGGACCGCTCGTCCCCCCCGTTTCCTTCACGGCCGCGCGCCCGGTACTGGTAGAAGCCGCGGCCCGACTTGCGGCCCAGCCACCCCTTCTCCTTCAGGATCTGCAGCGCCGCCGTGCGGGGCGCGCGATCGCGGAAGGCCTCCGCCAGCACCGCGGCGACGTGGGCCGAGACGTCGATGCCGACCTGATCCAGGAGCGCGAACGGGCCCATCGGCATCCCGAACGCGACCATGGCCCCGTCGACCTCCTCGACCCGCGCCCCCTCCTCGAGCAGCAGCAGCGCCTCGCCCAGATAGGTCATCAGAATGCGGTTCACGAGGAAGCCCGGGGCGTCCCCCACGACGACCGGCGTCTTGCCGATCCGCTTCGCCAGCGACACGATCGTGGCGACCGCGTCGGGGGAGGTTCCCTCGCCCCGGATCACCTCCACGAGCGGCATGCGGTGCACGGGGTTGAAGAAGTGCATGCCGACGACGTCCTGCGGGCGCGACGCCCCCTCGGCGATCTCGCGGATCGGCAGCGACGACGTGTTCGTGGCGAAGACGCATCCCTCCGGCGTCGCCGCCTCGATCTCGCGCAGGACCTTGCGCTTGACCTCGATCGATTCGACCACAGCCTCGATGACGACGTCCGCGCGGCGGATGCCCGAGTAATCCAGGGTCGGCTGCACCAGACCCATGCGTCGGTCGAATTCCCGCCGGGTGATCCTCTTCTTGCGCAGCTCGGCGCGGTTGAGATCCCGCGCCGCGCGCACGCCCTGCGCCAGGGCCCCGGGATCGATGTCCTTGAGGCGCACCGGCACGCCGGCCCGCGCCAGGGCCTGCGCGATGCCGCCTCCCATGATGCCGGCGCCGAGGACCGCGGCGGCACGGACCTCGCGCGGGCGCGCGGACCCGTCCGCGATCCCGCCGCCCTTGCGGGCCGCCTGCTGCATGAAGAAGATCGAGACGAGGCTCTTGCACGTGGCGCCGGCCGCGAGCTGGCCCAGCGCGACCATCTCGCGGTTCAGCCCGGCCTCCAGGCCGTGCTTCAGGCCGTGCGCGACGGCGTCCAGCGCCAAGAACGGCGCAGGGTAGTGGCTCCGGTTCAGGCGGCCGCGGAGCTGCCGTTCCGCCAGCCAGGTCGTCAGGGCGATCGAGGCGCGGCGCACGGGGTTGATGCGCGCCGCCAGGTTGTCGGCGAACCGCCTGCGGGGCCGGAGCCGCCCGGCGGCGGCGTCCCGCACCATCCGCTCCGCCGCGTCCAGGAGGTACTCCGGTGGGGCGATCGCGTCCACCAGGCCGGTTTTGAGCGCGCGCCGAGCGTCCACGGAGCGGCCGGTCAGGATCATGTCGAGGGCGGCCGGCAGCCCGACGCGGCGGGGCAGGCGCTGCGTCCCGCCCCATCCCGGGACGATCCCCAGCCGCACCTCCGGGAGGCCGATCTCGGTGCGCGGATCGTCGGCCGCGATCCGGAAGTGGCAGGCCAGAGCGAGCTCGGTCCCGCCTCCCAGGCAGGTGCCGTTGATGGCGGCGACGACGGGGAACGGAAGTCGCTCGAGCGATCCGAACAGGCGCTGGCCCTTGCGCGAGGCGTTCTCGGCATCCTGGATCGATCCCAGCTTTTCGATCTCGCGCACATCCGCCCCGGCGATGAACGAGCCGGGCTTGGCGCTGGCGACGACGAGGCCCCGCACGTTCTTGTCGTGCGCCGCCTGATCCAGGAGGATCTCCAGGACCGCGACGACCGGACCGTTGAGGACGTTCACCTTCTCGTTGGGACGATCGAAGATGAGGAAGGCCAGGCCGTCGCGCCGCGTCTCGAAGAGGACGCCGGGGCCCTCGAGCGGCAGGGTCTTCTGGCCGATGTCGGCGGCGTCAATGCGATCGGCGCTCATCGCTCCTCCCTCCTTCGACCCGGATCGGCCGCCCGCTTCATGATCGCTCCAGGATGAGCGCAGCGCCCTGTCCCCCGCCGACGCACAGCGTCGCGAGGCCGAGGGTGAGATCCCGACGGGCCATCTCCTTCAGCAGCGTCAGGGCGAGGCGCGTGCCGGAGCATCCCACGGGATGCCCCAGGGCGATGGCGCCCCCGTTGACGTTGATCCGCTCCGGCCCGGGATCCCCGGGAGCGGCGGCGAGGTCGAGCTCCGCCCGGGCGAACTCGGGCGAGGCGAGCGCCCGCCGCACGGCGAGCACCTGCGCGGCGAACGCCTCGTTGATCTCGAGCAGCTCCAGGTCGTCCATGCTGACGCCGGCCCTCTTCATCGCCAGGACACTCGCGTAGACGGGACCCAGCCCCATCGTCGAGGGATCGAGCCCGGCGAAGCCGTACGATCGGATCCGTCCCAGATAGGGGATCCCGATCTCCCGGACGCGCTCCTCCGAAGCGACGACGACGGCGGCGGCCCCGTCGGTCAGCATGCAGGAGTTGCCCGCCGTGACGGTGCCGTAACGCCGGTCGAACGCCGGCTTGAGGCGCGCCAGCTGCTCCATCGTCTGGTCCGCCCGCGGCCCCACGTCGTCGAGGACCGGCTCGTGCTCCGGCGGCGGGAAGACCGGCGCGATCTCCTCGCGCAGCCGCGGGGCCGCGGCCGACGCGCGGCGGTGGCTCTCGAGCGCGAAAGCGTCCTGCTCCTCCCGGCCGATGTGGAAGCGCCGGGCGAGAACCTCCGCGGTCTCCCCCATGTTCAGCCCGCAGATCGCGTCGGTCAGGCCGACCTTGAGCGCGGGGACCGGCGTCAGATCCCGACGGCCGAAGCGGAGCAGCGCGCCGACCTTCGACGACAAGGACCGGGCGCGCTGCAGCCCCATGGCTCTCGTGATGAAGGAGTACGGCAGCAGGAACGGGATGCGCGACATCGACTCGACGCCGGCGGCGAGCACCACGTCCGCCAGGCCCGACTCGACCCGGTGGTATGCGGAGACGATCGACTGGATGCCGGAGGCGCAGTTCTGGTTCACGGTGAACGCGGGGACCCGCCGCGGGATCCCGGCTTTCAGCGCCGCAACCCTGGCCAGGGTCGTCGATTCGGCCGGCTGCGCGATGTTCCCGACGATCACCTCGTCCACCGCGGCGGGGTCGAGATCGATGCGCGCCATCGCCTCGACGAGGGCGATGCGGGCCAGCTCGTCGGCCGGCACGTCGGCCAGCACGCCCCAGGCCCTGCAGAACGGCGTGCGCACGCCGTCGACGATGACGACGCTCCGGCGCTCGCTCATCGGCGCGATCCGGGTCTGCGCCCGCGCGGGCCGGGTGCGCTCATTCCCCGACCCGGTCCCGCGAGATGCCGTAGTGCTCGAGCTTTTTGTACAGGTTGCTGCGCGGCGTCTCGATCGCCTTGGCGGTGCGCGCCACGTTCCATCGGAACTCCTTCAGCTTGCTCAGGATGAAGGCCTTCTCGGCCTCCTCGCGATACTCCTGCAGCGTGCGGTGCCGCGCGGGATCCACGCCGCTCCCGGCGTCCCCCCCCTGGGCATCGTTCAGCTCGCCCGGCCCGCCCCCGTAGGCGGCCACGTCCGATTCCGCGATCGCGTCGCCCGGGGCCATGATCAGCAGCCTCTCCACGGCGTTCCGCAGCTCCCGCACGTTGCCGCGCCACGGCCGCGCCGCCAGCCGCGCCAGCGCCGCTTCGTCGAAGCGCTTCAGACGGTAGTTGTTCTCCGCGCAGAACGTCCCGACGAAATGCTCGACCAGCAGCGGGATGTCGTCGCGCCTCTCGCGCAGCGGCGGCACCGCGATCGGCACGACGTTCAGGCGGAAGAACAGGTCCTCGCGGAAGCGGCCGCCGCGGATCTCCGAGGGGAGATCCTTGTTGGTGGCGGCGATCACCCGCACGTCGACGCGCAGCGTCTTCGCCAGACCCACGGGCTCCACCTCGCCGCTCTCGAGGACGCGCAGGACCTTGGCCTGCGTGCGCTGGCTCATGTCGCCGATCTCGTCGAGGAAGATCGTCCCGCCGTCGGCCTGGACGAACTTGCCGGTCTGCCGGCTCGAGGCGCCGGTGAACGCTCCCTTCTCGTGGCCGAACAGCTCCGACTCGATCAGATCCTCGGGGATGGCGGCGCAGTTCACCTTGACGAAGGGACGGTCCGCGCGGGGGCTCTGGCGGTGGATGGAGTGGGCGATCAGCTCCTTGCCCGTGCCGCTCTCGCCCGTGATGAGGACCGTGGCGTTCGTGGGTGACGCGCGCGCGACGGCCTTCTCGATCTCCCTGAGGGCGGCGGAGCGGCCGATGATCCGCGTGCGGGCGTCGGCGGCCCCGCGCAGCCGCTGATTCTCCTCCCGCAGCCGCTTGCGCTCGATGGCGTTGCGGATCGCCGTGAGCACCCGGTCCGACTCCAGCGGCTTCTCGAGAAAATCGTAGGCGCCCCGCTGGATCGCCTCGACGGCCGTGGGGACGTCGCCGTGGCCGGAGATCATCAGGATCGGCGTGTGAGGGTCCTGCGCCCGGGCCTTCTGGAGCGCCTCGAGACCGTCCATCCCGGGCATCTTGATGTCCAGGAGCACGGCGTCCGGCGTCTCGCGCTCGAGGGCCTGAATGCCCGCCGGGCCCGACGCGGCCTCGGCGTAATCGTATCCCTCGTACTCCAGCACCATGCGCAGCGACTTCCGGATCGCCTCTTCGTCGTCGATGACCAGGACCTTGCCCTTCAAGAGCGGTCTCCGGAGAGGCGCGTGCGGGCTTCGGATGGAGCGCGGCCGCGGCGCGGCCCGCCCCGCGATGGAACAGGCTCCCGATGATAGCAAAAAGCGGAGCCCGGAAACCTCCGGGCCCCGCTGGAGTGGCTCCGCGGCCGTGGCGAGAACGCCTAGCCGTTCGACTCCATGCGCACGGTGACGTAGCGCGAGGACGGCGTGTTGGTGGCGGAACGGGCCGGCGGATGCGTGACGTAGAACACGACGATGCCCCCGGACTTCACCTTGCGCAGCTCGCGGCGGTAGTCGGCGACGCTCTCGATCGGCGCCCGGTTCACCTCGGTGATGACGTCCCCCCGGTTGAGGCCCTTCTCGTAGGCCTCCGAGACGCGGGAGACGCGGGTGATGAGGACGCCCTTCGTGTCGGAGGGAAGCTCGATCTGGCTCAGCGCCCGGGGCGTCAGGTCCTCGACCGCGATGCCGAGCGTCTTCTCGCTCGGGTCCTCGCCGCCCGGCTCGCCCGGCTCCGTGCCGCGGCCCGCGAGCTGCTCGGGAGGCGGCCGGTCGGTGAGCTCGGCCTTGATCACCATCTTCTTGCCGCCGCGCAGGACGGTCAGCGCGACCACGGCGCCCGGTCGCTTGCCGGAGACCATCCGCACGACCTGGTCGGTCGTCTCGACCTTCTCGCCGTCCACGGCCACGATGATGTCGCCGCGCTGCACGCCGGCCGCCTCGGCCGGAAGGCCTTCCGTGACCGACTGCACGATGGCGCCCTCGTCGCTGTCGAGGCCCCAGGCCTCCTGCAGGTCGGGCGTGATCTGCCCGAGCTGGATGCCGAGAAATCCGCGCGCGACCTTGCCGGTCTCTTTCAGCTGGTCGATGACGTTCCGGACGATGTTGATCGGCACCGCGAAGCCGATGCCCTGGCCGACGCTGCTGATGGCCGTGTTCACCCCGATCACCTCGCCCCGCACGTTCACGAGCGGGCCGCCGGAGTTACCGAAGTTGATCGCCGCGTCGGTCTGGATGAAGTCGTCCAGGTTCACGTCGCGCGCCCCGAGGCCGGTGGACAGGCGCCGCCCCTTGGCGCTCACCACCCCGACCGTCACGGTGTGCTCATAGTTGAGCGGATTGCCGACCGCCAGGACCCAGTCCCCGACCCGGATCGAATCGGAGTTCCCCAGGGTCAGGTACGGCAGCCGGCTGTCGATGTCGATCTTGATGAGGGCGAGATCGGTGCTCGGATCGGAGCCGACGACCTTGGCCTCGTAGTTGCGCCGGTCGCCGCTCAAATTCACCCGGATGCGGGTGGCGTCCTCGATCACGTGGTAGTTGGTCAGGATGTAGCCGTCGTTGCTGATCAGAAAGCCGGATCCGCCGCTCTGCTCGAAGCGCGGCTCCTCGGGTTCCTGCGGGGATCGCCGTCTCTGGGGGCCGAAGAAGAACTCGAACGGATCGCCGTGGAAGGGGCGCCGGCCGCCGCGCGACTCGACCCGCTCGGTGGCGGTGATCCCCACCACCGCGGGGTTGACCCGGTCCGCGATGTCGGCGAACGAGCCGGGCAGGGCGTTCGGGGCTCCGGAGGCGCCGCGCTGCGCCAGCGCGGCGGCGTGCAGAGGCCGATCGTCGAGGCTGCGCGCGAACTCCGCGCGGCCGGGAATGGTCAGGTTGAGACCGCCCGCCAGACCCATCCCGAACACGACGGATGCCGCGGCGATCAGAACCAGCGTCACGAGCTGACCGTTCTTCCTCATGTGAGGTTGCTCCTCGTTGCCCGCCCTGTCCCCAATGGATTTCAGTATAGGACCCGCGCGGATCGTCCGTCAAGAACGGGGGTCCGCGGCCGTCCTGCGGGTCACGCCGCGCTCCCCTCCGCGCCGGCCAGGAGCGCCTGCCGCACGCTCTTCAGCAGCCGGGCCGGGTCGACCGGCTTCTCGATCACCTCCGCCACCCCGAGCCGTGCCGCCGACCGGCGGAGATCCTCGTCCAGATAGGCGCTGATGAGCAGCACGCGCGGCCCCGCCGTCCCGTCCTCCTGCGATCTGCGCAGCCCGCGCAGCAGATCCAGGCCCGTGATCCCCGGCATGCGCTGGTCCAGGATGAGGAGATCGGCCCGCGACAGCGCGCGCGCGTCACGCCGGATCGCGTCGATGTCGCCGACGAGCCTCACGCGGTACCGCTCGCGGCCGAGCAGGCGCCCGTAGGCCAGCAGCACCGCCGGATCGTCGTCGACGACGACGATCGTCTTGATCGCTCCTCCAGTCACATGCTCACCCGAGGTGTCCGCGCACGATTGAGCAAGAGATGTGCCAGTGCGCGCGCCCCGCATCTCCCCGGGCCGGATGGGCCGGACGCCGCGCGACGCACGGGTTAACTGACTGCGGAAATTGGGGTTACCGGGATGCCGCCAGGCCGGGGGAGAGGGCGCTGCGGCTGCGGGCGGGGACGGCTGGCGCGTCCGTCGGCGCGGCGCGCGTCAAACTGGCGCGCGCGTCACTCCTCGCTCCCGCCGGACTGGCCGTACTCCCTCAGCTTGCGCTGCAGGGTCCTCAGGCCGATGCCGAGGATCTCGGCCGCCCGGGTGCGGTTTCCGCCCGTCTCGCTCAGCGTTCTCAGGATCGCCTCCCTCTCGATCGCGTCCATCGTCCTGGCGGGGGCGGGCCGCGCGAACGGGGCCGGCGCGGCGGGGGCGCGGTAGTCCTCGGGCAGATCATCGAGGCCGATCACCTCGCGATCCCGGGGGGCGAGGACGACGAGGCTCTCGATCAGGTTCCGGATCTCGCGCACGTTCCCCTCCCAGCGGCAGCCGGTGAGCGCCTCGAGCGCCTCGGGCGCCAGGACGAGGTTCGGCCGGCCGTTCTCCTCCCGGAAGGTCTCCAGGAAGCGGTGCACGAGGAGCGGGATGTCCTCGGGGCGCTCGCGCACCGGGGGGATCCGGATCGTGATCACCTTGAGGCGGTAGTACAGGTCGCTGCGGAAGGCGCCGGACGAGACTCTCTCCTCGAGGTCCGAGTTCGTGGCGGCGATGATCCGGACGTCGACCCGGATCGTCTCGGTGCCGCCGACCCGCATGAAGGAGCGCTCCTCCAGGATGCGCAGGAGCTTCGCCTGCAGCGCCATCGGCATCTCGCTGATCTCGTCCAGGAAGAGGGTGCCGCGGTCCGCCAGCTCGAACTTGCCCGCTTTGCGCTGGACGGCGCCCGTGAACGCGCCGCGCTCGTGCCCGAACAGCTCGCTCTCCAGAATGTCGCCCGGGATGGCGGCGAAGTTGATCGGCAGAAAGCGCTCCTCGCGGCGGGGGGAGTTCTGGTGCAGCGCATTGGCGATCAGCTCCTTGCCGGTGCCGCTCTCCCCCACGATCAGGACGCTGCTGCGCGTCGGCGCCACCATCGAGAGCTGATGGAGGACCTGCTGCATGCCGGCCGAGGCCCCGATGATCTGTCCGAAGCTGAACTTCTCCTGCAGCCGCTCGCGCAGGCGCACCACCTCCTGGGCGAGCCGGCGCTTCTCCACGGCCGCCGTCACGCGCTGGCGCAGCTCCACCAGGTTCACCGGCTTCTGGAGATAATCGTCGGCTCCCTGCTTCATGGCGTCCACGGCCGACTCGATGGAGCCGAATCCCGTGATGACCAGGACCGCCACCCCCGGATCGACCGATTTCGCCTGCTTGAGGACCTCGAGGCCGTCCATCTCCGGCATCCGGAGGTCGGTGATCACCAGGTCGGCGCCCGCCTGGCGCAGGTGCTCGATGCCATCCCCGCCCGCGGCGAACGAGGCGACGGCGTAGCCGTCCTTCCTCAGCGCCAGCTCGGTGCTGCGCCGGTTCCCCTCGTCGTCGTCGATGACGACGATCTGTCCCTTCTCCTCAGGCATGGCTCGCGTCCCGCCCGCGCCGGACTCAGGTTCCCGGCTCGCGGGGCCGCCCTCCGTTTCCCACGAGGTTCCGGAACTCCGCGGCGTCGATCGTCCTGATCCCCAGCGATCGCGCCTTCTGCAGCTTCGATCCCGGATTGGCGCCGTGGATGAGCGCGTCGGTCTTCTTCGACACCGACTCGGCCACCCGCGCGCCCTGGGCCCGCAAGATATCCTTGATCGCCTCGCGGGTGTACCCCTCGATGGTCCCCGTCACGACGACCGACAGGCCGGAGAACGGTCCCCGGGCCCGGCGCGCCGGACCGGCGCCGCGCATCGTCACACCGGCGGCCGCCAGCCTCTCGAGGAGCGCGCCGTTCTCGGGCTGCTGGAAGAACTCGCGGATCGCCCCGGCAACGCGCTCGCCCACCTCGTGCACCGCGGTCAGCTGCTCGACGGTGGCCGCCGCGAGCCGCTCCATGGACGGGAAGGCCTCGGCCAGGACCTGCGCCGTCCTCTCACCCACGAAGCGGATGCCGAGTGCGAAGATCACGCGCTCGAAGGGAACGTCGCGGCTGCGCGCGATGCCGGCGAGGAGGTTCTTGGCCGAACGCCGGCCCATGCGCTCCAGCGCGGCGATCGCCGGCGCCTCGAGGCCGTAGAGATCGGCGATATCGCGGACCATTCCCTTCTCGATCAGCTGATCCACGAGCGCCTCCCCGAGGCCCTCGATGTCCATGGCGGTGCGACACGCGAAGTGCAGGATCGATTCCTTCAGGCGCGCCGGACAGGAGACGTTGACGCAGCGGCGGATCGCCTCCCCCTCGGGCCGCGCCACCGTCGAGCCGCACACCGGGCAGTTCTCCGGCGGGACGAACGGCCGCGCGTCCGGCGGACGGAACTCCGGGATCACCTTGACCACCTTGGGGATGACGTCCCCCCCCTTCTCGATCAGCACGCGGTCGCCCACCCGCACGTCCTTGCGGCGGACCTCCTCCTCGTTGTGCAGGGTGCAGCGGGAGATGGTCGACCCGGCCAGCACGACCGGCTCCAGCACGGCCACCGGCGTGAGCGCCCCGGTCCGCCCGACCTGCACGACGATCTCCCTCACCGTCGTGGTCGCCTGCCGCGCGGGGAACTTGAACGCGCAGGACCAGCGCGGCGCGCGGGCCGTGGCGCCCGCCTCGTCCTGCAGGGCCAGGGAGTCGACCTTGACGACGCAGCCGTCCACCTCGTAGTCGAGCTCGTCGCGGCGCGCGAGCCACTCCGCGTAGTACGCCTCCACCTCGCCCAGGTCGCTGCACGCACGGGCGGTGGGATTCGTCCTCAGACCCGCGGCCGCCATCAGGGCGAGGCCGTCCAGATGGCTTCCGGGGGCCTCCCCTCCCCGCACCCGGGCGAGTGACCAGGCGTAGAACTGGAGCGGGCGGGCCGAGGCCAGCGCCGGGTCGAGGAGCCGGATGCTGCCGGCCGCGGCGTTTCTGGGATTGGCGAAGGCCGGCTCGCCCGCGTCCTCGCGCCGGCGGTTCATCGCGGCGAACGCGGCGAGCGGGTAATAGACCTCGCCGCGAGCCTCGAGCAGGGGAAACGGCTGAAGCAGCCGCAGCGGGATCGAGCGGATGGTCCGGACGCTCGGCGTGACGTCCTCGCCCACGACGCCGTCCCCGCGCGAGACGGCGCGGACGAGCCGCCCCTCCTCGTAGAGCAGCGAGATCGAGACGCCGTCGATCTTCAGCTCGGCGACGAGCGGCACGTCGTCGCGCCCCAGGACGCGCTGCAGCCGGCCGTGCCATTCCTCGAGCTCCTCGCCAGAGGCCACGTTCTCCAGGCTGAGCATCGGGAAGGCGTGGCGGACGGTCGGCAGATCCCCCGACACCTCGGCGCCGACGCGCCGGGTCGGCGAGTCGGAAGTCACGAGGTCCGGCCAGGCGTCCTCGATCCGGAGGAGCTCGCGCTCCAGCGCGTCGTACTCGGAGTCGGAGATGACGGGCTCCGCGTCGACGTAGTACCGCTTGCGGTGCTCCCAGATCGCGCGCCGC
>JBFGDZ010000090.1:0-13657 GCA_041580375.1 Candidatus Polarisedimenticolia bacterium
AGCCGTGGCACTTCGTCGTCGTCTCCGATGCGACCCTGAAGCGGCGCATCCGGGCGGGTGCGGAGGCCGAGGAGCGCCGCTTCTACGGGGGTCGCGCGTCGCGGGAGTGGCTCGCGGCTCTCGAGCCCCTCGGGACCGACGAGAACAAGCCGTTCCTGGAGGCCGCCCCGTACCTGATCGTCGTGTTCGCGGAGCGCTACAGGCGCAGGCCGGGCGGGGGCATCGTGCGTCACTACTACGTGCTGGAGTCGGTCGGAATCGCGACGGGGTTCCTGATCACGGCGCTCCACCTCTCGGGTCTCGCGACGCTGACCCACACGCCCAGCCCGATGAAATTCCTGAACCGGATCCTCGGCCGGCCGGACAACGAATCCCCGTTTCTCATCCTCGTCGTGGGCCATCCGGCCGCGGGGGCGCGCGTGCCGGACATCGGCAAGCGGGACCTCGACGACTTCACGAGCTTCGTTTAGGAATCGGGGAGAGCGGCTCTCAACCGCGGCGGCCGCGTCCGGTGAAGATCCTGTAGAAGCAGAAGATCGTCAGCCCGAGGATACCGCCCCAGGCCGCGGCCATGAAGAGGATCCCGCCCGTCGTGAGCCCGCCGGCTGCGGCCGCGATCACGTCGACGCCCTCCCGCGGCCCCGGCGCCTCCAGGCGTGGCCGATCAGGACGAGGAAACCGGCCAGGATCGCCAGCAGCATCAGGCGCGCCAACAGGATCCCCGGCCGATCCGCTTCCTCGATACCTTCCATCATCAGCGTTTTGCGCGCGTCCTGGGCGGTCCAGACGGCCAGGATGATCAGGAGATACACCGGCGTGACGTAACGGATGACGTAATAGAAGAATCTCGGAATGCGGATGTCCGCCCCGCGCGTGATCTCCGCCCAGGCGCGATCCATGCCGAAGACCCAGGCGAACAGGATCACCTCCACGAGGGCGAAGACCGCCAGACCGAAGGTCCCGGCCCAGAAATCCATCTCGCCGAGAAACGGCCGGAAGAAGACCACCGGCTGGATCAGCAGGAAGACGCCCGTGGCGAGGATCATCGCGGCGCGCCGGCGCGTCACCTTGAACTCCTCCTGAAGGAAGGCCATGATCGGCTGGCCCATCGCGACCGAGGAGGTGATGCCGGCGAAGAACAGCAGGCCGAACCACAGGCAGCCGAACAGGTGGCCGAAGCCGAACCGGTTGAAGATGATCGGCATCGACTGGAAGGCCAGATCGTAGGGGCCCGACGCGGCGATGTTCTGGGTCTCCGCCAGACCGAAGAAGGCGACGGCGATCGGGATGGCGATGCTGCCGCCCAGAATCACCTCGGAAAACTCGTTCGTCATCGATGTGGTCAGCCCTGTGAGCGCCAGGTCGTCCCGCTTGCGGAGATAGCTCGCATAGCAGTGGATCGTGCCCATCCCCAGGCTGAGCGTGAAGAACACCTGGCCGGCCGCCGCGAGCCAGGCTCTGCCGCTTCCCAGTTGCGTGAAGTCGGGGTTCCACAGGTAGCCGAGGCCGACCGCGACGCTGCGATCCGGCAGATCGGGGTCGGGCGTGCCGAGGGTGAGGACCCGCACGACGAGAGCGATGGCGAACAGGAGCAGGAGCGGCATGGCGATCTTCGCCAGCCTCTCGATGCCGGCCGAGACGCCGCGGTAGAGGACGAAGACGTTCAGGGCCAGCGTCAGCAGCAGGAAGACGTAGGCGGTCTCCACTCCGGAGGGGAAGTACTCGCTCTCGGCGAAACCCTGGAAGGACGACAGGAAGCTGCCCATCTCGCCGCGGCTCGTGATGCCGAAATACTTGCCGGTCGCCGAGAAGAAGCTGTACGCCATGGTCCAGGACTGGACATATGAGTAGTACACGAGGATGACGAACGGGTTGAACAGCCCGAGGACGCCCAGGTACTTGACCCAGCGCTTCTTCGACAGCGCCTGGAACATGCCCGGGGTGCTGCCGTGTCCGTGATGGCTGCCGCCGTGACGCCCGATCGCCCACTCGATCCACATGAGGGGGATCCCGAGGAGCAGAAGGGCGACGAAGTAGGGGATGAGGAACGCGCCGCCGCCGTTGCGGGCCGCCTGAACGGGAAACCGGAGGAAGTTGCCCAGCCCGACGGCGTTGCCGGCCATGGCGAGAATCAGACCGATGCGGGTGGCCCAGACCTCCCGTGGAAGACCGAGCGGGTCGGAGAGTGGCCGGGGCATCGGGTCGGGAGCCTCCGCGTGGCCGGACCGGCGGACGCGGGATTATGGGCGACGGCCCTGATGATGTCAAGGCGAGGGAAACGCTGTCAGCGGGACCAGAAGACTTCGGCACTCAGCGACGCGAACCGCTCGGCGTTGTCGACGACGATCTCGAAGCTCGCGGTGGAGGACGGCGCGATGATGGGAGGGAAGAGTCGCGTCTCGCCCCTGGACAGCTCGCGCCCTTGATCGTCCAGAACCTTGATGCGCACGCGCGCGTTGGCGGCCGCTCCGCCTCCCGCGTTGCGCACCTCGCCGTAGACGCGCATGCGCCCCCCCTCCAGCATCTCGTGATCGCTGTTGACGATCTTCAGCTCGGGAGGGATGACGGAGCGGTGGGCGCGGGCGGCGCGGCGCGCGCGCAGCCCGTCCAGCGTGGAGCGGCCCGTTCCGTTCCTTCCCAGATCGGTGGGACCGGAGGAGGCCGCGGGGTCGCGGTGCGGCTCCGTCACGGGCGTCTCGGCGGACACCTCGACGAGGGCCGGACCGGACGCGGCCGTCGCCTCGCCGCCGTCGCGGCTGCGCAGGATCACGCCGGCGGCGATCAGCCCGCCGAGCAGGGTGATGAGGGTGACACCGACCCACGACGAGGAGCGGGAGGCGGCCGCCGGCTCCGCGGGGGCTGCGGCGGGCCGCCGGGGCGGAGGCGGCCGGCGCCCCGAGCGGGGCGGGCCGCCGGGATGCGCGGGCGACTCGGAGCGAACGGGCGAGGTCGCTTCGGCCGCGCCCAGCGCGCGCTCGAGCTCCGCGAGCAGCGTGTCGTAATCCTGGAAGCGCTCCCCGGCGCGCTTGGCCATCATGCGCTGGATGACGACCGAGATCGGGTAGGGGACGGCGGGATTGGCGGCGCGCGGCGGGCGGAGCGGCTCGTTCATGTGCTTGACGATCATCGCCACGGGTGTCGGAGCGTCGAAAGGAAGCCGGCCGGTGACCATGTGATAGAAGGTCGCACCGAGCGAATAGATGTCGGAGCGAAAATCGATGGCGAGTCCCTGGGCCTGCTCGGGCGAGATGTAGCCGGGGGAGCCGAGCACCTCCCCCGTCGCCGTCAACTGCGTCTGCGACTGGGACGCCTTGGCCAGCCCGAAGTCGGTGATCTTGACGAGCCCCTCCTCGGTCAGCATCAGATTGCTCGGCTTGACGTCCCGATGGATGAGGTTCCGACGCGCGGCGTGACGGAGCCCCTCGGCCGCCTGCCGGACGTAGCCGGCCGCCAGCACGGGATCGAGTGCGCCCCGCTCCTTGATCATCGCCTCGATGGAGCGGCCCTGAATGAGCTCCATGGCGAAGAAGGGGGTCGGCCCCTCCTGGTCGATGGAGTAGATCTGGGTGATGTTCGGGTGGTTCAATGCGGCCGCCGACTGGGCTTCCCGCTTGAAACGAGCCACGAAATCGGGGTCGGCCGTCAGGGCCGGCAGCAGAGTCTTGAGCGCGACGGGGCGGGCGAGGGCCTCATCGTAGGCGCGGTAGACGATCCCCATCCCGCCGACCCCGATGACGCCGTCGATCCGGTAGGCCCCGAAACGCTCGGGATGGCCCGGCGCTTCGGGTTTCGCCGTGGACTTCGGCCCGTCGGTCATTTCGCTCCCGTCGCGGGTGGCGTCCCGCGGCGCCGGCGGCGAGCACGATTTCGTCATCGCGCCGGATCAATTCCCTGAAAAATCTAGGGATCCTGCGGGCAAAGTCAACGCGGAGGGGGCATTTCCTTCCAGGCGGACCGGACGGCCTCACTTCCTGAATAGGCCCATGAATCCTTTTTTCCCGCCGCCCGGATCGCCGAGGGCCTCGAGACCCTCCTGCGCGAAGGCATGGGTGGAATCCCACTGCAGGGCCTTCTCGTACATCTCCTTCGCCTTGGAGACCAGGCGGCCGCGCGCGTACAGGGCCCCGAGGTGCGCGTAGGCGTCGGCGTTGCAGGGATCGATCCGGATCGATTCGAGGAAGCTGGCCTCCGCATCCTTCTTCCACCGCGGGTTCTTCGACTGCGTCAGGCCGAGGTAGTACCAATACTCGGCCTTTTTCGGATCCTGCTCGCAGGCGTTCTGAAAGAAAGAGAGCGCCTCCGCGAATCGACCCTTGTCGAAGTTTTCGCGGCCGGTCCTGAAATTCATCTTCGCGAGATCGGAGGTGTCGACAGTCCGTTCCTGGGTGGCCGAGCTGCGGATCGCGAGGTCCTCGTCGTATTTCTCACGCGCCTGTGCGTTTCCGAGAGTGGAGTAGGCCTGCGTGATGTGCGCGAAAACCTTTTCGGCTTTCGCCTTCATCGCTTCCCGTGTGAACTTGTCGGGGTGGAACCTCTTCGCCAGACCGTAGTAGGAGCGCCGCACGTCGTCGCTGCCGGACGACTTGTCGACGCCCAGCACGGCGTAGAGGTCGTTCTCGTTCAGCTTCTGGAACCTGTCGAGCATCTCCTGCTCGAGGTCGGCAGAGGTGGCGGGCCGCACCCGCTCCACGCGCGGCGGCGCGGGCGGCTTGGCGCGTCTCCTCGTCCGCGGCGCGCCGCCGTTACCGGGGACGCGACTTCCGAGCACCGCTCCGGGCGGTGCACCGGGCCGTCCGGCCGCTCGTCCGGCCCCGTGCGTCCGATCCACCGCTCGCGCGTCCGGGCCGGAGCGCGGCGCCGCGGCCGGCCGTTCAGGCATCACCACCGCGGCCTGCGTCATGGCCGGGTTGTCCAGAATGCCGGCCATGATCAACCCGAACAGCGCGCGAAGGGTCGTGTCCTCGCCCATGGGGCTGACGATGCAGATCTCACGCATGGTCGCGTTGCCGTCCACGCGCGACATCGTGTACCCCTCGGGCGGGTTCAGGGGGATCGACTGGTACCCTTCGGGGGGATGGGGGGAGACGCGGATCTTCGTCTCCAGCGAACCGAGCCGCGAGCGAATCAGGCCGAGGTCGGGGACGTCGCGGGACCACTCGAGCAGGAGATGGGGTGTGGGCACGCCCGCGTCGAGCTGCTCACGAAAGGGAAGCCCCCCCTGCTGGAATTCCCACTGTCCCTGCTTGAGAAGCAGCGCTCCGTGGACCACGCGGCGCACGTGCTCCTGGGTGATCGCGATCAGGCTCTCGCGGGGCAGGAACCCGAGCCGCGCGAGGACCGTCCCGAGGAGCTCATCCGGCTTCTTCGCCGTGGACGCCTCCTTCAGCTGCGCGTCCGTGATCAGGCCGCGCTGGCGCAGGAGCTGCGTCAGGCTCTCCTTCGAATGGGTGCTCGCGGCGAAGCGAACCATCACGCCGGCGTCGATGAAGATCTGGCGGGTCACGCCGTCGCTCGCGAAGCGCAGGATGCCGGATCCCTTGCGGCGCTGGATGTCGCTCAGAATGTCGGCCGGAGAGAGCCCGGCCAGCTGTCCCTGCATGCGGCGGCTCCTGCGGTCCCCCCGGGAACCGCGCCACGGCCGGATCGGGCGGAGTGGCCCACCCCATAACTTGTGTTATCCGGGGGACTAGTGCAAGTGCCGCCGCACGAGGGCCTCACCCCAGGCCTGGCGCAGCTCGAACAGGGAGTACCGCGTGGCATCCTGAAACGCCTGCTCGACGCCGACCCCCTCTCCCATGGCCTCGAGCGCCTCGAGGATCCGGAAAAGGCCCTCCTGCCCGATCAGGTGCTCCACGAACGACAGCGCGGCGGGATATGAAAAGGTGGTGCCCCAGGAGGCGGCTCCCTGCAGCGATCGATACTCTTCGGCCAGGGATCGGCCGACCGCCGGGGGCGTGGTGCGCCCCTCCGCATGCTGCGCCAGGCCTTCCTGGAGCCAGCGCGGGGCCGCTCCGCCGCTCTTGGCGGCGACGAACGCGTGCGTCAGCTCGTGGACGAGCACGTTCCGGGCCTGCGCGTCGAGGCGCCTGAGCCCCGCGATCGGCACGCGGATCTTGCCGTCGAAGAGGCCACCGACGTTCTCCTCGGCCAGCGTGGCCTCGCGAAACTGCCGTTCGGGGTAAACGATGACGACGATCGGCTGCCGCGGATAGAAATCGAAGCGTATGACCATGTCGGAAAACTGCTCCTCCAGGTGCTGCAGGATCTCGGCGCCGAGATCGGGGCCGGCGAGCTGGCCGTCGTACTTCAGCGTGAAGTGAGGAGCGTCCGATCGGCGGTAGGATTCCTCGACCTGCCGCTCGCGGCGCAGCTTCTCGATGCGCCGGCGCACCGGCTCGCCGGGGCGGATCGCCTCGGCGCTCTCCCACGCCTCGAGGGCGTCCTCGGGACGCTCCTGGCTGTAATAGACGTCGCCGAGGAGGAGGAGAAGCGCGGGATCGTCGGGATTCTCAAGCAGCGCCTGCTCCAGCGTCGAGCGGGCGTAGATGTCCCGCCCCTGGGCAAAGTAGGTGGCGGCGAGACCGAGGCTCGCCGTGGCGTCCCGGCGGTCGTGGTCCTGCGCTTCGCGGAACCGGGCGACGGCCGCATCCAGATCGCGTTCGTGGTAGGCGCGCTCGCCCAGATGATTGAGCAGGATCACGATCTCGCGCGTGCGCTCCGCCCTCCGAACCGGTTCGTTCCGCAGGCGCCGCTTGAGCTCCTCGATCCGCTCCTGGATCTCGTCGGCGCTCAGATCACGCAGCGATCGCGAGGCGCGGTTCCCCGGCGGCGGCGGCGGGGTCGGGCTCTCGAACTGGATGGTGATCGGTCGCCGGGCGCCGGGGCGCGGCTCCTCACGCTCGATCCGCAGCACGTCGGAACGCGGTACCACGATCGTGCCGTCGCCCTGGCGGATGATGAGGTTGCCGTCGCGCTCCTCCCAGGTGTCGGCGGCGATCGTGCCGCCGTTTCTGAGGTGAACGATGTCGGCGCCCGCGGGACCGAGGCTCAGCAGCACGAGCAACGGAATGAGCGGGAGACCGTACGGCGGGAGGGAGCGGCGCATCGGCATCGTCGTTCAGGACGCCGGCCGGAGCCGTAGGAGCTGCAGGACGATCGGGTCCAGTCCCGCCTCGCGGAACGCGGGAGGCAGGTCCGATCGGGCCGCGATCGCACGTGATCGGCTCGGATAGGCGCCCCAGCAGACGCGAAAACAGTCACGGCCCTTGAACGAGAACGGGACGAAGAAGAGGGATCCGCGATCGCCCGCGCTGGCGCGGGCCGATCGCAGCGTATCGATCTCGCAGGCGATCATGAGCTGCATGGTGAACCGATCCGGGTTCTCCTCCGCCACCATCTCCAGGAACAGCGCGGCCGCCGCGCGCGCGTCGCCGCCATCGAGTGCGCGCAGAGCCGAGTCGTAGCGTGCGGCGTCCCGGAACGCCCGGGTCGTTTCGCGAGGAGCCGGGGGAGGTGTCCCGGTCCGCGCTCCGGCCGGTTCTTCCCCGGGCGATGGGCCCGTCGCGGGGGGTGCGGCCTGCTCGCCGGCCGCGACCGCCTCGGCGGGGGGCGCGGCGCGACCCGGAGCATCCCGTGGCATTGCGGCAGGCTCGACCTCCATCGGCGCTTCCTTCTCCTCCGTCTCGGCCTCCGTCCGATCGGCGCCCCCGCGCTCCTCGATCGCACCGGCCGGCGATCCGGGCGCGACCGGGCCGGGAGCCGGTTCCTCCCGGGCTGGCGCCGCTCGGCCGGTGCGCGTCGTCCGGACGGCGGAGCCGGCGATCGAGGTGACGTCACCCGCGTCGCCGCCCCGCCGCATGAAGACGAAGAGCGACGCGGCGATGAGGACGACGGCCGCCGCGGCCAGAGCGGCCGGCCGGGTCCAGCGGAACCGGCCCTCCCGTCCCGGAGAGACCTTGCCGTCAAATGTGAGTTCCACGGGGCCGAACGCAACCCTCTCGCCGGTCGATGGATCGATCTCCCAATCGGGATCGTCCCGGCGGCCGGGAGCGGCCGCGGGCTCCGTCTGGTCCGGCGCCCCGTCCGCGAGGTGGTCCCCGGGACGGTCGGCCGGTTCGTCCAGCGCCATGCCTGCGTCCGGGATGGCGGCGGGGGCCTCCTCGTCGACCGGCTCGTCCGCCCATGGCGGCGCGGCCTCCGCCGGGGGCTCCATGGCGCCCTCATCCGCGGACGGGGCGACTTCGCCGGCGACGGGGAGCGACGGGGGCTCGGAGCCGAGAGGCTCGCCCGTCTCCTCGATCAGAACCGGCTCCGGCTCCTCCGGCTCCACGTCGGAGGTGACCTCGACGCGGCGCCCTCTGGGCGCCGCCGCGGAGGGCGGCGCCCCCACGAGCCGGGTCATGCCCAGAATCTCGAGCGCCAGGAAGAGCTTGCTGACGGTGAAGTCGTCCCGGGAGGTGCGGCTGCTGAGGTCGCGCAGCGTCTGGGTGCCATCGAGGAAACCGGCGATCTCGGACAGGTCCGGGTCGAGGCGGAGAGCCCTCAGCCCCGGCGCGAGGGCGTCGGTGGGAGCGTAGACCGATTCCATCGACCCGAGCTCGCGTACGATCCAGGCCCGATCGCTGGCCTGCATCAGCGAGTCGAAGATCAACCGTTTGGTCGGCAGGCCGAGGACCGTGACCTCGCGCGGCAGAGGCCCGGGATCGCAACGGTACACCCCGGACGTGAGCAGAAAGCAGCTGTCCAGGATCTGCCGCACCTGGTCCCTGGCGCCGGCGAGAAGTTCGGCCGGGGTCAGAAACCCCATCCCGATGAGCGTCTTGCCGAGCGAACCGCCGGGCGCCACGCGCCCGCGGGCGAGATCGAGTTGCTCCCGCGTCAGCCGTCCCGATCCGATGAAGATGTGAGCCAGGCGATCCGACTCGGCGTTGCTGGCGGCCGAGGCGATCTCGCCCGCCTTGTAGTAGACCACCTTGGCGGTCTGGCCGAGGGTGAGCCGGACGACCCCCTCGAACCCGTTCAGGTGCAGCTGGCCGAACAGGCGAGGAAGAAAGATGTCACCCGCGGATCCCTGGAGCGGCAGATCGGGCATGACGCGTCCGTGAGACCTCCGGGGCTCGGACACGCTCCCGGGGGCGCGCCGCCCATGATAGGGATGCGTGGAAAGGGTGTCAAGAAAAGGGCTTACGGATGCCGCCCCCGAACCGCTACACTAGGAGCCTGTCCGAGTATTCCGTGGGGCCGCGCGCATGGGGCTTGCGAGGCGAAGACAAGGAGCGCCGAGGAGGCGATGGGGATCCATCGCCGACGAGGCGCGACGCCGTCAGCGCCCGCAACCCCCATGCGCCCGGAGGGTTCGGGCGGCGTGGCGCCGTCTGCGTCGTTGCCAGACTGAAGCGATGGATCCCCATCGCGTCGTCGCGTCGCCTGGCATGCGGCGCCCCGGCGCTCCGAACGCGACCCGACGCAATACTCGGACAGGCTCCTGGTGACCATGGCGCGCGAACTTAGGTACGATTCACTCGTCGTCGGGAGCGGGATCGCCGGCCTCAGGGCCGCGATCGAGATCGCCTCCGGCGGTGGCCGCGTCGCGGTCCTGACCAAGGACGGGCCGACCGACTCCTCCTCCGACAAGGCGCAGGGCGGGCTCGCCGCGGTCCTCTCGGACGACGACGAGATCGAGCTGCACTACCGCGACACTCTGGTCGCGGGCGACGGTCTGTGCAACGAGAGTGCGGTGCGGGTGCTCGTGGAGGAGGGCCCGGCCCGGGCGCTCGAGCTGATCGACTGGGGCGCGCGCTTCGACCGCGAGGGCGCGCGGCTCGCTCTCGGACGCGAAGGAGCGCACAGCAAGAGGCGCATCCTGCACGCCCAGGGGGACTCCACGGGCCGCGAGATCGTCCGCGCGCTCGTCCGCAAGGCCGGGGAGACGGCGGGCATCGACATCCTGCCCCACATGTTCTCCGTCGATCTCGTCCTCGCGGGCGGCCGGTGCGCCGGTCTCCTTGCGCTGGACGAACGCGCAGGGGATGCCGTCGTTCTCCTGGCGCCGGCCGTGATCCTCACCACCGGCGGCGCCGGGCGCGTCTACCGCGAGACGACCAACCCGGAGCAGGCGACCGGCGACGGCCTGGCGATGGCGTACCGTGCGGGCGCGGAAATGATGGATCTGGAGTTCATCCAGTTCCATCCGACGGCGCTGGCGCTGGAAGGCGTGCCGCGGTTCCTGCTTTCGGAGGCGATGCGCGGCGAGGGCGGGCGCCTCGTCGATCATCGGGGAGAGTCTTTCATGGCGCGCGTCGATCCGCGCGGCGACCTGGCGCCCCGGGACATCGTCGCGCGGGGCATCTACACGGAGATGCGGCGCGCCGGCGGCGGAGGCGTGTTCCTGGACATGACGGCGCTCGATCCCGGATTCGTCCGGCGCCGGTTCCCCAGCATCGCCGCCACCTGCTCCCTGCACGGGATCGACATCGGCCGCGATCGGATCCCGATCTCTCCCTGCGCGCACTACATGATGGGAGGGGTGAAGTCGGACCTGAGGGGGAGGACCTCGATCCCGGGCCTTCTCGCCGCCGGCGAGGTGGCCTGCACCGGCGTTCACGGCGCCAACCGGCTGGCGAGCAACTCGCTTCTCGAGGGCCTCGTGCAGGGCGCGCGGGCCGGCAGGGAGGTGCTCGACGCGGCGCGGCCGGCGATCGGTTCGGGCCGGTCCATCGTCGTCCCGCCGATCCCCTCCGTCGATCCCGAACGGGCCGCCGGGATCCTCTCGCGATTGCGACGGGTGATGTGGGACGAGGTCGGGATCGTGCGCGACGGCGACGGCCTCGCCCGCGCGGTGCGGGCGATTCTCGAGCTCGAGAGCGAGATCGCGCAGCGCGACCTCACCCGTCCGGGGCTCGAGGCGCGGAACATGCTGTACGTCGGCAGGCTGATCGCCGAGAGCGCCCTCGCCCGGCGGGAGAGCCGGGGAAGCCATTTCCGCCGTGATCATCCCGAGCGTCCGCCGGGCCGCGGACGCCACGGGATCATCGCCCCCGGCGCCGCCGCGCCCGACATGCCGCGCATCCCGCTGCCGGATCCTCCGCACTGATTCACAAGGCCGCGCCGGGCGCCTTCGCTCCAGGCCGTCCCCGGGCGGTCTCCGTCCGCTCCGTGACGTTCCCGGACGGACGCCCTCCGAGCCGGCCGGCCCTCCGCCGCGCGCGAGGCGCGCTGCGCTCCCCGCGCATCCAGTTTGCATCGGCGACGGAGGGGGCCGACCGATCGTCGATCCGGAGGGGCGCTGCCATGAACGCGGAGGGGGAGGGGCCGTCGGCTTTTCTCGTCACGCTGTGGACCTACGGAGGAAGACCCGTCTTCGCCGATCCGTCGGCGGCCCGGCTGTTCTTCCGCATTCTGGGAGGGCTCCGGCGGGGGCTCGGCTTCCGTCTGCACGCCTACGTGCTGCTTCCGGATCGCGCGCGCCTGATCATCGGCGCCCCGGGCGGCGATCCTCTCTGGGCGCAGGTCACGGTGCGGCGGCTGAAATCTCGCTTCGCCCGGGAGATGAACACCCGATCGGGACGGCTCGGACTGGTCTGGCAGGACGCCGATCAGCGGATCACGATCCCGAAGAGCCACGAGATCGCCCGCAGGGCGGAATACCTGCACCGGACTCCGGTCGCCTCCCGGCTGGTCCGGACCCCGGCGGAGTGGCGCTGGTCCAGCTTCTGCGCCTGGAGCGGGAGGGGGAGGGTGCCCGCGCCGGTCGATCTCCCGGCCGCGGGCGCCGAGGATCCGCGACCGCCAACCGTCAGCGGATGATGCGGAACGTCCGGCTCCATCGGGATCGGGTGAAGAGGTGGGCCAGCTTCGAGCCGACGCTCTTCACCCGATCCGACACGGAGGTCCGGAGGTGGGCATTCGTCTCCTCCTCGTAGGACCACCAGATCATGAAAGCGCGGCCCTTGAGGTAATCGCGCGGCACGAAACCCCAGTCCCGGCTGTCGTTGCTGTTGTCGCGATTGTCGCCCATGCAGAACAACATGCCCTCCGGGACGCGCGTCGGTCCGTAGTTGGCCATGTGGGCGCTGAAGCGGCGGGGGTTGCGGTGCACCTTGTAGGGCTCCTCGATCGGGTCCCCGTTGATGTAAACCTGGCGCTCGCGGATCTCGATCGTGTCCCCGGGGATGGCGATGATTCGCTTGATGTAGTCCTTCTCCGGCTCGCGGGGGAATTTGAACACGGCGATGTCGCCCCGCTCGACGTCGCGGATCGGCAAGAGCGTTTTCTCGACGCGTCCGAGCGCGGGCAGGGCGTCCGTCACGGGGGCGTAGGAGAACTTGTTGACCATGATGTAGTCGCCGATCAGGAGGGTGGGCCGCATCGAGCCCGTCGGGATCTTCGACTGCTGGAAGACGAAAGCCCGCGCGAAGAGGACGAAGATCACGCAGCTGACGATCGTCTCGAAGTAGTCGCGTACCCAGGTTTTCGGCGTGTCGGCCGGGGTCATGGTCTCCTCGCGGGAGGCGGGAATTATAAGGGCGGGGAGGACTTCAGGCAACGCATGACGGTCTCCACCGCCTCCACGGGGCTCCTCGCAGTCCGGCAGGCGCCGAGCTCCGGCTCGCCGAGGATGTCGAGGCGCCGGAGATGGCCGAGGAGATCCTCCCAGGAGGATCCCAGCAGCACGATCGGCTTGGGACCGAGAAGATCGGCCCGGCGAAGTGCCAGGAGGAACGCCCACTCGGCGAGGGTCCCGCTCTTGCCCGGCAGGATGATGAACGCGTCCGACTCGTCGATCAGGCGGCGCGTGCGATCGAACAGATCGGACTCTCGGAACTCCCTCTGGATGAAGCGATTGGCGCCCGGCCGGAGCGTGAAGGCGCCGGTCGTGACGCCGATCGTGGCGCCTCCCGACTCGCTCGCGCCGCGCGCGGACGCCTCCATCACTCCACCGTAGCCGCCGTTGACGACGACGCAGCCGGCCAGGGCGAGGCGGCGGCCGACCTCCTCGGCTTCACGATAGGACGGGCTTCCGGCGGGGGGCTCCGAGCTTCCGAAGACGGCGACGGCGATGCGGCGCTGGGCCATGTCACCGGCACGGTACCACAGCCGGGCGGTTCACTCGATCCAGATCTCCACGCGCTCGTCGTCCTCCTGAATCCTGACGATCTCTCCCGGCCCCATCGCGGCGATCGTGTCGAAGAACTCCTCCAGATCCTCGCCCCGGATGACGACCCGGCTGCCCGCCGCGCTCCCCTCCGGGAGATCGACGTCGATCGTCCCGTCGAGGGCGCCGGATCGGGAGGCGATGCGGGCGAACGCCCGGACGGCGTTCAGCGGAAGGTTCACCAGGACGTTCGGAGTGGTCGAATCGCCGTGATAGACGCGGATCTTCAGATACCGCGTCGGGGCAGCGGCTGCGGGCTCCTTCGCCGGCGCCGCCGCGCCCAGGGTCAGCAGCATCAGGGCCCCGCAGGCCGCAACGCCCAACTTCGGAAGTGTTCGCATGATCCCTCCTCCGGATCCCGGCGGGGCGGCCGGTCCGCCCCCGCCCTCATGAGACTACGGGAGAGGGAGGCCCGTGGTTCCACCGGAGACCCGGCCGCCCGGCCGGGTCAGCCGAGCCCGAGACGCTCCGTGATACGGCGCATCTGGCGCGAGACGCGGCGCA
>JBFGDZ010000091.1:0-13649 GCA_041580375.1 Candidatus Polarisedimenticolia bacterium
CCCAAGATGAAGACCAAGCGGGGCGCGGCCAAGCGGTTCCGGCTGACGGCCTCGGGGAAGATCAAGAGGAGCCGCGCCTTCAAGCGTCATATCCTGACGTCGAAGACGACCAAGCGGAAACGGCACCTCGATATCGATACGCTCGTCAGCAGCTCGGATCGGCGGCGCGTGAGAGATATGCTGCCGTACGGCCGCCCTTAGGAGTCGAAAGTGCCGAGAGTCAAGAGAGGAACGAGGAGAAGGCAGCGGCGCCGCAAGGTCCTGAAGCGGGCGAAGGGTTATTACATCGGCAAGAGCAAGCTCTACCGCGCCGCGAAGGAGGCGGTCGACAAATCGCTCGGCTACGCCTACCGGGATCGCCGCGCCCGGAAACGCGAGTTCCGGAGCCTGTGGACCATCCGCATCAACGCCGCGGCCCGCCAGAACGATCTGTCCTACAGCCGCTTCATCGCCGGGCTGAAGGTGGCGGGCGTGAAGCTGGATCGCAAGATCCTGGCCGACCTGGCGATCCACGATCCCGCCGGCTTCACGGCGCTGGCCCAGACCGCGCGCACCGCCCTGGGCGGCGCCTGATCCTCCGCGCGCCGGGGCACCGGGGCGCGGCCAGCACCCGGCATCGGCGGGTTGACGGAGACGGGGCGTGCAGGAGCGCGTCAAGAAGATCCGCCAGCAATTCGATCGCGACCTCGCCGCCGCGCGGGGCGACGCGGGCGTCGAGGCGGTGCGCGTCCGCTACCTCGGCCGCAAGTCCGGCGTCCTGACGCGGCTCCTCCGCGATCTGCGCGCCGTTCCCGCGGCCCGAAAGGCCGCCGCCGGCAAGGCGGTCAACGCGCTGAAGGCGCACGCGGAAGCCGCGCTCGATACCGCGCGCGGGCGCCGGGGGGGCGGACGCGACGACGCCGAGATCCTCGATCTGTCCCTCCCCGGCCGGGTCCAGCGGCCCGGATGCGCGCATCCCATCTCCCAGATCCGGGAGCGCGTGGAGGAGATCTTCCTGGAGATGGGGTACGCCCTCGAGTCGGGCCCCCTCGTGGAGACCGACTATCACAACTTCGAGGCGCTCAACATCCCGCAGCACCACCCGGCGCGCGACATGCAGGACACCTTTTACGTGGAGGGCGGCCTCCTCCTGAGGACCCACACCTCACCCGTCCAGATCCGGACGATGAAGCGGCAGGCCCCGCCCGTGCGGATGGTGGCGATCGGCATGGCCTTCCGGCGCGACGCCGCCGATCTCACGCATTCCCCCGTATTCCATCAGGTCGAGGGGCTCGCCGTGGACGAGCGGATCACCTTCGCCCACCTCAAGGGAACGCTCGAGCACTTCTGCCGGCGGATGTTCGACCGGACGCTGCGCCTGCGGTTCCGCCCCTCCTACTTCCCTTTCGTCGAGCCGGGAGCGGAATACGACATCTCCTGCATTTTCTGCGGGGGCGACGGCTGCCGCCCGTGCAAGGGGACGGGGTGGATCGAGATCGGCGGCGCCGGCATGGTGCACCCCGCAGTGTTCGAGAACGTCGGGTACGATCCGGAGCGTTACACGGGATTCGCGTTCGGGCTCGGCCTCGAGCGAATCGCGATGCTGAGGCACGGCATCGATGACATCCGCCTGTTCTACGAGAACGACGTGCGGTTTCTAGGGCAGTTCCCATCATGAAGTTCAGCCATGCCTGGCTGAAGGACTACGTGGAGATCCCCGACGATCCCGCGCGGGTGGGGGCGATGCTGACCGGCGCCGGGATCCCCCTCGATGGGATCGAGGGATCGGGCGAGGGGGCCGTCTACGATCTCGACATCCTGACGAACCGACCCGATTGCATGAACCACCTCGGCCTCGCCCGCGAGCTGGCCGCCCTCTCCGGCCGGACGCTGAACCGTCCCCGCCCGGTCATCCAGGAGGGAGGTCCGGCCACGGCCGACCACGCGGACATCATCATCGAGGATCCCGACCTGTGCACGCGCTACAGCGGCCGCTGCGTCATCGGGATCCGCGTCGGCCCGTCGCCCGAATGGCTCGTCCGGCGTCTCGTCGGGATCGGTCAGCGTCCCATCAACAACGTCGTCGACGTGACGAACTTCGTCCTGTGGGAGCTGGGGCATCCCCTCCACGCGTTCGATCTCGATCGTCTGGCCGATCGCCGGATCGTGGTGCGCCGCGCGCGACGTGGGGAGGCGCTCGTGACCCTGGACGGCGATTCGCGCACGCTGACGGAGGAGATGCTCGTGATCGCCGACGCCAAGCGTCCCGTCGCGCTGGCGGGCGTCATGGGCGGCCGCGACTCCGAGATCTCGTCCGGCACGACGCGCATACTCCTGGAGAGCGCCTGGTTCGACCCGGTCTGCGTTCGCCGCGCCGCCCGCGCGCTCGGGATGCGCACCGACGCATCGCACCGCTTCGAGCGCGGCGCCGATCCGGACGGGACCGTGGCCGCCCTGGATCGCGCCGCGGCGCTGATCGCCGAGGTCGCCGGAGGTACCGTGACCGACCCGGCCCTCGACGTGCACCCCCGCCCGGAGGCGCCGCGCGTCATCGCCTTCCGACCCGCCCGGGCGCGGCAGCTCCTCGGGCTGGACCTTCCGGATTCCTTCATGTCCGCCTGCCTGTCGCGCCTCGGGTTCGTCGTGGCCGCCGGGGCCTCCGGGCCGTGGCAGGTGACCGTCCCATCCTTCCGCCGCGACGTGGGCCGGGAGGTGGACCTGATCGAGGAGGTGATCCGCCAGCGGGGCTACGACGAGATCCCCTCGGATCTGCCCGCGATGAGCGGCGCGGGAGGGGGCCGGTCCCAGTTCGACCGCCGCCTCCGCCTGGCGCGCCACGCCATGGAATCGGCGGGGTTCCACGAGGCGATCAACTCGATCCTGATCGACCGCGGGGAGGGCGAGCCGTTCGGTCCCCGCGGCGCCGAGCCGGGGGCGGTCACCAACCCGCTCCAGAGCCAGGCGGCCTGGCTGCGGATGAGCCTCCTGCCCGGGCTCCTGCGCAACGTGGCGCACAACCTCAATCACGGTCTTTCGCGCTGCTCCCTGTACGAGATCGGCTCCGTCTTCCTGCCCGGCCGGGATGGTCCTCAGGAGGGCCGTCGGCTCGCCTTCGCGCTCGCGGGGCAGGGCCTGCCCGCGCACTGGAGCACCAAACCCCGCGAGGTGGACCTGTACGACGCCCGCGGGCCGGTCGAGCTCCTGTCGGACCTGCTCGGATCCTCCCCCCTCTCCCTCGCATCGGATAAAATGCCGTTCCTGGCCGAAGGACGGACGCTCCGCATCGATTTCGCGGATCGGCCGATCGGCTTGGTGGGCGAGATCGGCCGCCGTGTTCTGGCACCCTACGGGATCGAGGGGACGGTTTACGGGTGCGAGCTCGATCTCGAGATCCTGGGGGCCGGGGCGGGCGAAGTCCGCCAGTACCGCCCGCTCCCCCGCTATCCGGGCGTGCGGCGCGATCTGGCCCTCGTGGTGGATCAGGGGGTGCGTTTCGACGCGATCGAGCGTGTGGTGCGCTCGGTGAACACGGTGCCGATCGAGGAGGTGCAGCCGTTCGATCGCTACCGCGGCCCCGGGGTGCCGAAGGGATGCGTCAGCGTGGCGGTGCAGATCCTGTTCCGCCATTCGGACAGAACGCTGACGTCGGATGAGGTGCAGTCGGCTCAGGACGCGATCGTGGCCGCGCTGGACCGCGAGCTCGGGGCCAGGCTGAGGGGCCCGGAGCCGGGGTGACGGGGCCGCGCAACCTGCGCGCGGAGGACGCCTATGGAGAAGAAGAAAGTTGTGGTCGATCTGAACCAGCTCGATCTGTTGGAGCAGAAGATCATCAAGGCGACCGAGCTCATCCGCACGCTGCGCCGGGAACGGGATTCGGCGCAGCAGAGCCTCGCCGAGGCGACGGCGTCCCTCACGCGGCTTCAGAAGGAGGCCTCGACCCGCGACCACGACCGCCGGGAGCTCACCGAGGCGGCGCAGCAGATCGATCTGCTGCGTCAGGAGCGGCAGGCCGTCCGCGGCAAGGTGCAGAAGATGCTCGATCTGATGTCCTGCCTGGATGAGTCGCCCGCCGGGGCGCGCGGAGGCCACTGATGGGAGCCGAGCGGCAGCAGACGCACCTCGTGCAGGTCGAGATCTACGGTCAGTCGTACAATCTTCGCGGCGAGGGAGAGGTCGGATACATGCAGGATCTGGCCGCCTACGTCGACGGCAAGATGCGCGAGGTGGCGGACGCGACGGCCACGGTCGATTCGCTCAAGGTCGCGATCCTCGCGGCCCTGAACATCGCCGACGAGAGCCGGCAGGGGCGATTGCCCGATCCCGAGGTGGCGCCCGGAGGTCCGGATCGCCTCGCGCGGTTGATCGACACCCTGGAACGCTGTTTCGCGGAAGCGTGACGGGAGCGGGATGCGGAGGGCCTTGACGCGCGCGGTGGGCCCGGGTAGCATCGACGCGGTACCCGAGTCCCCTGCGCGGTGCGTGTTGGACGGGTCATTTTGAGCCAACACTATTTGAACGGGAGCCCGGGGTCCGATCGTGGTGAGCTTCCCCCGCGCGGGGAGGCCTGAAGCGACGGCAGGGCTCCCCTCTGGTGCGCCAGGTTCAAATAGATTCCCTCCACACGGCCTCGCGGGGGTTTTTTGTCTCAGAGTCCCCGCCGGTCGTCCGAGCCCCCGCCCAGCAGCCATCGTCCCGCAGGTCGACGACCTGACCGGACGCTGGAGGACGGTTCGGTGCAACAGATCACGCTCATCGGGCTGGCGATCCTCGCGGCGCTCCTCGCCGCGGCGGTCATCGCCGCGCGCGCCGCGTCCCGGAAGATCCTGGACCGCGCCCGCGATCGATCCGCGGAGATCGTGCGGGAGGCGGAGAGTCAGGCCACGATCCGGCTGCAGGAGGTCGAGCTCGAAGCCCAGGAGAAGATCGGCGCCGCCGAGACCCGATTCGAAGAAGGGACGCGCAAGAAGCGACAGGAACTGCGCCAGCTCGAGGACCGGCTGCGCCAGCAGGAGCGCAATCTCCAGCGCCGGGTCCAGCTCCTCGGACAGAAACAGCAGGAGCAGGACGGGCGCGAGACGGCTCTCGTATCCCGCGAGGCCGCCCTCGAGGAGCAAAAGAAGGAATCGAAGGCGCTCATCCAGGAGCGCCGGGCGCGTCTCGAGCGGCTCTCGGGTCTGACGGCCGTGCAGGCGCGCCGCGAACTGGTCCGGGAGATCGAGGCGGAGGCCCGCCAGGAGGCGGTGCACTACGTCCGGCGGACCGAGGAAGAGGCCAGGGAGCGGACCGTCGTCGAGTCGCGCCGCATCGTGGCGGAGGCGATCCAGCGGCTTCCGACGCGTGAGTGGATCGACAACGTGGTCACCGTGATCCAGCTGCCGAACGACGAGATGAAGGGCCGCATCATCGGCCGCGAGGGGCGGAACATCCGCTCGATCGAGATGTCGACCGGCGTCGATCTGATCATCGACGAGACGCCCCGGGCGATCATTCTGTCCAGCTTCGATCCCTTCCGGCGCGCCGTGGCGCAGACGGCGATCGAGCGCCTCATCGAGGACGGTCGCATCCATCCCGCGCGCATCGAGGAGGTGGTGACGCGCGCCCGGACCGACCTCGAGGCCGGTCTGGAGACGCTCGGGGAGTCGGCCGCCTTCGATCTGGGGATCACCGGCCTCCCGGGGCGCCTCACGAGGCTCCTGGGACGGCTCAAGTACCGCATCGTGTGCGGGTACAACCTGCTCGACCATTCGCTCGCCGTCGCGCGGCTGGGGGAGCAGATGGCCGTGCTCCTCGGCGTCCGGGCCGAGGTGGTCAAGCGCGCGGGGCTGCTGCACGAGATCGGACAGGTCGAGGAGGCCGAGGCGATCGCCAAGCACCCCTGCGTCGCCGCGGCCGACCTCGCCGCGAAATTTTCGGAGGAGCCCGCCGTCGTCGAGGCCATCCGCTCGCTGCAGGCGGGCGTGACCGAGACCAGCGTGGAAGGCGTCCTGCTCGGGTGCGCCGAGCGCGCCGTCACCGCCCGGCCCGGCGAGCGGGATGACAACCTGATGGTGCACATCGAGCGTCTGCAGGCGCTCGAGGAGATCGCTTCCTCGTTCAGCGGCGTGGATCGCGCCTTCGCGATGCGTTCCGGGAAGGAGGTGCGCGTCATGGTCGAGGCGGGCGCCGCCACCGACAGCGACGTCCTCTGGCTGTCGAAGGACATCTCCGGCCGGATCCGCAACGAGGTGCGGTACCCGGGATCGATCCGCGTGCACGTGATCCGCGAGACGCGGGCCGTCGACTACGCCACCTGAGGGATCGGATGCGCATCCTCTGCATCGGGGACATCAACGGGCGGCCCGGGCGCCGCATCATCGAGTCCCACCTCCCCCGTCTCATCGCCGAGCGGCGGGTTGATTTCTCCATCGGCAACGTTGAGAACGCCGCCGACGGATTCGGCGTCACGCCGGAGATCGCCCGTGAGATGTTCGATGCCGGGTTCGACTGCCTGACGAGCGGCAACCACATCTGGGACAAGCGCGAGATCCTCGATTACATGCCCGGCGAGCCCCGGCTCCTGCGCCCCCTCAATTATCCCGAGGACGCTCCCGGCGTCGGCCTCTACGCGGGCGAGTCGCCTGCCGGGATTCCGGTGATCGTGATCAATCTGATGGGCCGCGTGTTCATGCCGCCGTGTGACGATCCGTTCCGCGTCATCGATGATGCCCTGCGAAGCGTCGACGGCGCGGCGAAGGTGATCGTCGTGGACATGCACGCCGAGGCCACATCGGAGAAGAGTGCCATGGGCTGGCATCTCGACGGGAGGGTGTCGGCCATGGTCGGCACGCACACCCACGTGCAGACCGCGGACGAGCGGGTGCTGCCGCGCGGCACCGCCTACATCACCGATCTGGGTATGACGGGACCGTACGAGTCGGTCATCGGGATCCAGACCGACCTCGCGCTGCGCAAGTTCCGCACCGGAGTGCCGGTGCGCTTCTCCACCGCCCGCCGCGACGTGCGGCTGTGCGGTGCGATCCTGGAGGTGGACGAGGCCACCGGGAGGGCCTCCGCGATCGAGCGCCTCCAGATTCCGTCGGAGACCGGCGGCGGCGGGAAGCCCCGTGCGTAGCCTCTTCGACGACTCCGCCGCGCGGCCGGGGAGCAGCCCGGAGCGCGAGATCCTCACCGTCAGCGAGCTGAACGCGCGCGCCCGTAATCTGCTCGAGGAAGCGTTCGCGTCCGTCTGGGTGGAGGGGGAGATCAGCAACCTGAGACGATACCCTTCGGGGCACACCTACTTCACGCTCAAGGACTCCGAGGCCCAGGTCGCGGGAGTCCTCTTCCGCGGAGTGGCGTCCGGCATGCGCTTCAAGCCCGAGGACGGACTGAAGATCCTGGTGCGCGGGCGCGTGAGCCTCTACGAGCCGCGCGGTTCCTACCAGGTGATCGTGGAGTGGATGGAGCCGGCGGGGCTCGGTGAGCTGCAGCTCGCCTTCGAGCAGCTCCGGGCGCGGCTCCAGGCCGAGGGACTGTTCGACGCGGACCGCAAGCGCCCCCTGCCGCTGCTCCCGCGCCGGATCGGGATCGTGACCTCACCGGCGGGGGCGGCGATCCGGGACATCCTCAAGATCCTGCGCCGCCGCTTCGCCGGCATGGAGGTGATCGTGGCGCCGGCCCGCGTGCAGGGAGAGGGAGCCGCGGCCGAGATCGTCGCCGGGATCCGCGATCTGGGGCGCGCGTCCGGCGTGGACGTCCTGATCGTGACGCGCGGCGGGGGCTCCCTCGAGGATCTCTGGCCGTTCAACGAGGAGGTCGTCGCCCGCGCCATCGCCGCTTCGCTGGTGCCGGTGATCTCGGCCGTCGGACACGAGACCGACGTCACCATCTCGGACCTGGTGGCGGATGTGCGCGCCCCCACGCCCTCCGCAGCCGCCGAGATGGTGGTGCGCTCGAAGCGGGATCTGGCGGAGCGGCTCGACGGACTCCTGGCCCGTCTTCGTGCGACCCTGCGCGAGGCCGTCTCGGCCCGCCGGGAGAGTCTCCACCGCACGGGCGCCGACCGCGCCTTCCAGGCTGCGCGGGCCGATCTGCGGGATCGCATGCAGCGCGTGGATGACCAGACGCACCGCCTGCGCCTCTCGCTCGATCGTCGCGCGCAGCGCTGGCGGCACGAAGTCGACGTGCTCACGCAGAGGATCGCACCGCGCCAGCTGGCCGCGCGCCTGATGGCCCGCCGCGCCGCCGCGGTCTCGAACGCCCGGCTCCTGCGCTCGGCCGTCGGCTCCGCCGTCGATCGCCCCCGGGAGAGGGTCGCCTCGTTCGGGCAGCGCCTGCACGCCCTCTCCCCTCTCGCGGTTCTCGAGCGTGGCTATGCGATCTGCCGTCTCGAGCCCGTGGGCGCCATCCTGAAGGACGCGGAGGCCGCGTCCCCGGGCGACGCCGTGAGCGTCCGTCTGCACCGCGGCGATCTGTCGTGCGAGGTCAAGGAGGTCCGCCATGCCACGCGGGAAGAAGAGATCTAAAGAACCGGGCTTCGAGGAGGCCCTTGCACGGCTCGAGGCGATCGTCAAGGATCTCGAGGAGGGCGATCTGAAGCTGGAGGACTCCCTGCGCCTGTTCGAGGAGGGGGTCGGCCTCACGCGCCTGTGCGCGTCCCGGCTCGATGAGGCCCAGCGGCGCATCGATCTCCTCACGCGCGGCGAGCGGGGCGAGCTGAAGCTCGTGCCCTTCCAGGACGGGGAGGATCCGGACGACGACGAGGAGCCGGACGGGCGATGAGCGTCGAAGCGTACCTCGCCGTCGAGCGACGTCTCGTGGACGCCGCCCTGAAGCGGTTTTTGCCCGCGCCCGGAACCGTGCCGGCGACCGTGCGCCGGGCGATGGTCTACTCCCTGTTCCCGGGCGGCAAACGCCTGCGCCCGATCCTCGCGATCACCGCCTGCCGGGCCATGGGCGGCCGGATCAGCGACGTCCTTCCCTCCGCGGCCGCCATCGAGATGATCCACACCTACTCCCTGATCCACGACGACCTGCCGGCGCTCGACGACGACGACGTCAGGCGCGGCCGCGCCACGAGCCACAGGGTGTTCGGCGAGGCCGGCGCGATCCTGGCGGGCGATGCCCTCCTGACCCACGCATTCGAGGTCATGAGCATGCATCCCCGCGGTAACCGGATCATCGATCGCAAGGTGCGCGGCCTCCAGATTCTGGCGCGGGCCGCGGGCGTCAGCGGCATGATCGGCGGCCAGGTCATGGATCTGGAGACCGAGGGGCGCACCTATTCGTACCGCACGCTGAACCGGATCCACACGCGCAAGACGGGGGCGCTGATCAGCGCCGCGGTTCAGATCGGCGGCATCGTGGGCGGGGCCCGGCCGGCCCAGATCCGGATCCTGAAGCGCTATGGCGACGGCATCGGTCTGGCGTTTCAGGTCATCGATGACATTCTCGATCTGGAGGGGAATCCCGATCGCCTGGGCAAGACGACGGGCAAGGACGTGCGCGCCCGCAAGGCGACCTATCCGGCCCTGCTCGGGGTCGCCAAGTCCCGCACGCACGCCGAGCGCGCCGTGGATCGGGCGTGCGAGGCGCTCCGATCTCTGGGCAGGCGGCGCGGAACGCTCGTCGACATCGCGCGCTACATCCTGCGCCGGATGAAGTAGCCTCATGGCCGCGCGGGCTCGAAGGGCGGAACGCGCTCGCCTCGACCGGCTGCTCGTGGAGCGCGGCCTCGCCCGCAGCCGCGAGCGGGCGGCGGCGCTCGTCCTGGCGGGCCGCGTGCTCGTGAACGGCGCCAGGGTCTCCAAGGCCGGAACGCTCGTGCCGGGCGACGCGGATCTGGCCGTGAGCGGCCCCGATCACCCGTACGTGGGCCGCGGCGGCGTGAAGCTCGAGGGCGCCCTCGATTCGCTGCGGCTCGATCCGGCGGGCCGGGTGGCTCTCGACGTCGGGGCGTCGACCGGCGGCTTCACCGATTGCCTTCTGCGGCGGGGTGCCGTGCGGGTCTACGCCCTGGACGTGGGGAACGGCCAGCTCGACTGGTCCCTGCGGAACGACCCCCGGGTCGTGACGCTCGAGGGCCGCAACGCACGCTATCTCAAGGAGACGGACCTGCCGGAGCGCGTCGATCTGGTGACCGTGGACGTGAGCTTCATCTCGCTCCGCCTGGTCCTCCCGGCGATCCCGCCGATCCTGCGGCCGGACGCGGACGTGCTGGCGCTCGTGAAGCCGCAGTTCGAGGTCGGGCGGGGCGAGGTCGGGCACGGAGGCGTGGTGCGCGATCCGCGCAAGCACCGCGCCGCTCTCGCGTCGGTCGCCGCGGCCGCGGCCGGTTGCGGGTTCGGACTGCGGGGGGCGTGCGCCTCCCCGATCACGGGCGCCGAGGGAAATCGGGAGTTCTTTCTGCATCTGGGAATCGGTTCCCGGCGTGGCGATCCCCCGGCGGACGAGCTCATCGGGAGGATGATGGATGACGGTGAATGACGCGCACCCTCCGATCCGGCGGGTGAGGATCGTCGGCAAGACCCGCAGTCCCGAGGCGATCGCGGGGATGCGGCGGGTGACCGCGCTGCTGGAGGCGCGCGGTGTCGAGATCCTCCTCGACGCCGATGCGTCCCGGGCGCTGAAACGCCGCGCGGTCCGGAGCGGCGGCGAGGCCGCCGATCGCGCCGATCTCCACGTCGTCATCGGCGGCGACGGTACGCTGCTCGCGGTGGCACGCTCGATCGCTCACCGCCCGCGGCCAATCCTGGGCGTCAACGTCGGCGGGCTCGGATTCCTGACGGAGACGAGCCTGGATGAGATGGAGGAGGTGCTGGGTGAGATCCTGGACGGACGCTACGAGGTCCACCGGCGGATGATGCTTCGGGTCGTAATGCGCCGCGGCCGGAAGACGGCGACCCGGCAATCCGTGCTCAACGACGTGGTCATCAACAAGGGGGCGCTCGCGCGGATCATCGATCTCGAGCTGTCGATCGATCGGCAGTTCGTCACCAACTACAAGGCGGACGGTCTCATCGTTTCCTCGCCGACCGGATCCACCGCGTACTCGCTGTCAGCGGGCGGCCCGATCATCGATCACGACATGGCGGCCCTGCTGATCACGCCGATCTGCCCGCACACTCTGACGATGCGCCCCCTGGTCGTCTCGGCGGACTCCGTCGTGGAGATCACCCTGCGCGGCGACAGCCCCGAGACCTATCTCACGCTGGACGGTCAGGTCGGTCATCCCATGCGCGCCGGCGACAGGATCCAGGTGCGGCGTGATCGGGCGCCCGTGCTGATGGTGGGCTCGCGCCGCAAGAGCTACTTCGAGGTGCTGCGACACAAGCTGCGCTGGGGCGAACGCTGAGGGTCGGCCGCATGCCCGGTGAACGGGCGCCGGCCTGCGATCGGATCTTCAGGGAGCGGCTTTCCCGGTGTCGTCCCCGGCGGGCGAGTTGGTGAGGAGCACCTGATCGCCGTAGGCGGCGACCATGCCTTCGTCCACGGCGGACATCGACAGTCCCCGATCGACGAGATCCTGCAGGTGATTCTTCATCTCGATCGATCCGGGACTCTGGCTGCAGGTGCATTCGCTGAGCGGATCGTTGCATCCGCAGACGCAGCGGTAGCGCTCCACGGCGACACGAGCCTCCGGAGACAGCGCCACCGGAGCCACAGCCGTGATCGGAGTCCCCTCCAGCGGCGCGTCCTCCCCGGCGGCGTCGATAGGCGCGGGGGGGGGCGAGGGAGCCTCCCGCATCCGGTACACGCCGTAGGCGATCAGGCCGAGAACGACGACGGCGCCCACGATCGCGGCGACGTTCACGGATCCCGCGACGCCCCCGGTCCGATCCCCTCCCGATACGCGACGCTCGTCCTTCCCGGTCATGCTGAGTCTCCCGTCTCCGGGCGTCTTCTCGACGCCGGTCGCGATCCGTCCCCCGCGCACCTCATGGTCCCGCCGAACGCGGATCGCTCCGATGGGCCGGCATTATAGCAGACGGTCGCGGTTGCGGCGCGCCCGGCCGGTTGCTATCATCCGCCGCACGTCGCCGCGGGATCGCCGATTCGGGAGGAACGGTGTCCGCCAAGGCCAGCCGGATCGAGGTCCTCGCATGGTGTCTCTACGACTTCGCCGACTCCTCCTTCACCACGCTCATCGTCACGGTCGCGTACGGCCTCTACTTCCGATCCGTCGTCGCGGGCCATCTGGGGACCGCCGCCGACTTCTACTGGGGGCTCTCCATCTCGATCTCGATGTTGATCGTCGCCCTCATCTCCCCCGCACTGGGCGCGATGGCGGACGCCGCCGGCACGAAGAAGCGGTTCCTCGTCGTCTTCGCCCTGACGTCGATGCTGTTCACCGCCCTGCTGGTCACCGTGCGGCCGGGCGATCTCTGGCTGGGCATGGCTTTGTTCATCCTCGCCAATATCGGATACGAAGGGGCCCACGTCTTCTACAACGGGTTCCTGCCGGAGATCGCGGCCGAGGATGAGATGGGGCGCATCTCCGGCTATGGATGGGCGACGGGATACATCGGGGCCCTCATCGCCATCCTGGCGACCCTTCCGCTCACACGCGCCGGACTGGATCCGGAGGGTGTGCCCACCTACCGGCTCACGTTCGGCGCCGTGGCCCTCTTCTATCTGGTCTTCTCGCTGCCGATCTTCTTCCTCCTGCGCGAGCGCGCGCCGCGCCGGGGCGCAGCCGGCGCGGGGGCCGCGCTCGAGGGGCTGCGGCGGCTGCGCGAGACGTTCCGGCACATCCGCCGGCTCCGCGATCTGTTCCGGTTCCTGCTCGCCTTCGTCGTCTACAACGACGGCGTGGCCACCGTCATCGCGTTCTCGGCCATCTACGCCATGCACGTGATCGGGTTCACGGTGGCCCAGGTGATGACGCTGTTCGTCGTCACCCAGATCTCCGCGTTCATCGGCGCCTGGGCCGCCGGCTATCTGGTGGACCGGTGGGGAGCGCGACCGACGATCGTCTCGACGCTCGTGATCTGGTGCGCCGTCGTGGCGGCGGCGTACGCGGTCGATACGGTCCCCGCGTTCTACGCGGTCGGCATCGCCGCGTCGATCGGCATGGGCTCGACGCAGACGGCCAGCCGCAGCCTCATGGGGCTTCTGATCCCGCCCGGCCGGAGCGCCGAGTTCTTCGGGTTCTACGGCCTCACCGGCAAGATCTCCGCCGTCGCCGGCCCTCTGCTCTACGGGGGAGTGGCCGCGCTGGCAGGGAGCGAGCGTCCCGCCGTCCTCTCTCTCGTGCTCTTCTTCGCGGCCGGCCTCGCCCTGCTCGGCACGGTCGACGTGGAGCGCGGGCGGGCCGCCGCGGCGCGCCATGCGGCTGACCCGGCGGGCGCGCCTGTGGCATCATAGGGGAACGCCGTTCTCCGGAAGGCGCACGCGGGAGCGACCATGATCGACCGGTTCAAGACCGATCTGAATGCGGCCCTCAAGCGGAAGGACGCGATCGCCGTCGATACGCTGCGGATGCTCGTCTCGCAGGCTCAATACGCCCGAATCGAGCTGAAGCGGGATCTCCAGGAGGAGGATTACATCGCCCTGCTGATGCGAGCGGTCAAGACGAGACGGGAGTCGATCGAGCAGTACGAGAAGGGCGGCCGCGCCGATCGCGCCGACCGGGAGAAGGCCGAGATCGCCGTCGTGGAGCGCTACCTGCCCGCCCCGATGACCGAAGGGGA